>JAISBO010000087.1 GCA_031266155.1 Puniceicoccales bacterium
TCACGGAGTGCTCTTTTATCAATTCCTTTTTTTATAAAAAGTGACAGCAGCAAGCCAACAAAGGTCAAAATTGGCATGGTTAGGAGGGCATTTCTGAAAGCGATATGGGGGATTGCTTCCGTGCCGTAGGTGGAATTTCTCCCCATCAGCCAGCCGACTATGGGCTGGAATATTCCTCCGACAAACATTACGATCATGTTGACTACTGCAATTGCACTTCCCTTTGCACTCGGCAAATTAGCCTCTAAACTTGCAACAAAACAAATCACCTGTGGACTCGAAGAAATACCGGCTAAAAACAGCAACAAGCCTATGATAAACGGGGATTGTATGGGACATATCAGCACCACTGAGAAAAAAATTGTACTTAGGAAGCAACCGAAGACTAGCAGCTTCCTTCTACACCCTATTAGGTCTGATAATAATCCAATCAGCGGCCCTCCGATCAGCCATCCTATGTAAAGCATACTGGTGACTTTGGCAGCCTCTGCCTTGTGTAGGCCCAATGCACTCCGCATGTATTGAACCCCCCAAAGGTCGCCAAATACGACGGTTGGCATATACAAACAACTGGCTACTAGCCCCACTATCCATGTTTGTTTGTTTCGGCAAACCGAAATTAATCCAGCAACAAAATTAGCTAACGAGGATCGGTCCGATTTTGCAATCTGTTGTTTTTCCTTCTCCCAGTGGGGCGTCTGCGGGATAAACAGGTATACAATGATAAATGTTACCAATCCTATAATTGCCAATAGCACCAGCGACATCCTCCACCCAGACTTATCTATCAAGACCGATAGGGGAGCCTGTCCCAAAAGAGCTCCACAGATCCCAAGTGATGTGGCTAAGCCCGACAAAAAGGCCAATTTATTTTCATGGAACCACACCGCAGCCAGGTACATGACTCCAATGAAAGCACAGCTTGAACCTACTCCCGCCAAAATCCTTCCCGCGGTTATATAAAGTAGGGAATTGCTTGGAATAATCATGCAAAGACAACCAATGGATACCAAAATGGAGGCGGGGACAAGCACTTTTTTGCCTCCAAACCTATCGAACAGCAGGCCGGCAAACAATTGTAGGGGGGCATAGACCAAATAATAGGCCCCCAATACGGTACCCATCGTCGCAGCGGACGCAGAAAATTCCACAGCCAACTCATGTTCCATTACGCTGGGAGCAATGCGAACCGCATATTCATACAAGTAGAAAATTGCTGCTGCTATCCACGCGAACCAAGCAACACGACCACTTTTCTTTTCATGCTTCATTATGTCTCGGCCATTAATCTGCACAATTTCCAAGACCAAGACAATAGAAAAAATTAAAACGGTAACACAATTTATTTAAAAAGTTTAAAAAGAAATTCCATCGCAGAATTTTGAGTATTGATTGGGAAAATTTTTATCCCAACACTTTCCACATCTTTAAAAATTAAATTTTGGTAAGCGGCGTATTGGGCTTCTACCCTAGACATCATTTCCACATCATCGGTGTCAATTTCAAAAATTTCGCCGGTCTCCGAATCTTCGACCGTAATTCTACCAAGCTGCGCTACCAACATGTCGTTTCCATCCACCATCGGAAACATCATTGCATCGTGCTTTGATTGCAAGATGTGTAGCTGGGCTAATATTGCTTTTCTTCCAGCGGTCAAGGCAAATGTATCGCAAATCAAAATGACCCGAGATCGTTTGGTTAATACTTTGTTCAAAAATTTCAAGGCCGCCAACAAATCTGTCCGTAACTTTTCCTGGCAATGAACTATTTTGTCAATTGCGTACGGAAAACACTGAGCACGCCTCCGCGGTGGAAAATATTTTTCCACCCCATTGGAAAACATAAGACATCCCACCCTATCGTTATTTTTTTCCGATAGCTGGGACAGGGTTTTTAAAATATCTGTTGCCAATGAAATTTTCGGCTGTTTTTTGGTCCCAAACTTCATGGACGCACTAACATCCAATGCAAAAATGATATCATTTCCGCTATCGGCACAAATATTGTTTACGGACAGAGCATTGGTCTTGGCAGTGATGTTCCAATTTATTAGGCGGGTGTCATCCCCTGCCACATATTCCCTGGCATCGGCCAAAAGGATACCAC
Source organism: Puniceicoccales bacterium (assembly GCA_031266155.1). Taxonomy (GTDB): domain Bacteria; phylum Verrucomicrobiota; class Verrucomicrobiia; order Opitutales; family JAIRKQ01; genus JAIRKQ01. Next base: position 2,107 of record JAISBO010000087.1, read on the forward strand.
TCGGATAAAAAAACTTGCGGTATAGTTTTGAAAGTACATTTTTAGTCCACAAAGTCATATTACCAATCACCTATTCAATCGCCGACAGTAACCATTGGGCAACGGACATATCCTTTCCCGCGGACAATATCTCTTTCAACTCCCTTGCAACCTTTTCCAATGGCTGCTGAAGCTTTTCATCGTCGATGTATGGCAAAATATACTTTGCAACAGACTTCGGTTTCAGTTGGTATTGTATAAATTCCCGCCACACGCATCGATTTAACAAAATATTTGCAATGCCCAAATATTTTACGTTCACCAACATTCTCCCAATGGCATAGGTCAGCGGATGAGTTTTATACACAATGGCACCCGGAATCCCGCCCAGGCAGCATTTCAAAGACATGGTTCCCGAACTCATGATAGCTGCGCACACCTCAATGTTATCCCCGTCGGGCACGAATGTTATTTTATCTAGCAGCCTGGAAAATCTCCTATTTAAAATTTTTCGCAGGACAGCCAGTATCGTTTCATCGGGGTACACCACAATTGCCGTACATTCGCTCCTCTGTTTCAAAATCTCATTGAAACTGCCCAACAGTAGAGGGAAAATTTTTTTAACGGCGGGACACCTGCTGCCAGGAAGCAACAAGATGGGGCCCTTGGGGTCGTAGGTAACTTTTAATTTGTAAGAATCTGCTACAAAAGGATGGCCCACAAAGCTGACGTCCAGGTCGGTTTTCCTAAACCAGTCTTTTTCAAATGGGAAAATTGTCGCCATTCGATCGACAAATTTTGCCATTTGATAGCATCGTTTTGGTTTCCATGCCCAAATTTGCGGTGATATGTAGTAGAGAACTTTTATATCTCCACCGGCCTTTTGAGAAAGCTTGCCATCGAATAGCATTTGAGCCAACCGAATGTTGAAACCCGGGTAATCTATGAGACAAACGGCGCGAGGATGATTGTCTTTGATCCATGAAAATACTTGTTTTATCAATTTTGCAAAAAAGAAAAGGTTCCGCAAAACTTCGTATAATCCAACCACTGAAAATTTTGTCATGTCCAAAATTACATCAGCTCCAGCATTCCTGAGAGCGCTCCCCCCAAATGCTACGACATTGATATCGGGGCGTATTTTTTTAACTTCTGCCAGCATTTCTGCCGCATGTTGGTCGCCCGAATGTTCTCCCGCTATGATAACTAAATCTATCCGTTTCCCTTGATGGGACTCTAGGTCAAACTTTGAATTCTTCACCTGTGAGGCACAGTAAAATGAGGCAAAGGGCTTTGTCAAACCATTATGGTGATGCCCACAATAGAATGCGTATCAATTCTTACGTTTAACACATCTCCAGATGCTTTTTGGAAAAACTTTAACCAAAAAGCCCATCAAAATGTGTGACGGGCTTCTTCCTTTTAAAACATGTTGCGCCATTAAGTACTTTTGGGCAGTAAAAACCGTTTTTTAAAATGCATTTTTAACTTACTGTCCCTATGACAGTTTTCAATTTTCCTCCACAACTTTCCAGACGGTGTATCTTCTTTCAAGTTCTTCAAGTTTTTTTTCGCCATCTTCGCTAGTTTCACCATCTAGGTCTGTAGTTTCTTCCATTACAGCTGTATATATGTTATCCCACTGTTTTTGATTTTCTTTGTTAGGCGGAGGTAATTTGTTAAAAATTAAATCAACGATTCTTTGCAGTCGACTTTCGTAGTCCTTTCGCCGATCTTTATCGGCACATACCTTCATCATTGTCTGACTCACAATACTTATCTGTCCATCGGCTTTTTCCTTCGATAAACCCTGCGGCAAAGGTTCGCATTCCCTTCGTACACAAACAGCCATTCTGTCTACCGTCGGGGACTCTCCCGTAAGTCCATCAAAATAATCTTCTGGAAATAATATACACACAAGATTATCCGCCGCCATTAAGTCCCTTCCGATGGCCTTTAGCAGGCAATCTCCCGACATTCTATTGACCAGTTGAGTGGCTATGCGAGGCCCGTTTGGCAAGAAAAGTATGGAGGCCAATTTGCTCGCGTCAAATTGGCCGCTTAATTGAAGTAGTTCGACGATTTCATCCTCCGTTAGCTTTGCAGTATTTTCCATCGTAAACTCTATCCAAGATCTCGGACGATTGACTATCGAATCTTCTGGATCAGCAACAGCGACTACCGAACGTGCTTTCACCAACGTACCTTCTGACACTGTCCTCTGAGGAATATTAACTTTTTTACCGTCTATCGCGATAAAATTTCTAGTTTTTGCAGCATCATTTTTTGCAGCATCGTTTTCTTCTTTCTCTAGTATTGCAGCCAAGCGGTTCCAATACTGAACAGGCTCTCTTCTTTCTACTTTGTCCATACGGAAGGTATCTATGAAACAATTTTCCTTAAATTGTCAACAATTTGAAATATTTTCCCAAACTTATCGATATTTTTACGTTGGAGGCCTTTCTTGGGTTCCCCAAAACTTTGAACTTTCGAGACCCTGAAGAAATTTCACAATCTTTTTTCGAAAAACACCATTTCCCTCTAGTTCTATGGAAGGACAAGGTTAAAAGTTAAGGAAGGGAAGTCTTGCCCTAGCTCTTCTAAGTTTTCCTTTACTATCCTCATCCTCATTTGCTCTTTGAGACGCACTTACCTTAGTTTTAATGGCTGTATGTATGTTATCCCACCTTGCTTGATTTTCTGCGTTAGGTTTAGGCAATTTTTTAACAATTAAATCAACGACTCCTCGCAGTTGACTTTCGAACTCCTCTCGCCGATTCTTCTTGATAAGAATGTCTAGCATTGTCTGGATTATAGTGCCCATCCGCTCTCCAAGCTTTTCCTGCGATAAACCCCGCGGGAAGGGTTCCCCTCCCAATATTGTCTGGAGTATAGTGCCAACCAGCTCTTCAAACTTTTCCTGCGATAAATCCTGCGGGAAAGGTCCCTCCCCTACTAATCGTATAGCATCATCTACTTCTTCCTTGGTCAGGGGTTCACCCATTTTTTTCGCGCAGTACTTTTCTTCAAAGAATATATACATAAAATTTCTCGCCGCCTCAAAATTCCCCCCGATGATGTCTAGTAGGCATTTCTCCGACACTCTATTGACTAGTTGGGCAGCTATGCGATACCCGTCTGGCATAAGAAGTATAAATCCCCAATCACTCGGGTCAAATCCCTCTTGAGGTGATAGCAATTGAGCAATTTTATCCTCCGTCAGATTTGCAGTATTAGTCTCCGTAAACTCCCTCCAAGACCTTGGAGGGAGACCCGTTGGACTTCGCGGATCAGCAACAGTGGCGACTGAACGTGCCTTCAGCGTATCTTCGGGCACTTTCTTCGGGGGAATACTAACTTTTTTATCGTCTACTGCGGTGAAATTTCCAATTTTTACAGTGTCATTTTCTTCTTCCTCTAGCATTGCAGCCAACGCAGCCAGCTGGCTCCAATCCGGAACAGGCTTTACTTTCTCTACTTTGTCCATACGGAAGATATCTATGAAACAATTCTCCTTAAATTGTCAACAATTTGAAATATTTTCCCAAACTTATCGATATTTTTACGCCAGAAACTTTCTTTCTTTTCCCAAACCTTTCGATTTCCGAAACCCCATGGAGAATTCGCAATCTTTTTTCGAGAAACACTATTCTCCCAGTTCTAGGAAAGCACAAGGCTAAACCCAGGATGCTTTTCCCTAAGTTTTACAACTTCTTCTTTGCCATCTAGGCCAGGAAACTCAGCTATCACAGCTGCATATATGTTCTCATAGTATACTCGATTTTCTGCGTCGGGTGGTGGAAATTTGTTAACAACCAAATCAACAATTTCTCGCAGTTCGCGTGTGCCTACTGCATGTCGACCTTGGAGAATAAGGTCTCTTGATCCCTGGTTCAAAACAGCTGCTAGTTCATCAATTTTTTCCCCTGGCAAAGATCCATATTCCTCTACCACACAATTACGCACTTGTTCCATCGTCGGCAGGTTGCTTTCATTTAAATTTTCCTGACAAAACTCTTTTTCAAATAGCATATATGCGAAAGATTCTGCCAATCCTATGCTCCCCCCGATAGACCTCAGCAAGCAATCTCCCGACATATTATTAATCAGTTGGCAAGCTATTTGTTTTCCATTTGGCAAGCAAAATATTATAATCCCTAAACCGCCTATGTCAAATTTTCCTTTTCTGAACAATAATTTAACAATTTCATCCTCCGTCAGTCCTGCAGTATTCTCCGCCGTACACTCCAGCCAAAATTTCGGAGAGTTGAGCCTTAAAGACGTTGGAACAGTAAAATCTTCCACCGAACGATCCTCCAGCGTATCCTCAGGCACTTTCCTCGGGGGAATACTAACTTTTTTATCGTCTACTGCGATAAAATCTCTAACTCTGGCAGCATCGCTTTCTTCTTCTATTGGTTTCGCAACCAATTGGCCACAACACTGAATAGGATCCCTTCCTGCTACTCTGTTCATACAGAAAGCATCTGTGAAACGATTTTTCTTAAATTGTCAACAATTTGAAATGTTTTTCCAAACTTATCGATATTTTTACGCCGAAAACTTTCTTTCTTTTCCAAAAACTTTCGGCTTCCGAAACCCTAAGGAGAGCTCGCAATCATTTTTTGAAAAAAACTTTCCCCTCTAGTTCCATGAGGGTATAAGGTTAAAGGTTAAGGAAGGGAAGTCTTGCCCTAGCTCTTCTAAGTTTTCTTTCACCATCTCCATTTGCTTTTTGAGATGCACTTATCATAGTTTCAGCGGCTGTACGTATGTTATCCCACCTTGCTTGATTTTCTGCGTTGGGCGGAGGCAATTTTCTAACAATTAAATCAACGACTCTTCGTAGCCGGCTTTCGAACTCCTCTCGCTGATTCTTATTGCCAAAAGTGTCTAGCATTCGCTGGCCTACAATATCTGCCTGCTCCATAAGTTTGTCCGGCGATAAACCCTGCGGGTGTGGTTCCCCTGCTGATCGTATAATATAATTTACTTTGGTTAGGGTCAGAGGTTCAGCCACATTTTCCGCGCAATACTCATTTCTCCATAACAGATATGTGGAAACTTTCGTGGAAAACTCTTCTTCAAAGAGTATATACATAAAATCTTTCGCCGCCGCTAAACTCCCTCCAAAGACCTCTAGCAGGCAATCCCCCGACATTATACGGACCAGTTGGGCAGCTATTTGATCCTCGTCTGGCAAGAAAAACATAGCACCAAACCTGATTGCGTTAGCGTTACCCTGGCTCTTAAAACAAAATAGATTGACGACCTCATCTTCCGTCAGATTTGCAGTATTCTCCGCCGTACACTCCAGCCAATACCCTGGAGGGGCGACCGTTGAATCTTGTGAATCAGCAACAGCGGCTACTGAACGCGCTCCTAGAGCACCACCGGGCACTTTCCTCTGGGGAATACTAACTTTTGTAGCGGCTACTGCGGTAAAATCTCCAACTTTTGTAGCTCCTGCTTGTTTTTCCACCGGCCTACTGACCAATGGGCTGTTACTTTGAACAGACTGCGTTCTTTTTAATTTTTCCATATGGAAGGCATCTTGAAACAATTTTTCTCAGGCTGTCAATGTTTTGAAATAATTTTTTTAATTTGTTAATTTTTTACACCATGCGGCCGCATCAATTCCCTTAGGGCCTTTGTCTTTCTCCCAATGAATCCACACTTTGCCCTAGGATTTTAACAATTCCCGCAGGGTTTTATCAACCATGGTGGGATTTGCTTGGCCACGAGTTTCCTTCATGACAAACCCTTTAATGGCGTTGATTGCGGAATCTTTTCCGCCACGGAATTCTCGGGCTGCTTTTTCATTTTTTTCAATGGCACTTTGGCAAAGTGTAAGCAATTCGTCATAATTTGCATTCTGTTTTAATCCCTGTTCCTGCACAATTTCGTCCGCTGACTTTCCCGTTTGGAACATTTCGATAAAAACGCCCTGGGCAATTTGCTTCGAAATCACACCATCATCCGTCAATTTTACTAGTCCTGCCAGAGCCTGGGGAGAAACTTTATAGCCGTTGGTTTCCGAAATATCCAGCTCTCTGTCGGAGTTTTGATCAACGTTTGACAACTCACGCAACAGGTCATTGGCAATGATATTTGCAATGGCCCGCGGATTATTGTGAATGGCCACCGCCGTTTCGAAAAAATCACTTAACGTTTTTTTCGTACAAATCACGGATGTTATGGTATATGGTAGGTCATACTGGCTAAAAAAACGGTCCTGCTTTGCGAACGGCAATTCGGGAATCTCAGATGTAATCGTAGCCTTCGTTTCCTGAGATATCCGCAGAGGCATCAAATCCGGGTCGGCAAAATATCTATAATCAAACGCCGTTTCCTTGGTACGCATCACGGTTGTTGAATTGGTATCTGCGTTCCACCGCCGTGTTTCCTGGTAAACCTTTCCGCCATCCCTTAGGGTTTGAACTTGCCGTTTTATTTCGTGCTCTATGCCATTTTTTACACCCGAAATGGAGTTCAAATTTTTGATTTCCACCTTCGTCCCTAGGGTTTTGCTGCCAACGGGACGCACGCTAACATTCGCATCGCACCGCATTTCTCCCTTTTCCATGTCACAGTTTGAGATATCGGCGTATACCATGTGCACGCGCAGAGAATTCAAATAGGCGAACGCTTCTTCGGCAGACCGCATGTCGGGCTTGGACACAATTTCCATCAGGGGGACCCCGGCCCTGTTAAAATCTATGCCGGAATCACTTTCGAAGTGTGTCAATTTACCAACATCTTCTTCCAAGTGAATGCGATCCAGAGCAATTTTTTTATGCTCCCCCATGACGTTGCGCGATGGGCCCAAGAGCTCAATCTCAACGCACCCATTGCGGCAGATAGGGTCCGTATTCTGAGAAATTTGATAATTCTTTGGGCAGTCCGGATAGAAGTAATTCTTCCTGTCCCACTTGGCTATTTCCGCGATGTCACACCCAAAAATTATGCCCGCCTTTATGGTCTTCAATATCGCTTCCCTATTGATAACCGGAAGTGTCCCTGGCAACCCGAGAATTACCTGGTCTGTCAACGTATTCGGCGGCTCCCCAAAACGATAGGGACATTTGGAAAACAATTTCGACTTTGTTTTTATTTGAACATGGACCTCCAGGCCTATGACAGCTTCATATTCCATCTCCCCATTGCTAACAAAAAACCTTTCCGAAGCAACAAAAAAGCGTCTGTTTCTTCACAATTAGGAAAAATGAAGGGCAAATGTTCGTATAAATGAAAAACCAAGCCGCTTTCCCCGCAGAAATCATGCCGGTGGCGGAGTAGTTTTTGAAAACAGTTGACGTCCTTGCCAAAGGATGTAAGCTTGAAGTGTTTTGGGGAGGATATTTTTATGGCAAAGGTAGGGGAACTAAATGTATCACAGGTCGGTGCAGCGAATGTAACAAATGGGAATAGTAACATAAAGCCCGCGAGGTCCAATGTGGCTACCTTTGTGAATCAAATATGTGGGAGTGAGGTGGGTACAAAGCTTTTGGAAGGCCGTTCAGCTACAGCTGCGAAGCCCCAGGAAGGGACATCAAATCTCTCCACTTTAAATATGGAAAGTCTGGCCAAGGCGATCAAGGATGGGGAAAATAAAATTGGCATTGGGACGAAATTTCTTGCCTTTATAAAGTCTTTGTTTCCTGGTGGAGAGTCCTATGACACCGCAATTGCCAAAAAAACTTTCGAAAGAATTCCCTTAGAGACGCGACTGCCCCTTTTGGGATTGGCCTTTTGGGCCGCTGCGTCGTCAGGGGATTCTACTAGCGACGTACAAGCTTTGCTAAATTTTTGCAACGCAGCAAAACTTGATACCAATGCCATAATTAAAGCTATCAACACCATACCTGATGCCGGTGGCAGGATTAGGGTTTTGAACGAGCTGCGACTTAACCAAAACTTCCAATGGAACAGCCTGAGCTCCAAGGGAGCCAACCGGGTTGCCCGAGACCTAGCTAACGCAGGGGAGGATGGGGCACATTGTTTAAAGCAGTTGCTCGAGAAAGGCAATTTGAACAACCTAAATCTAGACGCCAATGCGGCCAAAGGAATTGCCTTTGCCCTTGCCAAGGACGGATCGGATGGGACGGATTGTTTCAGTTTGTTACTCAATAAGGGTAAACTGCCAACTGAAAGCGATGCGGCCAAAGATCTCATCCTAGTTCTAGTCAACTTGGGACAGAATGGTGTAAACTGCCTAGGGCTGTTGTGCGACAAGTTGCCAGCTTTTGAGGAGGCTGCGGCCAAAGAACTTGTCCTAGGCCTGGCCAAGACTGGACCGAACGGGGAAGATTGTTTAAAACAGTTGCTCGAGAAAGGCAAGTTGCCAGCTTTTGAGGGCAATGCGGCTAAAGACTTCGTCCAAGACATGGCCAAAGCTAGGAATGGGGCGGCTTGTTTAGGACAGTTGCTCCTGAAGAACAAGCTGATTCTGGCCAACCTGTCACCTTTTGAGGGCAGTGAGGCCAACCAGGTTGTCCTAGGACTAGCCAAAGCGAGAACCTATGGCGCAATCTGTTTAAAGCAGTTGCTCCAGCACAACATGCTGCTACCTTTTAAGGAGGTTGCGGCTAAAGAGCTTGTTATAGCTCTGGCCAAGGACGGACCGAATGGGACACGCTGTTTTGAGCTATTGCTCGCGAAAAATATGTTGTCGAATTTTGAGGGCGATGAAGCCAACCAGATCGTCCGAAACTTGGCCAAGGATGGGAATGGGGAATTCTGTTTAGGGTGCTTACTCGCAAACGGTAAACTGAACACCCTCGACCTAGCTGCCGATACGACCAATCAAGTTGTCCTAAGCCTAGCCAACTCTGGAGAGCGCGGAGTAACCACTTTAAGACAGTTACTTGTGGATAACAAGCTGGATCTATCCAATCTGCCAAAACTTGAGAGCAAAGAGGCCAAAGAGCTTGTCCTGGGCCTGGTCAAGGATAAATGGAATGGGTTAGTCGCTTTAAAACAGTTACTCCGAAATAGCAACTTGCACAGCCTAAATCTAAATGTCGGTGAGGCCAAAGAGATTGTTCTAGGCCTGGCCAAGACTGGAGAAGATGGGGCATACTGCCTAGGGCTGTTGCTCAGGAAAGGCAATTTGAACAACCTAAATCTAGATACTAATGCGGCCAACCAGGTTGCCCGAGACCTAGTTAGTGCAGGAGAAGATGGGGCATACTGCCTAGGGCTGTTGCTCAGGAAAGGCAATTTGAACAACCTAAATCTAGAGGCCAATGCGGGCAAAGAGCTTGTCCTAGTACTGGCCAGGATTGGAAAAGATGGAGTAGCCTGTTTAAATCTGTTGCTCGAGAAGAACAAGCTGCCAGCCTTTGAGGGGGCTGCAGCCAAAGAGCTTGTCCTAGTACTGGCCAGGATTGGAAAAGATGGAGTAGCCTGTTTAGAGCTGTTGCTCGATGTGGGCAAGCTGGGCAGCCTAAATCTAGATGCCGGGGCGGCCAAAGAGCTTGTCCTAGGCCTGGCCAACGCTGGAGAGGATGGGGTAGACTGTTTAGATCTGTTGCTCGAGAAGGACAAGATGGACAGCCTAAATCTAAATGCCAGTGCGGCTAAAGAGCTTGTCTTAAGCCTGGCCAACACTGTGTGGAGTGGAGCAGACTGTTTAGAAGTGTTGCTCGAGAAGGACAAGATGGACAGCCTAAATCTAAATGCCAGTGCGGCTAAAGAGCTTGTCTTAAGCCTGGCCAAAGCCGGAGGAAATGGAGCAGGCTGTTTACGGGCGTTGCTCAAGAAGGGCAAGATGGGCAGCCTAAATCTAGATGCCGATGCGGCCAAAGAGCTTGTTCTTGACCTGGCCAAAGCCGGAAGAAATGGAGCAGGCTGTTTACGGGAGTTGCTCAGGAATGGCAAGATGGCCAACCTAAATCTAGATGCCGATGTGGCTAAAGAGCTTGTCCTGGTACTGGCCAACGCAAAGCGGGGTGGAGCAGGTTGTTTAGAAGTGTTGGTCGAGAATGGCAAGATGGGCAGCCTACATCTAGATGCCGATGCGGCCAACCGGGTTGCTAGAGACCTAGCTAGCGCAGGGGAGGATGGAGCAGGTTGTTTATGGCTGTTGGTCGAGAATGGCAAGATGGGCAGCCTACATCTAGATGCCAGTGCGGCCAAAGAGCTTGTCCTCGCACTGGTTGACGCAGAAAAGTTTGGGCTATTCTGTTTACAGCAGTTGCTCACAGCGGACAAATTGCCAAACCTCAGGTTGAAAGGCATAGACACAGCTGGGGTCAAAGCGAAAACCCTGGAATTGCTTGGGAATCCGCCCGGTGCCCAAGGAATAGAAGACTTAAAAGGATTTCTAGCTTAGGAATTGCCAAGCCCATGGCATTAGGGAGAGCCGGTGGAACCTCCAAGCAGCAAAGGAAGAGACGGGTCTACGGCGGAGCCATCGTCTTCCCCCATGGAAAACAGGGCGGCGGCGCCGCCGTTGGTGCTTCCATGACCGACGATTTTCCCCCAGCGTTGGGGCTCGTTCTGCCTTCTTTCCCTATGAAATGATTTTCCCACGGGAGAACCCAACCTTTTCTTTGTCCGCGTCACCGACATTTCCTCTTCCGGAAGAGATGTTACCGCTGGTCGGCATTCAGTCCTTTAGCCACAACCAAGATTTTTGTTTTTCCGTAGGCATATTTTCCGCCCACTGTTCATAGCAGCGGAACCAATTTTCCTATCAATTCTACACAACGGCAGCTATACCCCCATTCGTTGTCATACCAACTGACGAGCTTGAAGAACTGATCCGACAACCCAATACCCGCCCCGGCATCGAAAATAGACGATAGTGGGCAATGAATGAAGTCGCTGGAAACCACCTCATCCTCCGTATATCCCAAAATTCCTTTCAATTGCCCTTCGGAAGCCTCCCTTATTTTTTTGCAAATGTCTTCGTAGGAAGTTTTCTTTTCCGTTCGGACTGTCAAATCGACAACGGAAACCGTCGGCGTAGGAACACGAAAAGACATACCGGTCAGCTTTCCTTTTACTTCAGGCAAGACAAGCCCGACAGCCTTTGCCGCTCCCGTGGTCGACGGGATGATATTTATGGCTGCAGAACGACCGCCTTTCCAATCCTTGGCAGATGGACCATCCACGGTCTTTTGCGTGGCAGTGTAGCTGTGTACCGTCGTCATTAGTCCCTCGACGATTCCGAAATTATCCAAGACAACTTTGGTTATGGGGGCCAGGCAATTAGTCGTACAAGAAGCATTGGAAATGATATGGTCTGTCTTTGTAAGCGTTTGGTCATTTACACCAATGACGACGGTTTTTACCCGATCTCCTTTGCCTGGGGCCGAAATGATGACTTTTTTCGCTCCCGCCTTTAGGTGGCCTTCCGCTTTTTCATCCTGCGTAAATAATCCCGTAGACTCGATGACGATATCTACCCCGAGATCTCGCCATGGCATTGCCGCAGGGCCTTCCTTTATTGCTAGGCATTTTATTTTATGCCCATTTACGATCAAATTGTTATCCGCGTCGGAAGCCACATCGCCCCCAAACCGTCCCTGAATTGAATCATATTTTAATAGATATGCCAGATTATCAGCCGGAACCAAATCATTTATAGCGATAACGTTTATGTCTTTTCCAAACTTTCCAGAATCGACCAGAGCCCTAAAAACCAAACGTCCGATGCGCCCAAACCCATTTATTGATACATTTACTGCCATAATTTTTCTCCTAAGTTGGGACCAGATTAACCATTCATGTTAACTTTTTCAAGTCTTTTGGTTAAAAAACTTGGGTTTAATCGGCCCATTAAAATTAAGCTTCCTTCAAATCTGTATTGACACACCAAAAATCAACGGTAGGGTGATTGAAATCGCTCGTGGGTCGGTAGCTCAATGGTAGAGCAGTGGCCTTTTAAGCCATTGGTTCAGGGTTCGAGCCCCTGTCGGCCTACCAGAACCTTAATACACGAAGCTGAAAATAAAAAATTCATGGCATTGCCTGTTTACGAAAACTTTACAGGGGAAGGGTTTGCTTTTTTGACCATTAAATCGAATTCCAAAACGATGCGAATTTAGTGGAAACCTTTCGGAGGAATAGCCAATTTTCAAAACGAAAAAAGGCTAAGAACCATAGACCCACACGAAGCACAGCTTTTCCATTACCAACAACAAAGCCTACTTCCTAGCCCATACGCCCCCGGACAGAATAACATTCTACCGAGGGCTGGATGGGATTGGGATGGGAGAAAATTTTAAACGCACAAAAATCGAGCAGCACTACATTTACGCTTATTGGCAAAATTTCTGTGAACGACCTTTCTTTTGGCTGCTTTATCTAGGGCAGAAATATACTCCATTGCTACGCGTTTGACACCCTGCGTATCGCCCGTCGAAGCTCGCAATTTTTTCGCTAACGTTTTCAACCTATTTCTAACACCACAATTCTCCAACGCTCGCTTTTGCGACTGCAACTCCGCTTTCTTTGCTGCCTTTTTATTAGCCATTTAGCACTCCTTCAACCAAAACGAACTCCCACATTGTACGCTTATTTTTCAATGTCAAGCAAAAATTTTGCACCACCAAAATTTTATCCGAACAAGTGTGCTTTGTTCTTTGGTGTTTTTCGCAAAAGTCAACCCATTTTTTTCAAAAACCTCTAATTTTTTGCGTAGCCGTTAATATTTCTTCGCTGGAGGTGTTAATAATATGATAATAACAGGTTAACCGCCAAAAATATTGACACCGATCTCCGGTTCTTCAACGAAGTTATCAACATTTTTAACTGCAACGAAGCTTGCTCTTTTCAGGCATCGACGCCTTATTGACATATTTACACTCCATAATAATAATATATATGTTTTCCCTAAATAGTAATATATATTGTGAACTTCACGGGAAATGAAATTTCTCCCTTAAAAAAGCAGCGGTCTAAGATTTTAGGGGAAAGCCTCGGAGGGTTTATCGTCTTTTGCTTGGGGAAGATTGTATTCTAAATTTTTGCTCGCTTTTGTCTAATTAATCACTATGAAGGCGCTTGTTCGTAAGTACGAGAAAACTTACGCATGGAATTTTTATAAGAATTAATATGGATATTAGCCAAAGCAACTACGATTCAACGAAAATTCAGAAGTTGGAAGGGCTCGAAGGGGTAAGAAAACGCCCCGACATGTACATCGGAGATACCAACGAGCGGGGGTTACACCACTGTATATTTGAGATTGTGGATAATTCAATAGATGAAGCTTTGGCTGGGTATTGCAAAACCATAAAAGTTGGGCTGCATGTCGACGGTTCTTGTTCCATCGAGGATGATGGCCGAGGCATTCCCGTAGATATCCACGAAAAGTACAAGATACCGGCAGTGGAATTGGTGATGACCAACCTTCATGCAGGTGGAAAGTTTGGAAAAGGAGCGTATCAAGTTTCGGGAGGACTTCACGGGGTCGGGGCCAAATGTGTCAACGCGGTTTCGGAATTGTTCGACGTCGAAGTACGCCGGGATGGACACGTTTATTCCATGAAATTTTCACGGGGTAAAACCGTTGAGAAACTTAGGATAATAGGAGACAGTCAAAAAACGGGGACCAGGATTACATTTTTGCCGGATGCGGAAATTTTCCTAACGACCCGGGATTTTAAGTATGAAATTTTGGCAAAACGGCTGCGGGAACTGGCATTTTTAAACCCCGGAATTCAGATCACGCTGAACGATGAGCGGGTGGAAAAGTCAGAAGTTTTCCGCTTTGACGAAGGGATTAAACAGTTTGTGTCATTTTTGGACAGGGGGAAGGTTGTCCTACACGATGGGCCGATCCTTATTCACGGTGAAACTTCTTTGGATCCCGGAAAACCGGAATTGAAGACGATCGTAGACGTTGCTTTGCAATACAATGATGGCTATTCCGAGCAGATCTATGCCTATGCGAATTCGATCTACAATGTGGAAGGGGGAACGCACCTATCGGGCTTCAGGACGGCGTTGACGCGGGTGATCAATGCCTATGCAAAGTCGAGCAACATGCTGAAAGACAAGGATCCCATAATTTCGGGAGACGATGTTCGGGAGGGGTTGACGGCGGTAATTTCCGTAAAAGTTCCCGATCCCCGGTTCGAAGGTCAAACGAAAACGAAGCTGTCGAATGGGGAAATTGACGGCATAGTGCAAAAAATTATCGGGGATAATCTGAAATATACTTTCGAGACCGATCCCGCATTGGCCAAAAAGATAGTCGACAAATGTATCAACGCTGCCCGCGCCCGCGAAGCTGCCAGAAAGGCTCGAGAAACCGTGAGGAAAGGAGCGTTGTCGGGCGGTGGATTGCCAGGAAAATTGGCCGATTGCTCGGAGAAAGATCCGGCCCACTGTGAACTATTTATCGTCGAAGGAGATTCGGCGGGAGGTTCTGCAAAACAAGGGAGGGATAGAAAATATCAAGCAATTTTACCACTGCGAGGAAAGATTTTAAACGTCGAAAAAGCCCGGTTGGACAAAATGTTAAACAGCGATGCCATTCGCACAATCATTACCGCCTGTGGAACGGGCATAGGTTCCTCAAACGATGTGGGAGGGTTCGATGCCGACAAATGCCGCTATCATAAAATAATAATCATGACCGATGCCGATGTGGATGGTTCCCATATCCAGACGTTGCTGTTGACATTTTTTTTCCGGCAGATGAAGGAACTCATCGAACGAGGATACATCTATGTCGCTCAGCCACCTCTGTACAAAATAAAGAGGAAGCGAAGGGAACGGTATGTGGATAACGATGACCAGTTGAATAAAATTTTGCTTGAGCTTGGAATGGAGGATATGGCTCTAATTCGTGCTAAAGACGAATATGCGTTCGCCAAAGATCGTGTTTCTGAAATCGTCGATGTTTTTTCCCGGCTTGAACAATTGGGCGGTGGAGTTGTCCGCCACGGATGTTCATTGCCGGCCTATTTGGATGCCCATAGTGTTGAAACCAAAACCCTACCGCGTTACATAGCGAAAATTCGTACGGGGCATGCGGAAGACTTCAAATTTTTGAAGGATGAAGAAAGTAAGGCGGAATTTTTTCTAGAAAATGCCATCGAAGATGGAGAATTCGACGGTGCTACAACCCGTGACATTGAAGTGAATGGGCAAAATGTTCGCCAAAGGATTTCCGTGTACGAAATCTATGGAGCACAGCAGATGTGTGAGCAGCTTCGAAAGCTGGAAGAGCTTGGCATTGATATCACAACATTTGAATCGACGGGACAACCGCGGTATTTTTTGAGTGAGACAGGGACGTCCGATGGAAAAAAATCCGAACGGCTGGAAATCTTTTCCGGCCTTGAGATGGTCGCTAAAATTCGGGAGCTTGGCCGTAAAGGGCTAACCATACAAAGATATAAAGGTTTGGGGGAAATGAATGCGGATCAATTGGCTGAAACCACCATGGACCCAGAAAAACGCCGCCTGTTACAGGTTACCATTGCCGATGCGGCCATCGCGGAAGCAACTTTTTCCATGCTCATGGGGGAAGATGTGGAGATTCGCCGCGCATTCATCGAAGACAATGCGTTAAATACACTATACTTGGATATATAAGATGGACACGGAAGAAAAAATAACAGTTACAAATATTACGGATGTGATGCAGACGTCCTACATTGATTATTCCATGTCGGTAATCATTAGCCGTGCACTTCCCGATGTCCGCGATGGCTTGAAGCCGGTACAGCGAAGAATTTTATATGCCATGCTACGGGAAGGCCTAATGTTTAACCGTCCGTTTGATAAATGTGCCGGTGTGGTCGGGGAAGTCCTTAAGAATTATCATCCCCACAGCGATACGGCTGTCTATGACACCCTTGTGCGTCTAGCCCAAAATTGGGTAATGCGCTATCCCCTTGTTTTTCCCCAAGGAAATTTTGGCTCCGTAGATGGGGATCCAGCTGCGGCTTACCGCTACACGGAATGTAAACTGCACAATGTTTCCGAGGAATTATTGCGGGACATCGATGAAGATACCGTAGATTTTGTCCCCAATTACAAGGAAAGCACAACGGAACCGAGCGTTTTGCCGTCAGCACTTCCAAATTTGTTGATGAATGGTTCCACGGGTATTGCCGTTGGGATGACCACCAATGTTCCGCCCCACAATCTTTCTGAAATCATAGATGCGGCATGTGCAATCATCGATGAGCCGAACGTCAACGTCGAAGAATTATGTAACATCATCCACGGCCCCGATTTTCCCACGGGAGGTGTCGTCGTAGGCATCGACAGTGTCAAACGCTATTTGACAACGGGCCGCGGCATAGTAAAGGTTCGCGGTGTTACGGCCATCGAAACCTTGCCCAATGGGAAAGAACAAATCGTCATCACCGAAATTCCCTATGCCATTAACCGAGCAATGTTGGTGACAAAGATCGCCGACTTGGTAAACGAAAAGATTTTGGACGAGGTCAGTGATTTGCGGGATGAGTCGGATAGCCGCACTCGCATTGTCGTCGAATTGAAACGGGATGCCATAGCCAGTGT
>JAISBO010000026.1 GCA_031266155.1 Puniceicoccales bacterium
TTTAGCCTTTTGGGCTTTCGCTGAAAATTTTTGACTCTGTCCAGAAACATTTTCTGCCAAAATAAAACTCGAAAATGAGATTTTTGCTTAACCTTTTTGAGGAAACATGGGGGGATTGACCTTTCTCGGATACTCTGTTTTACACTTCCCCTGTTCCATGCAAAGCCCGTATCCGTATGACTTTACAGCTGGTACCCGGCCGGGGACTCGAACCCCGAACCAATTGATTAAGAGTCAACTGCTCTACCGATTGAGCTAGCCGGGCTATTGTGTTATGCATAGAAAAACTAAGTCGCTGAAAATCAAGCATTTTAAGGTCATTTTTTGTTTGCTTTCGGTTTTATTGGCAAGTTTTTCGAGTTAGCAATAAAAATTACAAAATTAAAAAAAGATTGACGTGGTTGAAATTTTAGGCTAGCACAGTAGATACTATGACATCACAAACACAAGAAAATGCGATATCCCTTGGAGGGTTGTACACTGTATTAAGCTCTAAAGTTATCGGGAAAACCGAACAAGATCTAAATGAAGCGCTTAAGCGATTGGAGGGTGGAGAACAAATCTCCCAACAGGAACTGCTAGCTTTACAAACCAAAGTAAATGTATGGAGTAATATGTCTAACATAGCAAGTGGCATACTTAGAGCCGTTGCAGATGCTATGAAGGCAACCGCGCAGAATATCAGGTAATTAAATTCCACTTACCTCAGAAAACGCAAATCTTACCTAGGTTTGTGTTTTGTTTTTTCATTCCATCCAGTGTCACTCCTTGGCCGGCAAACCCCTTGCCAATATTTTTTCAAACAAAACCGGCGGAACAATTTTCTGAGCAAACAATGGGGCGAACTGGCTACTAAAAAACGCTATGGAATTATTAATTGCTGCCCAACCCGTAGGTTTTTAGGACTTTTCAGGGTGACACTGTTTGCTTCAAAAATTTTTTGCCAATCATTGGGGGTGCCATAATATTTGTCACTTATGCTGGAAAGAGTTTCGCCATTTTCAACCGTATGCATTGTGACAACTTCAGATTGCAAGTGCGGCGAATGTGGCATGGAATTTTCTTTGTTTTTGTTTGCACTCTGCAGCGCATTTTGTAGGGCATTTATCTTAGTTTCGTAGTCAGAAATCTTCTGCCTGTGGATAACCATTTGCTGCCTCAGGGCGGCATTTTGATTTTTTAAAGATCTTAATATTTCCATCAGTTCCGCTTCATTTTGCGCGATACCATTATAGGCGGGGAAGCTTTTTAAAAACTCTTTCTTGGCAGTGTCAATGAGCTGTTCTGCGATTTGTGTTTGCTTTATGTTGCCACATTCGTCCATGTATTTTTTTAGAAAATATATGGCTGTTACGGGATCATTTTTTTTGTCCAGATAGATGGTGCCCAGCAATAAACTTGATTCGGGGGAAATTTTATGGGACCGAATAACATCGTTCAAATAATGGATGGCATCGTCGAAAAGCTCATCACGAACATACTTAGTTGCCAATATAAAATTTTTATCACCGGTTTCCGAGCTCTCCCAGTCGGATAATCCTCCCCTATTGCATCCACCGCTGCCAAATGCAACGAGAAACAAAACAAAACAAAACACCAACTGAATATTTCTCATACATCAACCAATGCTCCCTGGCACAGACCCTATTCTTCGGGCTTGGTCTTCGGCAATCCAACTATGGAGCTTGCATCGGTCCAGATGCTGCGTTTTTTTAGCAAATCTACCCGTTCATGGCGCTTCAACACACTACGTCTATTGACTGCCCTACCACCACTTCTCGTAAAACTTGGATGCTGTGTCATTTTCAAAAACCCTAACTGACCATTGACAAATAGGACTTGATCATATAAAATCAAGGAAAAATAATTCGCATCAAATTTTACTTGCTGTTTCCCATCGTTTGCTTACATACTCCCCACCTAGGGAAAAATAATGTCACAGCATTTGAAAGAAGTTGATTTTGCCGTTTTTAGCACAATTGAAAAAGAGAAAATCCGCCAAAGGGAGCAAATTGAATTGATAGCATCTGAAAATTTTGTTTCCCCCGCCATTTTAGAAGCAGTTGGAAGCGTGTTTACGAATAAATATGCCGAAGGATACCCTGGTAGGCGTTACTACGGCGGTTGCGACAACGCCGACGTCGTCGAACAGCTAGCCATCGACCGTGCCAAACAATTATTTGGGGCAGAGCATGTCAACATACAACCCCATTCGGGAAGCCAAGCCAACTCAGCCGTTTATACTGCGACACTAAACCCCGGAGATAAAATTTTAACCTTGTCCCTTGAAAATGGAGGGCATTTGACCCATGGCCATCCCAAAAACACAAGTGGTATGCTGTATAAAGTAATCCACTACGGAGTGTCCGCGGAAACCGGCCGCATCGACTATGACCAAATGGAACAACTGGCGAAAACTGAACACCCAAAGCTGATAACCGTTGGGGCATCGGCCTATTCTAGGGCCATAGATTTTAAGTTAGTATCCGAAATCGCACATTCACATGGTGCACTAGTCTTGGCCGATATTGCCCACATAGCGGGTCTCGTTGCAACGGGATTGCACCAAAGCCCAGTTCCGTATTGTGAATTTGTTACTACTACGACCCATAAAACCCTACGTGGTGCCCGGGGAGGAATGATAATGTGCAAAGCAGAATTTGCTAAGGCCATTGATTCTGCTGTCTTTCCAGGAACACAGGGCGGTCCATTGATGCATATTATCGCCGGGAAAGCTGTCTGTTTTCTAGAAGCCTTAAAACCTGAATTTAAACAATACCAAAGCCAAATTATTAAAAATGCTGCTACTCTTGCCGAGCAGATGGCTTCCCATGGTTACCACATTGTGGCTGGAGGAACGGATAATCACCTGATGCTTGTTGACTTGCGTACTGTCCACAAGGATTTAACGGGGAAAGATGCAGAAATTGCCCTTGAAAGTGCTAATATCACGGTCAATAGAAACGTTATTCCGAATGAAACCAGAAGTCCTTTGCTCGCCAGCGGTTTAAGATTGGGTACTCCTGCGGTTACCACACGAGGAATGAGGGAAAAAGAAATGGTTAAAATTGCAGAGTTTATAAAAACCGTACTTTCAGATCCTGAAAATAAATCCACAATTTCCAGCGTCAAACACAGGGTTTTGGATCTTTGTGGTAGGTTTCCACTGCCCTACTAGCAAGCCAACAAGCAAATGGAACTTTGGTTTTTGTGGATTAATCCGGTCTTTATCGGAAATCCAAATGCCGAAAAGATAGTTTAGAGGGATTGTCCGACGTAGCTGTTGTTGTGATTAATCGTCACTTAGATCAATCTATAAATTTTATTTTCGGATTGTCTAGGTGCTGACGGATCTTCTAAATAAAGAGTATTGTTTTATTTTGGATTGCAGCATGGCGTTGACGGCATAGTTTTGGACATCATTTTCAAAACGTTTTGGATTTGCTGCCCTAATCCGTGCAATAAATTCATCATTGGCGCTTTTCTTCGTTGGCAACTTGGCCGTTGGCATACCATTGTTCCAAAGTTTTTCAACCTGTGCATCATTCAAATTTCTCAAAGCCAGCCGAACGCTTTGTATGTCTTCCTTGTTCAAGATTTCTGCCACTAATTTGTGTGGATTCGCATTTGCGGCCACACGCAAAAATGCAAGGGAAAGCTTTAGATCCTTTGGGATGAGGTCAGGATTTAGCCCCTCCAAAAACAATCGCCCTAGTATAGCTTCCGGCAGTACATCATATTTCCCCATAAAAGCCGACATCTGTTTCTGGTCCCATGAATTCATGTGAGCAATAAGTTCCTTTGGAGAGTGCTCGAGGCATTTCATTACGAACGATTGGGATGCAAAAATGTGCATCGGAACCTTATCTAGGGTGACCGCTTTACTGGACAGCATGCGTGAATACACATTTGTATTGAAATCCGAAGACTCGGTAGAAAATTTTTCAATCCCCTGGGAAGAGATGATTGTTTTAGGCATAGACAGGGGCTTAGGGGCATTGCCCATTTGAATTCGCCCTTTCATGCCCGTCGTAGAAGGCGAGCCTGTACTCTGAATATTGGGAGTATCACTAGTAGATACTTGCATAGAAAATAAGCCTAAAAAAGTTTTCTTTAATGGCAATCTTTTTTACATTAATTTACGTTTATTTCGTGGGACGAACGTTTACCCTAAGGCCATTACCAATCCGTGCGGTTTGCTAGCATTTTGTAAAACGCATGACGAGATCTAATATTTTCTTCCTCTTTTCTCAGCAAAACTTCAGCCCGTTCCGGATTTTTTTCAATTAGTGATTTGAACCTGTTTTCAGCGTTCATGTAATCTATTAACGGCAGACTTGGTTCCTTCGAGTCTAGCGTAAAAGCCAGTTGCTCAGTCCCTCGCTTCCTCGGGTCGTAGCGAAACAATGGCCAATAGCCACTGGCGACGGCTTTTTTCTGTTGCTCCAGACCATCCCTTAGATTATATCCATGGGCAATACATGGCGAATAGGCAATGATTAGGGCAGGTCCGTCATAGGATTCCGCCTCACGAAAAGCTTGAACGACCTGAGAATCTTTTGCCCCAAGAGATACTTGGGCGACGTAAATGTTGCCATAGGTCACCGCCAGAAGGCCAAGATTTTTCTTCGGCATTGCCTTTCCTGCTGCTGCAAATTTGGCAACTGCACCGGTTGGAGTTGATTTCGATTGCTGCCCACCCGTATTGGAATATACCTCCGTATCGAGGACCAAAACGTTGACATTCTTACCGTTTGCTAGGACGTGGTCAAGGCCACCATATCCGATGTCATAGGCCCAGCCATCTCCACCGATAATCCAGATTGATTTTTCTACCAAAAAGTCAGCCAACTGTGATAAAATTGCAGATTTTGGACTATTAATTGTGTGCAAAATATTGCGCAATTCCTTGACCCGTTGCCGCTGTTGGAATATTTCTAACTCGCTGGTCTGTGGAGAAGATAGCAATTCGTCGACAAACCTATCGCCGACTTCCGATTTCATCGTGGCCAAAATTTCTCGGCAAATATTTCGTTTTTGATCCGTTGCCATGCGCATGCCAAGGCCGAACTCCGCATTGTCTTCAAACAATGAATTTGCCCAGGCAGGACCTTTTCCCTCTCCATTCGTGCAATAGGGAGTGGTCGGCAAATTGCCACCATAGATCGAAGAACAGCCCGTCGCATTCGCAATCAACAACCTATCGCCAAATATTTGGGTTAGTAGTTTCAAATATGGTGTTTCTCCGCACCCGGCACAGGCACCGGAATATTCAAACAGTGGTCGTTTAAATTGGATAGATTTTAAATCCGTTCCCAGGGTTGTCGGATCAGGATCCGGCAGCGATAGTAAAAAATCATAGTTCTGTTTTTCTGCCTCGACAACATTTTCGTGGGGAACAAAGTTAAGAGCCTTTTTCGTTTCATCGGACTTATCCTTCACTGGACATACTGCAATGCACAGTCCACATCCCGTACAATCTTCGGGAGCGACCTGGATGGAAAACTTGCAATTCGGGTTGTCCTTGGATCGAAAATCCGCCGATTGAAACCCTGAAGGGGCTGCTTGCAACAAATCTGCATTGTAAAACTTTGAACGAATAGCTGCGTGAGGGCAGACCATTATACATTTGTTGCACTGTATGCATATTTCGGGATTCCAAATCGGAACTTCCTGGGCAACGTTACGCTTTTCCCAACAGGTTGTTGCGGATGGCCATGTTCCATCGGCAGGGAAAGCACTCACGGGCAGGTCATCGCCGGTATTTGCCATCATTTTCGCAATGACATTTCTAACAAAATCTGGAGCATTTGGAGAAACGGTTTCGGACCTTTCACGGCCATTAATTTCGCCCATCGTGTCGAGCTTATACAAATGTTCCAACGTCATTTCCACGGCGGCGAAATTTTTCTGCACTACCGCCTCTCCCTTTGCTCCATAGGTCTTTTTAATGGCATTCTTTATTTTCGCAATGGCATCTTCGCGGGGTAAAATACCCGAAATGGCAAAAAAACAAGTTTGCATAATAGTATTTGTGCGACCGCCCATCCCTGCTTTTCTTGCCACATTGTAGGCATCAATTGCGTAAACTTCTAAGTTCAACCGTTGAATTTCACTCTGCACCTCCTGGGGTAGATGTTGCCATAAATCCTCTCGGCCATGGGGAGTATTTAACAGTAAAATCGCTCCAGGCCGAGCATATTTAAGAATATCATACTTGTCCAAAAATGAATATTGGTGGCATGCAACAAAATTTGCCCTGTCAATCAAATAGGGGGCTTCTATCGGATTTGGGCCAAAGCGCAGGTGAGATACCGTCATGGCACCTGACTTTTTGGAGTCATAGACAAAATAGGCCTGGGCATAGTTATCGGTCTCCGTCCCGATAATTTTGATGGTATTTTTGTTGGCACCAACGGTTCCATCTGCCCCGAGACCGAAAAATATCGCTTCGAACAAGTCCCCATCTTCTATTTTAAAATTCGTGTCATAGGCTAGGGATGTATGTGTAATATCATCGTCGATGCCCACGGTGAAATGTTTCTTCGGACTTTCTTTGCGTAATTCGTCAAAAACCGCTTTTGCCATCGCCGGAGAAAATTCCTTCGATCCCAGTCCGTAGCGTCCGCCAATGACAATTATGTCTTTGAATTCCGTGGTTTTACTTGACCTGATTTCCTCCAATGCGGAGATCACATCTTCAAACAGAGGTTCTCCAACCGCACCCGGCTCCTTTGTCCGATCTAAAATTGCGATCCGTTTTACGGATTTTGGAAGAACAGTCACAAAATGCTTTATTGAAAATGGCCGGTATAGGTGAACCTTGATTAGGCCGACTTTTTCTCCATCTTTTTCCAAATACTCCACTGTTTTGGCCAGAGTCTCACAGGATGACCCCATGGAAATAACAACTCGGTCGGCATCTTTGGCCCCTAAGTATTCGAACGGCTTGTAGGATCGCCCCGTCAACTTTCCAAACAAATCCATATATTTTTCAACGATATCGGCGGCCCTATCGTAGAACTCATTACTCCTTTCTCTTCCTTGGAAATAGACATCGGGATTTTGTGCCGTTCCACGGATAAATGGGTTATCCGGCGACAGCGAACGAGCCCGGTGTTCTCCAATAAATTTTTCATCGACCAACTGGGACAAAACCTCATCGCTAACACGCTTGTAGGTATTAACTTCGTGGGAAGTCCTAAAGCCATCAAAGAAATGCATAAATGGTACCCGAGCTTCTAGGGTCGTCGCATGGGCGATACACGCCATGTCGTGTGCTTCCTGTACGGAATTCGAAGCCAGCATGGCAAATCCCGTTTGCCGGCATGCCATGACGTCGGAATGGTCCCCAAATATTGATAGCCCATGGGTTGCCAAACTCCTCGCAGTCACATGCATGACGAATGCGGTCAATTCTCCGGCAATTTTATACATGTTTGGGATCATCAACAATAATCCCTGGGAGGCCGTAAACGTTGTGGTAAGTGTTCCACATTGCAATGCCCCATGCATGGCTCCGGCGGCTCCTCCTTCCGATTGCATCTCATTGATCGACGGGATAATCCCCCAACGGTTCGTTTTACCCTTTGCCGCCCATTCATCGCAATATTCCGCCATCGGAGATGATGGTGTAATCGGATAAATGGCTACAACTTCACTTTCCCTGTATGCAACATCGGCCGTTGCTTCATTGGCATCACAGATACAAAATTCATCGCTTCTCATCGCTGTCGATTATTTAAAACCTTT
>JAISBO010000031.1 GCA_031266155.1 Puniceicoccales bacterium
ATGGAGTTTTACCATCCATAATTGGCATTAGCCTTCCACCGTAGTTGTTGACTATTTGCCCGAGCAATGTGACTTCCCTTATGCCATTTGCTGCTAAAAATTTTGCTTCCTCGACGATACCATCCATCGAACGGTACTGTTCATTGCCCCGTGTTCGAGGGACGATGCAATAGTTACAGCGCATGTTGCATCCATGCATGATTGACAAAAATGCGGTACACTTATTTTTCCCCAGTTTGCGGTCAAAATTGTGAGAAAGGTTCCGTTCCCTCGGGTCTCCCACGCATAGGCTCTGCCCATTGATTTCCAGGATATTGGCCAACTCATGCAATCTTTTCGGGCCGATGACGAAATCAATGGCACCGTTTAATTTGAAAAGCTTTTCACTCAAATTTTCTGCCATGCATCCCACAATTCCAATTTTAAAATTTGGATTGGCTCGCTTTCTTCGTGCCAAATGTCCTGTTTTCCCAAGCGCTTTAATTTCAGCCTGTTCGCGCACGCTACACGTATTTAGGATTACGACGTCGGCTATTTTTTCATTATCCGTTAGCTCGTGTCCGGCACATTGCAGCTGTGCTGAAATCATTTCGCTGTCACGTTCGTTCATTTGACAGCCATAGGTCTTTACAAAAATTTTAAAACTTTTCTTCACCGACAGATCCTTTTTAAGCCGATGTGTAGATAATGCAAGAGGCAAAGATGCCGTTCATACAAACTAAAAACGGTAAAATCTGCGAAAAGATTTGTACAAATTTTTAATAATTTATATCCCTATCCCATGGGTAAAAAAAGTACACGACGGATGTGGACGGAAAAGTTATCAAAGCACGGTGGCGGGACTTTTTTGAAAAATGATGCCCAAGTTCCAGGTAGCATTTCCGTTGCCCATGGATTTAAAGGGGTTATTATGGGAATTGACGCAAGCCTTCGGGGAACAGGTATTGCCATCGTAGACTTTAGAACAACACAACCCGTTCTAATGTTTTCGACACGCATCACTTGCCAAGCAAAATTGTCATTTTTTCAATGCATTGAACGAATTTTCAAAACCGCAAATGCCATTCCGCAGAATTTTCAAATTGATTATGCTGCGATTGAACAAACGGTCTATGTGCAAAATTATAAAATTTCTCACATTCTCGGATCCGCAAAAGGAGCGATAATTGCCGCTTTGATGAATAATAATTTGCAGATTGCCGAATACGAACCACTAAGGATCAAACAGGCAGTCCTAGGTATCGGCCGTGCTTCAAAGGAACAAATCAGGCGTACGGTTTGCAATATTTTGGGAATAAAACATGCAATTTCCTACGATGAGAGTGATGCCGTGGCGGTTGCGTTTTGTCATGCTTGGACATTCAAGGGTAACCCTTAGGAGACGTTTTTAAATATCCAATGTTATACGTTTCTGGCTTCCTTTTATCCCTTCCTTCACTTGACGAACTCTGAGTCTGGAACGAGATTTAACAAAAAGTTTTCAAAAAAGCTAGAATTTTCCCTAAAAACCCTTACTTTCGAAGGAAAGTGTCGAAGAAGGCTAATATAACTTTGATTGGTGCGTTTATTGCCACAGCAATGCTGCTATTTTTGGTGGCGGTGTTTGTATTTTCATCGGTGAGTTGGTTCGCAAAAAAGATGACGTTTTACGCTTTTTTTGACACGTCCCTTAATGGGCTTGAAGTGGGAGCCCCTGTGAAGTTTAAGGGTGTCAAAGTTGGAGCAGTAAAGTCCATAGAAATAATCTATGACATCGAGATTGATGAGGCTATGACAGCTGTAATCTTCGACGTTGATGCCAATTTGTTCAAAACAATTGGGGGCAACAAGATGCGTGTCGCGGATTATGATAAGTTTTATGGTGAGCAAATTAGACGTGGTTTGGCAGCCAAACTATCAATGGAAAGTATTTTGACCGGAAAACTGTTTGTGGGATTGGATTACCATAGAAATGAACAGGAAAGGTTTTCCAAGGATGTTTGTCTAGGCAAATATCAGCAAATGCCATCGGTCGCTACGGAACTAGATGAATTGATGGCTAGCTTTGACGTGATAATGAAAAAGCTGTCAAAGGTGGAATGGGAAAATGGTTTTCACATGATAGTTTCCACGTTGGGTAGCCTAAAGAATGCAGCTAAAGCTTTAGATTTTGCATCGATAAAAAGGGCAATGGATGCCATCTCCAGTGCGTTATCTTCGGATTCCGGGACAAGGCAATCCATAGATGATGCTTTACAACAGTTGTCTAAAATGCTACGTTCTTTGCGAGTATTGCTGGAATACATTGAAAGGAACCCGAATGCATTGATTGCAGGAAAGGCGCTATGAGATATACAAGAATATTGCTATTTTTCTTTTCTTGTTGCATTGCTTCCCTGGGGTCGGGATGTTCGATTTTTGCCCCCCGAAAGGATGTTTCCAAATTTTATACATTTTGCGGCCATGATTCATCGGAAAAAATATCCGACCCTTTGGATGCAAAATTGGTGATTATAAACCTAACGGTTGGAGAGATTCCTTCCTATGCGGATTGTCCATATATTGTTACGATATCTGACCATGACCGGTTGACCTTGTCGGAGATTGCTAGATGGGCAGAACCACTGCAAGATGCATGTGCTAGAGTCCTGACTAACAAATTATCTGAATTCATGTGTAACCATGCAATCGTTATCCCTTCTGCCTACACCAAAGGAAATGCTTTTCTTTGCGATTTTCTCCTATCGATTGGCATTAGCGATTTTATATATGATGAATCAGAAAAGAAAGTCATTGTAGATTGTACCTGGTCGTTGTTCGACTATATTTCCCAAAGCCAGATATTAGTCCGTAAGTATGCAAAGTTAACCCCATATGATGGTAGCAATTACGAAGACATAGTCGCCGCCATGGAGCTTGCGTTACATGAATTGGCCCGGGATATTGCTACGATTATAGGACAAACCTGCCTAGGGACAGCCTTCCTGGAGGAAGAGTAGAGATGGAAAAGCCGGGAAAGATGACGGCCGAAAGACAAAAATTGAAAACCATTTTAGGGAAAATTACCCAAAAAAATTTTAGGAAATGCGGTGACATTTTGTAAACAATTCTTGACAAGGGATAGGATTAGTTTTTGTTTCTGCTGTAAATATATGGCGTTAAAAATTAGATTGCAAAGGCGAGGAAATAGAAATCGCCCCGTGTATAAGATTGTTGTGGCAGAAAGCACAAGCCGTCGTGATGGAAAGTTTGTGGAGGCCATAGGGAATTACGATCCCAATGCCCGTGGCAATACTCCGGAGTTGGCTTTAATTTTAGATCGTGCGGATTATTGGATGAGCGTTGGAGCTAAACCAACGGATACGGTGAAATCCCTAATAAAAAAAGCCAGGGCAGTTCAAGTTTCTACATAAAGTTTGGTGGGCTATGCTGAAGTTCGATTGTTTGTCACTGTTTCCTGAAATGCTAAATGGGTTTATATCCTGTAGCATCATAGGTCGTGCCATACAAAACGGATTGGTAATGGTTTGTCTTCATAATTTGCGCAATTGGGCGATGGATAAGCATAGCCTGACGGATGATAGTCCATTTGGTGGAGGTTCGGGCATGGTAATGAAGCCGGAACCAATTTTCGCGGCGATTGAAACATTGCGGAGCGAACATTCCAAGGTAGTATTTTTGTGTCCCGATGGGGAAATGTTTAATTCTGATGTGGCCCAAAAACTATCCCGGGAGGAGCATTTAATATTGTTGTCTGGGCACTATGAAGGTGTCGATGAACGGGTTAGGGAATTTTTGGTCGACAAAGAAATTTCGATAGGAGACTATGTTTTGACCAATGGTACGCTGGCATCAGCGGTTTTAATGGATGCCGTTATTCGGCAAATACCAGGGGCTTTAGGAGGTGACGACTCATTAAACCAGGATAGTTTCAGCGATGGATTGCTGTCTTTCCCGCAATATACACGCCCTGCCGAGTTTCGTGGGATGTCAGTTCCCGATGTTCTTTTATCGGGGAATCACGCTGAAATTGCCAAGTGGCGCCAGAGCCAACGGTTGTTGCGGACCAGAAAGCGTAGGCCAGATTTAATAAAAGAGTAAGGATTTGAAATGAATCAAGAAATAGAAGAGATTGTTACTGGGAATCAGATTAAAAAGGACCGGAATGTTTTTAAAGTTGGGGATGCCGTGAGCGTTCATACAATCGTAAGGGAGGGCGACAAAGAAAGGATTCAGGTGTTTTCTGGCATTGTGATCGCTCGTCGGGGGTCGGGGATCAACCAAACTTTTGTGGTCAGAAAAATTTCATACGGCGAAGGTGTGGAGCGCATATTCAATTTAAATTCACCGTTTATTTCGAAAATTACGGTGGATCGTGTGAGCAAGGTCCTGCGTTCAAAACTCTACTACATGCGCAAGCGGGAAGGCAAAAGCGCCATGAAAGTCCAGGAGGGTTAATTGGAAATAGCTTTCGCAGATGAACGACGTTAGGGTACGATTTGCTCCTAGTCCAACCGGGTTTTTCCACATTGGAAGTGCTCGTACGGCTTTGTTTAACTGGCTGTACGCAAAACATCGGGGAGGAAAATTTATACTCCGCATTGAGGATACGGACGATGAACGGGATCGGAAGGAATTTCTTGATGTTTTGATCCATGGTTTGCACTGGCTTGGTTTGCATTGGGATGAAGGTCCTGGGGTCGGAGGCGAATATGGTCCATATTTTCAAAGTCAGCGGGCTGACGTTTATCAAAAATATATCGAAATCCTAGGGGATAGGGGCTTAACCTACGAACGGGATGGAGCGTTATATTTTAGAGTTTCCCATAGGCCACAGGTTATCCATGACCTAATTCGCGGTGACGTCAGCAGGGAAGAAGAAAAAGATTTTGTCATTATTCGCTCGAATGGGAAACCGGTTTTCCATTTGGTCAATGTTGTCGATGACATTTCCATGCGGATTACACATATTATTCGTGGCGAAGACCATCTGTCCAATACGAGCAAACACATCGAACTATTCAATGCCTTCGGCGTAAAACCTCCGCTGTTTGCACACATTCCTTTGATCCTGAAATCTCAAGGTTCTGGCAAAATGAGCAAGCGCGATACCGGTGCCCTAATAGAGGATTACGAAAAAAATCATTTTATAGCCGATGCCGTTCGCAACTATCTATGCCTACTCGGGTGGTCTCCCAAGGAAGACAGGGAAATTTTGCCATTGGATGAAATCATACAACTATTTGACATTGGCGATGTTAATAGGAACAACGCTAGGTTCGATGAAAAGAAAATGTCATTTTTCAATTCGGAATATTTGCGGGCACTACCTTTCGATGACTTCCATGGTCGAGCACTGGCTGTTTTGAAGAGTAGCCATTTGGCCATTGGGAAATTTGATGCCCACTACGTTAGAGACGTTTTGGCCCTATGCCAGGAAAAGTTGCGTTCATTCGTCGAATTGCCGAATTTTATCGAATATTTTTTTACCGAAAGTTTTGCCCATGACCGGGATGCTTTGGTAAAATTACAATCAAAGTTTGACGTACAAACGCGGCTGGATGAATTTAAGTCGGCATTTGAATCATTGGACATCGTTGACGAAACGTCCATTGAAAATTTAGTCCGTGGATTGGCGGGTGACCATGGAATTAACACGGGAGAATATATCCACAGCGTCCGGTTGGTAGTATCGGGACGTACGGTTGGGCCAGGCCTATTCGGATTACTGCGTGTCCTGGGCAAACAGGTTATTCTTAAAAGACTAAATGCTTTTTTGTCTCAAAATTAAATTATTTCCCCTTTGATTTGCAATTTGGCCAAGGAATGAATCATTTTTTGCTGCAATAATGTCCCGTCTGGGAGATTTTCATTTCAAAAGGGCGAAATATTGTACTTGCGACGGACTGATTTTTACACACAAATTTATGCAAATTGAAAACACTGAAACAACATGTTCGGCACTATGCCGTTACGACTATTGTTTTTTTGTTTTTTTGCGTGATTGTTTGGCGATTACTTGACCTGTCCTATTTTAATCGGGGAAAATACTATAAATCGTTGGAACAAACTAGAAATTCAACTGCTACAATCCCGGCGAAGCGAGGAACCATATTCGATAGAAATTTTGAAACATTGGCCTGCGATAAAACCAGGATTGTTTTGGGCGTAGACCCATACGTGGCTGATGCTGAAAAAGATCTGCAAAAAATTTTTCTATTGGCAGAACTTTTAGACATGGATGTCAAAAATATTTTGGAGAAGTTCGTAAAAAAGGGCAAAATTTCAAACAACCAAAAGAAGAAAATACGCTGGGTTCCCATTTGCGAAATTGACAGTGACTCCCTCAACGCTGCGATAGAAGCGATCAAAATCCGCGGAGTATATGGAATAAGAAATCCCCACAGATTTTATCCATTTAGTCATCAAATGGCCCATGTAACCGGATTTGTCAGCAAAGAAAACGGTCCCGTTTGTGGTGTGGAAAAATACATGAATTTCTACTTGCAGGGGCAGGATGGCTACATCGAGTCGGAAAAGGATGGGAGAACGATGGAACTGGTCCAATATAGGAAAAAAGAAATTCCATGCAAGGATGGCAATGATGTTGTTCTGACCATCGACAAAAATATTCAAAAAATTGTATGTGACGAGGTATTCCGACTGGTTGAAAAATTTTCTCCCCAGTCCATTTCTATCATCGTAAGCGAAGTCCTGACGGGAGAAATTCTTGCACTGGTAAATTATCCAGACTACGACCCGAATAACTATGGAAGTTCACCGCCCGAAAATATGAAGAATTTGGCCGTTTGTAATATCTACGAGCCAGGGTCGGTATTTAAGATAATCGCCATGTCGTTTGGGCTCGAGTATGGTTTGGTCAATGAGGATAGCATTTTTGATTGCACGTTGACAAGCGTTATGAATCGAGGACGAAAAATTACGATGCCAAAGGATCATACCCCCTTTGATAAATTGACGTTTGTTGAAGCTATTAGAAAATCAAGCAATCGGGCAGCCGTGCAGATGGCAATGCTTATAGGAGAACAAGATTTTTATAATTGCGTTAAATCCTATGGCTTTGGAGAAAAAGCTGGCTATGGTTTCGATGCGGAATCATCCGGCATATTGAATCCGGTGACAAAATGGGATGCGTGGACAATTACTCGTATGCCGATGGGGCATTCCGTCGGTGCCGTTCCTCTGCAAACCCACTGTGCCATATCGGTGATAGCCAACGACGGGATTTTATTGAAGCCGAACCTGTTTAAGTATGTTATGGAGGGAGATCAAAAAATTCTTAGCATGAACCCAATCATTCGGCGGAGAGTAATATCACCGCAAACGGCTTCTCGCATGAGGAAAATCATGCATAATCCACAAAGAGATAGGCTACCAAATGGTATCGAATTTGGGGGCAAAAGTGGAACCGGGCAAAAAATCATCAATGGCCAATATTCCCACAATCGGCATACGTCATCCTATGGTGGATTTCTCCCCATCGATGCTCCCAAGATTATTATTACCGTAATCGTCGACGATGCGAAAGTTGCCAGTGGAATAGCATGGGGATCGGCGGTTTCCTTGCCGGCCTTTAAAAATATTGCCGCAAAAATTGCCCAATACTTGGAACTGTAGGACCAAGAAGATGAAAGTGAATGCTCTTGCCCTTCGGAAGGAGCCCTTAAATTGGTAATTGGTAGCAGAATGTGCCGAAAAAACTTGATTTGTTAGATATTATGCTTTGTGTAGTCAAATCCTCGTAGGGGAATTAGCTCAGTTGGTTAGAGCATCAGCATGACACGCTGGGGGTCACTGGTTCGAATCCAGTATTTCCCACCATGACACGGAGGGAGGTGAATTTTATGGCAGTAATAGTACAAGTGCGAAAAGGTGAAACGGTAGACAAGGCATTGCGCCGTTTGAAGAAGCGCCTGGATCGCGAAGGTGTTATCCGGGAAGTTCGGGAGAAACAATATTTTGAGAAGCCGTGCGCCAAACGCCGTCGCAAGAAAAAAATGGCAAAATTTGCCAATTATTTGCGCCTTAAAAACGAGAATATGTAAGTTGCCTCCGTGGATAAGTGAGGTATGTTAAAACTTTAAGAATTTTTAGGAAAGTAGAAAATGGGTCAGCCAAAACGTAAACAGTCAAAGCAGCGTAGTAGAAAACGCCGTGGAGCAAATGGATTCTCTGGACCAGAATTGGCCAGGGATCCAGCAACGGGCAATTTGTTTAGTCCCCACCACGTTAACCCGGAAACGGGAATGTATCGGGGAAGGCAGGTAATTGAAATAAAAGACTGATAGCCCTGTTGCCCAATTATAATGCACAGCATGCATATGAATTCCAAAGAACAGATGGTAGCCGTTGATGTTATGGGGGGGGACGGTGGTATTGCGTTGATGATCAAAGGGGTAGAGCTTGCCGTTAAACTGTTCTCCGATGAAATAGGTAGGTTGGTTTTGGTTGGCGATGAAGCAACCATAAAGGAACAAATTTCTCGCTGTGGATCCATTTTTGGCCATAGGGATGTGGAAATTTGCCACGCCTCACAGTCCATAGACATGGCAGAAAAGCCCATGCATGCTCTGAGAAATAAAAAAGATTCTTCCATGTTTAGGGCCATTGATCTTTTGAAAGAAAACAAGGTTTCGGGTGTTCTAAGCTGTGGAAATACCGGTTGTCTTGTCGCAGGAGGGACGCTAAAAGTAGGTGTGATGCCTGGGATTGATAGGCCAGCACTGGCCACGATTATTCCGGTACCGCCCAATCGTTTTGTGTTGATTGACGTGGGGGCAAATCCTACCACATCCGCCAAAAGTCTAGTCCATAACGCCCTTCTCGGAACATTATACTATAACATCGCCGTCGATTCCCAAAATAGTCCGCGAGTAGGGCTGCTAACAATCGGGACCGAGGAAGGCAAAGGGAGTGAAACCATCTGTGAGGCCCATGAAATGCTGAAAAAAATCAATGGTGAAATCCGATACAGTGGGCTCATAGAAGGGTTCCAGTTATTTAGTAATGAAATCGATGTTGTAGTCTGCGATGGATTCGTTGGCAATATTTTGCTAAAAACTATCGAGTCTTTAGCCGGGACGATAAAAAACTATATCAAAGCAGAAATGAAAAAAAATCCATTGCGCATGCTGGGAGCATTTCTCGCGAGTGGTGCTTTTAGGGCGATGAAAAGGGACCTGACGGCTGATAAGTACGGCGGAGCACCATTGCTCGGGCTCAATGGAATTGTTGTAAAATCTCACGGCTCAAGTTCCATAGAAGCGGTTGCCCATGCTTTGCGTCTAACATTTAGATTATCCAAGATAAACAGTGAACATCTTCTGAGCAATGCGATTGAGAAAGTTAATTTTCTCATCGAATAGGTAGCATAAAAGATAGGCAAAATGAAAAACAGCAAACAGTTTGCAAAAATATTGGGAGTAGGGTCCTACGTCCCAGAGAAAATAGTCACCAATGATGATTTGAGCAAAATTGTCGATACGACCGACGAATGGATTCGAGCACGAACTGGCATTCGAGAAAGGAGGATAGCTGCATCTGACCAAACTACCTCCGATTTGTGCGTGTGTGCAGCTCGTAAGGCGATGGAAAATGCTAAGATTGGGGCGGATGATATCGACTTGATTTTAACGGGAACGATAACATCCGATGTAATATTTCCTTCCGCTTCCGTATTTGTTCAGACAAAATTAGGATTAAAAAATATTCCTTGCTTCGACTATAACGTGGCCTGCTCGGGATTACAGTATGGCATCGAAATTGCACGGTCATTGATAGGGTCCCAGCGCTATAAAAATATTTTGTTGATTTGCGGAGATAAGCTATCGGCGATAACGGATTGGCAGGATCGTTCCACCTGTGTACTTTTCGGCGATGGTGCTGGAGCGATTGTTCTTTCGGCCACCGAAAATGAAGAAGAAAATTCCATCATCGATGTGCTATTGGGAGCCAATGGTGAACACTCCGAATTAATAATATTGCCGGCGGGGGGCTCAAGAGAGCCGGCGAGTGAGAAAACCGTAAGCGAACGGAAACATTTTATGAAAATGGCAGGGCGCGATCTTTTTCGGGAAGCCGTAAAAATCATGGGAAATTGTGCCCAGGAAATTTTAGGAAGAAATAATATGTCCACCAATGACATAGACTTCCTAATTACCCACCAGGCTAATTTGCGAATCATAGATGCCGTCAGGGAACGTCTCGATATTTCTCCCGAAAAGGTCTGCGTAACCATTGATAAGTATGGAAACACATCGGCATCTTCATGTATAATTGCCCTGGATAATCTGATAAGAAATGGCAAAATTGTGCGGGAATCGAAGGTATTAACGGTAGGTTTTGGAGCAGGGTTGACTTGGGGAGCAGCAATATTAAAGTTCTGAGGCATTCATGCGAAAATATATTCCATTTTTAATGTTTATTTTAAGTTTAGCACGTCTAAATGCAGACATAGTCTGGACACAAG
>JAISBO010000054.1 GCA_031266155.1 Puniceicoccales bacterium
GCCGAAAAACTCTGTTCAACGCACCTGTTGCCTTTCACTAGAGATATGTAGGGCACCTTTGTTTGTTTTTTCAAACTGATAGTTGCATCGGGGGTCATACATAGGATACACAAAACTACAAACACCACGGAAACGAGTAGGGAGATGAAATCATATTTTCTATGGGACATCCATGTTTTTAATGAACAAAAATTTCTACTATGGCAACACATTTTATCCATGGGATTCCCGGGAATCATTATCCGTGCCCAAGAGGGGCATGCTTTTATCCTTTCTTGGGAAGCTGATGGAAATTTTTGTCCCAACATTTTTGGTGCTCGCGATGTCGATGGTGGCCCAGTGTTCCCTTAGAATTCTTTCAATGATTACCATCCCCAGGCCATTTCCTTCCTTTTTAGTGGAAAAATATGGCTGAAAAATTTTAGCCAAGAGGTCACAGGGAATTCCAACGCCATTGTCCGTAAATACCAAAATGACATCATTGTCATTGGCAGATCCTTCAATTATTATTGTGCCACCGCTGGAGGTTGCCTCGCAGGAATTTTTTAAAACATTGAAAAAAACCTGTTTCAGTTGGGAATAATCTCCGAGAATTAGTGGCAATGGCCCAATGCGATTAACGACTTCTATGTTTAAAGATTTAAATTCTGCCTCCATTAAATCAATGGTGTCCTCCATAACCTTGTCTAGCGGAAGGCTAGTAAATTTTGGCTTTTGGGGACGGATCGCATGTAAAAAATTCTTAACAATGCTATCCAACCTGGCAATTTCGTCCAAGCAAATGCCCGCCGAAGTCTCCAATTTCATACGTTCATCGACATTTTTCAAGGACTTACATTGGCGTTGCATCAATTGCAGGCGGAGGCTGATGGCGTTCAGTGGATTTCCTATCTCATGGGCAACGGCACTGGCAAGGAGTGTGACCGATGAAATTTTTTCATCGATTAATGTTTTTTCCGATAGGGTACGTTCCTCCGTAATATCAACGATTCTGAGAACAAACATCTTTTCATCGTCATCGTAGCTACTATAATTATGGGTAACGGTCACATTTAATATGCTTTTGTGTGGGTACGAAATCTTAATTTCCTTGGAAAGGAAGGAATTGCCCACACCAATCGATGACATGTCAAAATCGGAAAACACGACGAATTCGGGAATATACTTCCACAGGATATTTGGTTGTTTCAGGTTGCTAATGCCCAATAAATCGCAGGCTGACTGATTACAGTAGAAAATTTCTCCCTTGGCGTTGATTACAACGATACTATCCCGGATGATATCGAAAGTCCTTTTGAAAAATTCCCGTTGTTTCCACAGGTGTTTTATCAAGTTGCGCAAATCTGCGACCTCCAAAACATTTACTTTGTCGAACAATTTTTTTACACCATCGTCGTTCATATGCTCTTGATGAGATTTAATGAAAAGTTATTAAATAAAATTTTTAACACTAACCAAATACTTTATTTTTAGCTTTCTTTTTTGGAAAAAAGTAATTCTCTTGAAACACCGCGATGGAAAGGTTTTTGAGAGACAATGTGCTGGAAACGACGGCACAAAATGTAGCACGCATGTACAATTGCGATAATTTACCAACCTGGGCACGCCAATCCATAGATGAGCTCGTCGCTTACCAGCTTGTCGATGAGATTAATAATAGGTTTTTCAAGACATTGGAGTTTGGAACTGGAGGCATGCGCAGTCGAACAATCCCAGAGGTGGTTACCGACCCCGAACGTGGAAAATCTAAGACCAATAGGCCGGATTTTGCTGCCGTTGGAACGGCATATTTGAACGATTTCAATATCATTGGGGCAACGGTCGCACTATTTAAATATTGTTCAAAATTTCTGAAAAATAATGGTCGGGCCCACGAATTGCCATCGGTTGTAATTGCCTACGATATGAGACATTTTTCCAAACATTTTGGAGAATTGGCCGCTTCCACATGGAAGAATTTGGGAGGCCATGCTATGATTTATGCATCTCCCCGGTCTACACCCCAACTAAGTTTCAGCGTACGCCATTTGAATTGTACGGCTGGCATCATGATAACTGCAAGCCACAACCCATGGCATGACAATGGGTTTAAGGCTTATTTTTTCGACGGTGCGCAGATGGTGGATCCCCATGCCTCCGGAGTAA
This sequence comes from Puniceicoccales bacterium, assembly GCA_031266155.1. Classification (GTDB taxonomy): domain Bacteria; phylum Verrucomicrobiota; class Verrucomicrobiia; order Opitutales; family JAIRKQ01; genus JAIRKQ01. The sequence goes on from JAISBO010000054.1 coordinate 2,146, forward strand.
TATCAGAATTTAACAGTGTGACAATGGGTGATATTTGTCGATTTTGCAGAAAGGACATGTCGGCCGTAACAATTTTAGACACATCCATTGACGCATGCTATCAGTCTGCCGTGACGGAAACAATTTTGCGAAGAGATCTTCTGGAGAGCTACCCCATACACGTCGTATTTTCCCCTCTACATGGGACGGGAGGCGTTGCTACGATTCCACTTTTGAAGGCCAACAAAATCAGCCACAGCGTCGTGGAGGAACAGAATGACTTGGATCCCAACTTTTCGACGGTTAAATCCCCGAATCCGGAAAATAAGGAAGCCCTAGACATGTCCATCGCTTTGGCCAAGAAAGGAAATGCAGACCTCGTTTTGGCAACCGATCCCGACGGCGACAGATTAGCGATTGCCGCTAAAAATAGCAAAGGGGAGTTCGAAGCTTTTACGGGAAATGTGACGGGGGCTTTGCTCACCGAATATAGAGTTTCGCAGCTAAAATCTTTGCGAAAAATTCCCGCCAAAGGGTCGAAAAGTGTAGCGGTAATAAAAACCTTTGTTACTACACCCCTCATCGATAAAATCGCCGATCTGCATGGAATAAAGTGCATCAATACGCTGACGGGATTCAAATGGATCGGAGAAAAAATATTCGACTATGAAAATGGGATGCTGAGGAATGAATATGAATCAACGGGAATTTCCATAAACTACGACAAAACTTCAACGGCAAAACGGGATGACTTGCTCCAGAAAAATAGTACCCTATTCATTTTTGGATGCGAAGAGAGCTACGGTTGTCTGTCGGCGAACAATGTCCGCGACAAGGATGCCAATTCCGCATGTCTGATGGCCTGTGAATTGGCCGCCTATGCGAAATCATTGGGCAAAACATTGATTGACCTTCGCGATGATATGTACGTAAAGTATGGCTATTTTGGCGAATCGGTTTTGAATATTTACTACGAAGGGGCTGATGGTGCACAAAAAATTAAAAACATCCTGGCCAGTTACCAAAAAGATCCACCGAATCAGATTGGAGATAGCAAGGTAATGGAAATCGTCAACTTTGCCAAACAAACGATCCAAGATGCCGATGGAAAAGTTATTCCACCTCAGAAATTCTTTTTCATAACCTTGAAAAATGGTGTAAAATTTGCCCTGCGGGCCAGTGGCACAGAACCTAAGATCAAATTTTACCTATTCGCAGAAGCAAAGGTTGACGACAAATCCCAGCTTGAGAAAACGAAGGAAACGACATCTTCTCTGCTGGAAAGGGTAAAGAAATTTTTGAAAACGGATGTGGATGAACGGGCAAATTTTGTTACTTGATTCGCCATCGAAATTTTTCAATCTCGGTGCCATCGATGTTTTTTGAAGAAAACAAATTATTGATAATAGCGGGTCCCTGTTCCCTGGAAAATGAAGATGTAACATTTTCCGCCGCCGAATGTCTTGTGGCACTGCGGAATAAATTCCCAGAACTCAAAATCGTATTCAAAGGATCCTTTGACAAGGCTAACAGGACATCGATTTACAGCGAACGGGGAGTGGGTCTTAAGGAAGGACTTAGGCTCCTTGGCGAAGTCAAAAATCGCCATGATTTGCCCGTTACCACTGATATTCATCTGCCGGATCAGGCAGCTCCCGTGTCAGAAATTTGCGATGTGTTACAGGTCCCTGCATTTCTATGTAGGCAAACGGATATTTTGACGGCGGCCGCTAGGACCGGGAGGATAGTTTCCGTTAAAAAGGGACAATTTCTTTCCCCCCATGAAATGAAACACGTTACCAATAAGCTCAAAGAATCGAAAGCTCAGGAAATTTGGCAGATTGAGCGTGGGACAACTTTCGGATACAATAACCTGGTCGTCGACATGCGTTCATTCATGGTCATGAAATCGAATGGGTGTCCGACGATCTTCGATGCCACACATAGCGTACAATTGCCCGGTGCGAA
>JAISBO010000072.1 GCA_031266155.1 Puniceicoccales bacterium
AGGAGTAAACACTGGAGCAATGACGACTGCTCCACAGGCACTTAATGGAGTAAACATTCAGCCAGCGGTATTTAAAGCAGTCGAAGAAACGAGTGCTAGGTCTCTATTGGGCAAAGTAGCTGCGTTGGGGCGATCTGCATGGGCGCTGGCAATTGCTCACCCCGTTATAGCCACTATGGCTGTGGTTGCCGCCATTGCAATACCTACGCTAATTATAGCATGGCGAAAAAACAAAGAGAAAAATGTTATAATGCCGCGGAGCAATGAAGTACCGCAGAGCAATGAAATAGCGCAAAGCGATAAGTCGAGTGGTGTGCCCTAGGGTCAATTCCCATGGAATAGTCCGAAGGTTTTACTAAAATTTCCCTGTTTTGGTGGGTTGTGCATTCAGTGCCTTGCTCCAGAAGGAACAAATTTTGAAAATGTTACCTATTTTGTAGTATACTCAAAGTTGATAAATTTCATATCGGTCAAAGCTTAGCTTATGTCCTTTTTGATTTTTCACTTGCAATTTGTGAGAATTTCTTAAGAGAATAACCAGTCACTGTGGTAGTTGTAATCAAATATAATGATATGAGAGGAATTTCTAGACAAGCAGCAATAATAGGCGCAGGTGTTCAATCGGCGGTTGCAGGTATTACGAATATGTGGCGAGGGGAAACAATTGCAGCCCCTATAGTGAACATTGCGCTAAAAACACACAGTATAACTAACGGGACAAGTGCCGCATTATCATCCTTTGAAGCAGTAGCAAAAAGTATGAGTGCTAGAGCGGTGGCAAGTACCGCACTAGTGCCTTTTAAAGCAGCAGCCGGAGGTGTGAATGCTGGAGCAATGGCGACTGTCGCACAGGGAGTTAGTGGTGCAAGCACTGCACTAGTGTTATCTGAAACAGCAACTGCAGGCGTAGGTGGGGGAGCAATGGCGACTGCCGCACAAGGAATGGGTGCAAGCACTGCACTAGTACATTTTGGAGCAGTAACCGGAGGTGCGAATGCTGGAGCAATAATGCCTGCCCCACAGGTATTTAGCCTCCAGCCAATGGTATTTAAAGCAACGGTCGAAAGCGTAAATACTGGAGCAATGGCGAATGCCGTATGGACAATGAAGGGAGTCCCCATTCGGCAGGTGTCATTTGGGACTCCAACGGTGTTATCTGAAGTAATAATTGAAGGGGCAAGTCCCGCTGCAGTATCTAAAACAATAGCCACAGAGACAATAGCTGCGAAGACAAGTGTCGGATCTGCCGCCGGGTCTCTGTTGGGCAAAGTAGTTGCGCTGGGAAAATCTGCGTGGGCGCTGGCAGTTGCTCACCCCGTTATCGCCACAATGGCTGTGGTTGCCACCATTGCAATACCCGCACTAATTATAGCATGGCGAAGAAATAAAGGGGAGAATGTTATAATATCACAGAGTAATGAAACATCAAGTGATGAATCGGATGATATCCCCTCTGGACCAATAATCATCCCTTTATAAAAAGTTCTTGACCGCGTGGGTTGAAGAAATAAATAGGAAGACAGCAAAAAAGTTTTGGTTTGGGGAAAGAGAGGACAAAATGTAACCATTTTCCCTAGAGCTGAGATTGAAAAGCAGGGAAGAGGGGTATTTTTATCCTTTCCCGGGGGCTTTTTTGTAACCAAAGGTATATGGAATATTTACTTTCCGGGGAATGATAACGCGTGATTGCCTAGATAAAATAAAAAATTCTGTCGATATTTATGATGTTGTGTCACCATACGTTACGCTGAAACGGTGTGGGGTTAATTGGCGCGGATTGAGTCCTTTCAATCAGGAGAAAACCCCGTCCTTTTTCGTCATGCCAGCGAAAAAAATGTTCCGATGTTTTAGTTCTGGCAATGCGGGTGATATTTTTCGATTCGTACAACTAAAGGAAAACGTATCATTTGCCGATGCCGTTGAAATGATAGCCGAACGGTTTAATATTCCGCTGGAATTTGAAAAGTCGGAAACTTTCGAAACGAAGCCCTATGCGAAAAAAACGTTGTTTGAATTGCACGGATTGGTGTGCGATTTTTTTGTGGAAAATTTCCATGCCAATAATGCTTGTGGAGAAAAAATTCGGCAGTACTGGGTAGAAAACAGGAAGTTCTCTCTGGATGTGGCAAAGGAAAATGGCATAGGTTTTGCGGGGAATGATGATAGGGCACTGGTAGAAAAAATACTCCAGGCTGGCTACTCCTTGGATGCCATAAAGGCTAGTGGAATTTTCTATGCCAAGGAAAATGAAACCGATTCTCGTAGGTTTATGGGGCGATTTAATTCGCGACTAACAATTCCTATCAGAAATACCCAGGGAAAAATCGTTGGATTTTCGGCAAGATTTATAGATGGTATAGGGCAGCAAAATAATTTTGCCGATGCTAAGTATATAAACTCTCCAGCAACGGAAATTTTCCAAAAGGGAAGCATACTCTTCGGGCTCGACAGGGCACGGCAATACCTGGAACCAAATGGACCTTTTTGGATGGTCGAAGGCCAATTCGATGCCATGCGTTGCTGGGATAATGGCATCAATACCGCCATTGCTCCCCAGGGTACGGCCATCACAGATGTCCAGTTGAGCACTTTACGGCGGTATAGTGTACACTTGAATTGTATGCTTGACGGTGATAATGCAGGATTGAAGGCAGCGGAACGTCTGCTGACAATGGCAATCACAGCTGGATTGGATGTGAAATTTTTTATCCTACCGGAAGGGCAGGACCCGGACAGCTATTTTTGTGAGGATTTTGAAAATAGGTTCCAAGGATTACAGCGGTCCGGCATGACGGGGATAGAATTTTTGGCAAACCGGTGGCTAGCTAAAAAAAATATTACGGCACAGGAAAAAGTAGAAACGCTTAGGAGGATCTACGAAATAATTTCCATTGCCGAATCTTCCATCGTTCAAAAATCATACCTGGACGAGCTATCGATGGTGGCAAACCTTGATCGGCATGCGATTTTCCAAGATTTTAAGTCATTTTTGCAGAAAAAGCCCTTTGTGGGGAACTCGAAGGTTGTCACAGATGAAATACAGAAAATTCCACAGGGAAAGCTATCCACTGCAGAAAGCCAATTGTTGGCAATAGTTCTGTCGAATGATAGAATAGCAAAACAAATGTTGAATTTCTACGAACAACCATTTTTACAAAATTTAACATCCCGTGAAGGAAAAGTATTGCTAAAAATCCTAAATGAAATTAAAGAGTATATGTGGGAGGGGATTGCTAAATTGGAAGAGTCACCATTATTTTCGGATGATGAAAAGAATTTGATATACTTTTCATTGGCCGACTTCGACGAAGATTGCGAGCATCTTGCCGTTGCGAATTTATGCCTGCGTAAGCTCCATTCAAATTTCATCAAGGAAGAAATTAATAAAGTTAATGACAAATTTCGGAAAATTTCTCTTGACGAAAGCGATAGTATAAAAACCTTACAGGAATGCAGACTAAATTTGCGTAAAATGTTAGAGCACCCACCGCAAATTGTTCAATTGTAAAAATAATGACAAAACACGAGAAAAACAATCCCGAAACCGGGACGGCAGCAGATGCTAACGCAAGAATACAATCTCTCATACGATTAGCACGGCAAAGAGGGTATGTATCTTTGCAAGATATCAATGAAACTCTGCCAGGAGCTCTAGCTAATCCAAAAGAAGCTGAAAACATCATCAATATTTTAGAAAATCTCAACATCGAGATTTTGGATGCTGAAGAGGCCGAACAGTATCGGAGTAAAGTTGAAGAGGAAATGGCAGAACCCGTTTCGCCATCCGGAGAGAATATTGAGGACCCCGTTCGTATGTATCTCCGCCAGATGGGACAGGTCCCATTGCTTACGCGTACCGAAGAGGTGGCCATTTCCAAAACAATTGAGAGGGAAGAATTGCGCGCACAGGATGAGCTATTTTCTATTCATTTAACGGCAGAATTTCAAATTGATTTGGCAGAAAAGTTACTCTGCCGGGAGGAACGATTTGACCGCATAGTTCTCGATAAAAAGATAGAAAGCCGGGAGGCCTATTACTCGATGTTAGCCCGTGCCGTACAGGATAGCAAGATGTTATTTGCAAAGGTAAAAGAATCTTGGAAAGCGTATCAGGAAGCTAAAGAAACAGCGGACGAAGAAAAAATCAGACCAATCGAGGCACGGTTGAAACAGTTTCAAACGCAGCTAAAAACCGTTTTAAAACGTTTTTGTTTCAAAATGAAAATTTTCGAAGAACCTCTGGCAAAATTACGTCCAGATGTTCGCCAAATCAATCAACTGTATGCTGATCTGGAACGTGCCCATAAATCTCTGGCAAATGGAGACAAGTCTCAAGTAGAAGCAATTGATAGAATCAATAAGGCCCTGAAAAAGTTTGAAATCAAACATGAGGTTGCCCCCAAGCGTTTGGTCGAGATTATAAAAGCATTTAAGTTTCATATGGGTGAAGCCTATAGGGCAAAACGGGCAATGGTGGAAGCCAATCTGCGGCTTGTCATTAGCATTGCGAAGAAATATACCAATCGCGGACTATCATTTTTGGATTCCATTCAAGAAGGCAATATGGGCCTTATGAAAGCCGTTGAGAAATTTGAGTATCGTCGGGGATATAAATTTTCAACCTATGCAACCTGGTGGATACGCCAAGCTATAACGCGTTCGATCGCAGACCAAGCTAGAACTATTCGCATTCCCGTACACATGATAGACTCACTGAATCGGGTCATGCAGGTGCAAAAGCAACTTACCCAGGAATTAGGCCATTCTCCGACGGCAGAAGACGTGGCTAAGGAAGTCAAAATGCCTATTGATCGAGTACAAACCATAATGAAGATGGCCCAACAACCAATTTCCCTGCAAAATCCTGTTGGCGATGGGGAAGATTCCAGTTTTGGGGATTTCATCGAAGATAAAAATGCTGAAAATCCATATGATATGACGGCCTTTAGTCTGCTTCGCGAGAAAATAGGCAGTGTTTTGGACAGTTTGACTCAACGGGAACGGGAAGTTTTGATGCTGCGCTTCGGATTGAGGGATGGGTATAGTAGGACTTTGGAAGAGGTGGGGCAGGTGTTTAATGTTACCCGGGAAAGAATTCGTCAGATAGAAGCAAAAGCTTTGAGAAAAATGCGACACCCAACGAGGATTCGCCAGTTGCATGGTTTCTTTGACAATGAATTGCAGTCGGAGGGTCCAGGGTTTGAAAATTTTGTCACAGACGATGAATAATGTGAAATTTTTTTAAAACTGTCCTGTGCCTCCGAAGTTGTTTATGGAGCATGTTTTGATTCAATTTAACACTCTCAATCCCAGGGTAAAACCCCATTGTTAATTGTAAAAATCCTTGACTTTCTTTATAAAAAGTTAAGGTTTAAGTTCATGGATCAAGTAGCTATAGTCGATGAAAAATTACGGGCACAAATAGGGAAAATTATGGCAGAGGATCAGATGGATCTCCAGAAATTATCTGATTCCTTGTCTGCGAGTGCTAACCCAAACGATGCTGCAAAATTCAGCGCTGCGTTTGAGGACGCTAGCGTAAACGTTGATTCCGTAACCAGTCGTCTAGACCGAACCACAAATGCTTTGGTCGATATCAATCCCAATCTTGCCGAATCAATCAGAGATGTTAGGCAGATAGTTCCAAATGTCGTATATAAGTTGGAAGGGAAAGTGGTTCAATCTTCCGGAGAAGCATATCAGAATCGGCTATCCGACTTTATGTCTTCGGTTAAGCGGCAATTAGACCACATGACAAATGTGGCAGCAGAACTAGCTCAAAAGCCAGATTTATCGCAAGGAGATTTAATGCGTATACAGTACGAAGTAATGCAAATGTCGATTGTCCTCGATGTCGCATCTAAGGTTGGAGATAAGGGATCCCAAGCTTTACAAACTCTGTTCAGAGACAAATAATAGGCGTGGATATCGTAAAAATCACCGTTTTGAAAATGTCAAATTAACCTTCCGTCGTATTTTTTGTTCGTCTAGTTGCTCCCTTGGGTTGGTATGCAGGTGAGGTTCGGTTTTTAATGCAATCGATGGTTAGGAAGAAAGATTTTTATTTTCATAGGGGTGGAGATTACACATGTTATTGAGCAACGTGTTGAAAAAATTTTTAACGATCCTATGGTTGGTTGCTTCCAATGTCATCTGCTGTGCAGTTGAAGTAAGTTCGAATGAACCCATAGAATATGTTACTGATAGAGAGGAGCTTGTTGCCAAGGGGGATGCAAAAATTGAAGTGGAGAATTTTATCATTCAGTCCGATGAAATAACATTCCAGAAGGAACAGGCGACGGCAATTGCCACGGGGAATGTAAAAATTGACAACGGGAAAATTTACATCGTGGCAGATCGTGTTTCCTATGATATGAATTCAAATTTAATACACGCCAATGACAGTAAAATAAAGGTTCATGACTACTACTTCCACATCGACAATGTCGATTTAGATACGGTCAATGATGTGCAAACCGGTCTCAATACAGAGATATTTCATGGTTCTGTGGGTCGGACGTTCGCTTCATCAATATTCGTAGAAAGTTTCGAAATAACGAATGAAGAATCCATAAAGACAAAGGGGGCAAGGTTTAAAATTGGACCAGCTACGATATTGTACTTACCTAGTGCGGAAATAGGCCTTTCGTCGCATCCGTTTTTCTTGGACCAAAATTATGGGCTGAATAATAGCAATGGAGCATACCTGCAAAACAATTTTTATTTTGGAGTAACCAAAGGACTTAAGTTGGGAGGACTTTTGGATTTTTATGCAAAACGGGGAATATTGGTAGGTCCTGCATTGAAAATCGACAGTAGGTCAGAGAAAAATCAAATACTTTCCGAAGTTAAATTTGGATTTATTCGGGATAGGGCAAACGAAGAACAAAAAGGGGTTGATATAAAAAATGAACCCATTCCTAGCCGTAGGCATTTTTTGGAATTTGCGCATAGGCAACACTACGATGATCGAATTGATATAATCGCTAGGGCCACAGCATTGAGCGATTCCGAGGTCGAGCGGGATTTCAGAAAAACTTGGTATGACCGCAATCAACAACCGGGATCATTTGTCGAAATGTCCTATCGGGGGCAAAATTATATCGCCTCAGCCTTTGGACAGTTTGAGCCAAATGCTTT
>JAISBO010000078.1 GCA_031266155.1 Puniceicoccales bacterium
CAAACAGATGCGAACTGCCACTGGCGATGAAATTATATAAAAGGATTTTAACCAATGAAACTTAATGAATTGCCAAAGATTTTAGCCTACTCAAAAAATACCAAGCGGCGAGGTAAGGGGGTTGGTTCCGGCCAAGGGAAAACCGCGGGGCGAGGCCATAAGGGAGGCAAAGCCCGTGCTGGGTATAGCCCGGCACCATGCTGCTGCGGCATTCCCTTTTACAGACACTTTCCAATTCGTGGTTTTTCCAATGAAAGTTTTCGAATACCATTTGCGATTGTGAGTTTACAAGACCTTGTCGACCTTCAACTTGATACCATAGATAAGTCCTGCATGCAACGGCGGGGACTGATCAAAAACAGTGAAATTTTGGTCAAAGTTCTCGGTGGGATAACTCTTTCTAAGTCAATTACGGTGATTGCCGATAAATTTTCTAGAAGTGCCATCGAAGCCATAGAGGGTGCGGGAGGGAAGGCCGTGACTTTGTTGGACGAATCACAGAAAAAATAATGACGACCTAAGATGTTATCGGCTTTTGCAAATTGCTTTAAAATCACAGATCTGCGCAATAGGATTCTTGTTACGCTGGCCCTGTTGTTTGTTGCCCGTGTTGGGGCCAGTATTCCATTGCCGGGCCTAGATCCATTGCCACTTACAAATTTCATGATGTCCAAAACATCTGCGTCAGGTGGAATAATGGACCTCTACAACATGTTCACGGGAGGAGCTCTGTTAAAAGGAGCCATATTTGGGCTTGGTATCATGCCCTACATAAGTGCGTCCATCATCATGCAACTTCTAGGGGCCATAAATCCAGCGTTGGCCAGATTGCAGCACGAGGGAGAAGTGGGTAGACAAAAAATAGCACAGTATACCCGCTATTTGACGGTCGTTGTTTGTTTGATCCAGGGATGGCTGTTGGTTATGGCCCTGGCAAATTATCCCGATAAGCTTTTTTATGGATTTAATGCCAATCAGTATGGCAGTATTATCATAAAAGATGGCGTGTCGTTTTTCATAACGTCAACAATATTTTTGACAACAGGCACGTTGATTTTGGTCTGGATTGGAGAACAAATTTCCCAGGTTGGCATAGGGAATGGCATTTCTCTGCTCATAGCTGGAGGGATCTTGTCCTCAATGCCTGGGGCTATCATCCAAGCGGTCAAAATGTTCAAAGTCTCTGCAGGAATGCCAAAAATTTTCGGCCTGTGGCATGGGATACTAATGCTAACGCTGTTAATTTCAGTGGTGGCTTTTATGATATCTGTTGCCCAGGCGGACAGGAAAATCCCAGTACAGTATGTTTCCCGCATAGTTGGACGTAAAATGTACGCGGGGCAATCCTCCTATCTCCCCCTAAAAATCAACTACTCCGGGGTCATGCCGGTAATTTTTGCAAGTGCCATATTGCTCTTTCCCCAACAAATCTTTGCCTATGTAGGAGCTGCAACGGGCATAAGGTTTTTCCAAAAAGCTTCCATGGTTTTGAGCCATGGCTCAACCACCTATTACATTTTATATGGCTTGCTCATTTTGTGTTTCAGCTATTTTTGGGTATCAATAATGTTTCGACCTACCCAAATAGCGGATGAATTGAAGAAGAATGGCGGATATATTCCAGGGATTAAACCGGGAGATGCCACGGCAACATTTTTAGACTTTGTCATGACCCGCCTGACGTTTGCAGGAGCGGTATTTCTGACAGCAGTAGCACTATTGCCAGACCTGTTGTTTTTTTCGTTCGGCATTTCCTATTCCATCGCTTTATTCTTTGGGGGGACGGGGACGTTAATTTCCGTAGGCGTTGTCCTCGACACTTTGAAGCAAATAGAAGGACATCTGTTGCAAAAAAATTATGACGGCTTTCTAAAAAAGATAAAGGTTCGGACGAACAGTAAAATTGAATCTCCGGACAATGTTTCCAAGACTCGCAGGGTTATCTATATTGCCATGGCCGTCCTACTGGGAATAATTATTACGTGGCTTGTTGTCTGCCATGGGAAGGGACATTGCAGATGATTACGATAAAAACAGAGGATGAGATCGTAAAAATGCGTTCGGCCTGTGCGGTAGCTGCTAAAATTTTACGTGCAATGGCTGAATATGCTGACGTGGGGGTTAGCACCTATGATTTGGATTGTTTTGGGCGGGACCTAATGATGGAACTCGGAGCTCAAAGTGCTAGTTTTCAATATCATCCCGGCGGTAAAACTCCATACCCGGCCTATTCTTGTATTTCCCTAAATGACGAAGTTGTCCATGGTATCCCTTCCAAAAGTGTATTCTTGAAAGATGGGGATATAGTCAGCATAGATGTTGCCGTATTTTACAACGGATATGTCGGGGATAATACGAAGACCGTGCGCATAGGTAATGTTTCGAAGGAAGTGGATCGATTTGTTAGGGTAGCCGAAGAAGCTCTGGATCTTGGCATTGCCCAGGCGATTGCTGGCAACAGGGTCGGAGACATTTCCCACGCCATAGAAAAACATGCAAAAAAAAACAGGTACGGAATTTTGAGGGATTTTGTAGGCCATGGAGTCGGCAAAAACATGCATGAAGATCCACAAATTCCAAACTTCGGCCCTCCCGGGAAGGGACCAGTTCTGAAGCCCGGAATGACATTGGCCTTAGAACCGATGTTGACTTTTGGTAATGAAAAGGTTTTCACCGCCGACGATGGTTGGACGGTTAAAACTGTGGACGGAAAACTAGCCGTTCATTGTGAACATACAATTTTAGTTACCGAGACTTTGCCAGAAATCTTGACTTTAGATAAAAAATGATTTTGGAATTCGATTTGTTAAAAATTTTAATGGTAAGAAATTATGCCTCGTATTTTAGGAGTTGACGTACCCGATAGTAAAAAAGTCGGCTATGCATTACAGTATATTCAAGGAATAGGTCCTGCGCGTGCGGCAATGATATTGGAAGCAACAGGGATTGTTACCGATATGCGTGCCCGTGAATTGAACGAAGAGCATATCAATAAGATTACTTCTTTTATCAATTCCGCCGGATGGAAAATAGAAGGTGACCTGCGCAGGGAAATTGTAGCAAACTTAAAAAGATTGCAGGCGATAAAGTGCTACCGTGGGTTGAGACATTACAAAGGATTGCCGGTGAGGGGGCAGAGAACGTCAACGAATGCACGTACCAGAAAAGGTGCTCGTAAGACGGTTGGAGTTATGAAAAAAGAAACAAAATGATTGGAATAAAAGGATTTAGGTAAATGAGCGAAGACAAAGACAATGAGGCAAAAGTTGCTACCACGGAAGAAAAAAGCGAAAAGGCTGCTTCCCTATTCGACGATGTTGTTGATACAACGGTAAGAAAAGCAAAAAAATGTAAAAACATTACCAAGGGAATTTGTAATATTTTGGCTACGTTTAACAACACGAAGGTATCCTTTGCAAGCCCAAATGGCAACATAATTTCATGGGCTAGTGCGGGGAAATGTAATTTTCGTGGATCTAGAAAATCGACGGCCTATGCGGCACAAATGGCCGTACAAGATGCCGGTAAAACGGCAATGTCTCACGGGATGAAAGAGGTTAGCATAAAGGTCAAGGGGCCTGGTATGGGGCGTGATGCTGCGATTAGGACGGTTCAAGCATTGGGGCTCATAATCGATGAAATTATTGATGTCACACCGATTCCCCACAATGGATGTCGTCCAAGAAAAGTAAGAAGGCCTTAACCTTCGAAACATTAGGAGTTTTTTATTTATGGCAAGATATATAGGTCCAAGGGCCAGAATCAATCGAAGATTTGCAGTGTCGGTTTTCCCTCCTGGGAATGCGGAGGAGAGAAAGCCGTATATTCCCGGAATGCATGGGCCTCGTTTGCGTCGCAAGGTTTCAGATTATTCGATTGGGCTTATGGAAAAACAAAAAGTTCGCTATATGTATGGTCTAACGGAGAAACAATTTCGGCTATATTTTAAGATTGCCAAAGGCCGACCTGGGATCACGGGGGTTGCTTTCTTGAAATTGCTCGAGATGAGGTTGGATAATGTTGTTTACAATTTTGGAATTGCGAGGAGCCGTGCCGCAGCCAGGCAATTTGTTACCCATGGCCATGTGCGTGTAAATGGGAAAAAAGTTAATATTCCGAGCTATATTTGCAAGGCTGGTGAGGTTGTAGAAATTGCCGAAAGGTCTTCTTCCCGTCAAATTGTTGTGCGTAATTGCGAATTAAACCGTGCCCGCAGTGTTCCCGCATGGCTTGAATTCAATTCAGCATTGTTGCGTGGTATGGTAAACCGTGAGCCAGAGCGTGAGGAAATTTCGCAGGAAATAAATGAACAACTCATCGTTGAATTTTATAGTCGTTAATTTTTAGTTTTTTGGAAAATTTTTATGAAGGTGTTGCATCAATTTGAATTGCCTGATAAGCTGTACAAGGTTGAACAAACTGCGACAGATACCTATGCTATGTTTGTTGCCGAGCCGTTTGAGGCGGGTTTCGCCCATAGCCTTGGCAATGCATTGCGCAGGATTCTATTGAGTTCCATCGAGGGGGCTGCGGTAGTTGCTGTTACGATAGACGGCGTTAGCCATGAGTTTCAAAGCGTTCCTGGCATAAAAGAAGATATCACAGATATCATTCTGAATATAAAGAGGATTTTATTCAAAAAAGAAGGCAACGAGCCACTTATTCTCACCATTGACGTTAATCGCGAAGGGCTCGTGCTTGCTAGCGATATCGTCGGCGATGGGACATTTGAAATTTTAAATCCGGATCAAATCATTTGCACCTTGGATAAAAAACAAAAATTTACAGCACAGCTTGAATTGCGGGTTGGTCGTGGGTACTTTCTTGGATCGCAACATGAGCGGCGAATGGAAATAGGACTTCTTCCTGTGGATGCGTTGTTCAGTCCGGTTACCCTTGCCAAGTATACCGTCGAAGATACCCGTGTTGGTCAGATCACAGACTATGATAAGTTGGTTTTGGAAATTTGGACCGACGGAAGAATTACACCTTCCGAAGCTCTTAAAGAGGCTGCCACCGTTTTACGAAGACATTTGGATGTATTCGATACAGCCGCTGCGGGTGATATAGCCTTTGAAGATGCTAGCAAGGAATCCGATGATGACCAAAACCGGCTCCACAAGCTTCTTAACATGAGCGTCAATGAGATTGAATTATCCGTCCGCGCTGCCAATTGTCTAAATAATGCTAATATTATGACGGTCGGTGAGTTGGTTATGAAGACGGAAGCTGAAATGTTGAAATATAGAAATTTTGGTAAAAAATCTTTGAATGAGATCAAAGAAAAAATGGAGGAGATTGGGCTTTCGCTCGGGATGAAAGTAGAAGAGCGTTTACTGGAGAGGTAAGAATTTGATTTTAATATAGCTTTAAGGAGAAGATGCGTCACGGAAAACATAGATTTTTATTGGGTTGTACGAAAGAACATCGCGAAGCCCTGATGGCAAACTTGGCATCAGCGTTGTTGCGCCACGGGAAAATAGAAACCACTTTAGCAAAAGCCAAAGCATTGCGTCCCTTCGTCGAAAAAATAATCACAATGGCTAAAAAAGCCCATCTGGCAGAAGATTCAGCCCAAAAGTTACATTACCGCCGCTTAGCAATCGCTCGGATAAAAGATGAAGATGCTGTGGCCACCTTGTTCAATGATAGGGCGAGTGAATTTATTAAAAGAAATGGTGGATTTTCGCGGATTTATAAGCTCATGCCGCGAACGGGTGATGCTGCTAAAATGGCTATTATAGAGTTGGTTCTGGGTGATGATGTTGGCTATGCTAAGTCGAAGAAACGAAATGCTGCAAAAGCAAAAAAGTCTACTCCGCCTAATGCTGAAAAGGCAAAGGAATCTACTTCGCCAAAAAGACCCAAGCGAAAACAAAAGGTAGTTGCCGGTACAGTTGAGGCAGAAACAACTACCACGCCCGACCAAAGTATGCCAGAAACCGCCACCACCGAGTAAGAACAAACAAAATTGTATGATTTTTTGTGATTTTTCTTTGTTTTTATCAAGTGGTGCCATTGTTTTGGCATTGTTGATAATGGAAGTTGGGGAAAAGGCATTATATCTAAGAGGAAATAATCGGCTGTTTTGGTGTAAAAAGTGTGGGGGGTTTTATCTAAACAAATCGGATATTGAAATTTGCGAATGTCCAACCTGTGGGGCAAAAAACACCAAATTATCATTTTAAAACAGAATGATGTGCGTACCTTGACTTTTTAAAATAGAGCGAATTGTTTTTATTTGTGGCATTAGGTTGTTTTAGCCAATGAAATATTTTGGAACAGATGGCATAAGGGGAAAATTTGGAACAGGTCCAATCTGTGAAGAATTTTTTCGTAGATTGGCAAATGCGATTGAGCGGTTTGTAACCAAAAAACACAATAGAAAAGGTTTTTCCGTTTGTGTGGGGCGAGATACTCGAAAATCAGGGATTGTGTTGCAAAAAGCGTTTATCGGAGGATTTTCAAAGGACGTCAAAGTATTTGATTGCGGCATTTTACCAACACCGGCCATTTCAAAAATGGCACTATATACCAAATCGGACATTGGCATTGCAATTACCGCATCTCACAACCCGGCAAGTGATAACGGTATAAAATTTTTCAATGCAAGGGGGGAAAAATTTACGGTCACGGAAGAAGAAGAATTGGAGCAAATACTAGAAAATATTGCAAACGTTTCCTCCCAAGGGCCGCAAGTAATAGAGTTTCATGGTGAAGCAAAACAAAATTATTGTAGCCAATACGAAAATTTTTTGCCAACTGGAGCACTCTCCAAAACGATAATCGCTTTGGATTCTGCCAATGGCGCAACCCATGAAGTGGCAAAAGAAATCTTCGAACGTTTCGGAGCCCAGGTAATCCAGACAGGGAACCACCCGAATGGAGAAAATATAAATGATGCTTGTGGCACTGAACACCCCGAAGCCTTGGCAACTTTAATGCAACAAATGCCAGCTGCCATTGGAATTGCCCACGATGGAGATGGAGATCGGATAGTAATTTTCGATGAAATGGGAGAAAAAATTAACGGAGATGTTCTCCTGGGTATTGTGGCAGGGCACCTATTAGCAACCGATGCGTTGCCGAATAGGTCAATTGTAGTCACAATCCAAAGCAATTTGGGGCTCGACAAATATTTACAAGCCATGGGCATAAATGTCCTTCGGTGCGATGTCGGAGACAGAAATGTTTATCAAACGATGATACAAAATAACTGTTATTTTGGAGGGGAGGATTCCGGGCATTTAATTTTTAGAAAAATTTCTCCCATTGGGGATGGTATCGCGGCAGCATTGCTTGTGTTAGACATTATCGCCAGGAATAATACCAAGTTGTCCGAACTAAAAACAAAGATTGCCTTATTTCCTCAAAAATCTTTTAATGTGTCCGTGAATGATAAGGTGCCACTTTCGGATATTAAAGGTCTGGAGGAGGATATTGAGAAAATAAATTCAAAATTACCGCCTCCTCACCGCGTATTAGTTCGATACTCTGGGACCGAGTCAAAGCTACGAGTATTGGTTGAAGCACCGAATCAGGAACTAGTCGACGATGCTTGGAAAGACTTGAAAAGATCTATAATTGATCGCATAACGGATAATGGAATTTCAGCTTCAATTTTGTAAAATCATGCAAGAGGAAGTAACGGAAAGTGACATTCTGGTAAGGGCACAAAGGGCCATAAATGACGATGATTTTACCTATGCTAAATTTTTGTATCGTGAGGCTCTGGTTATTAATCCTCAAGATATTGCAGCGAGGACAGCGATGCATGAATTAAGGAGGAAATCTTCCGTTTCCACTTCCCTATTCGATGGGATTAGGTTTGTTTTTTTCGCCATAAAACTATTAATTTGTAAGGCCAATGGAAGTTATGACCAGGTAATCAATGCTGCTGAAAAATTGCTGGATATCAATCCGGCGAGCGAATTTGCCCTTAGAAATATTTTATACGCAGCCTATGGTGCTGGATATCACAAGTTGGCAATATTTGTATCACAAAAAGTAATAGCAACGGGGGCTGAACTGGAAGATTTAGTTGTCATAGCACATTCATATCTCAATGAAAAAATATTTGACCAGGCTGCTAAAATTGCAAAAGAAGCCATGGAACTGGACCCTGCCAATGAAGAAGCAAAGGATATCCTTTGGAAATCGTCCATAGAAAAACATATGAACTCTAATGTTTCGTTGGTAACTGCCGACGGGAATAAGCGATTTGTGCCTCCCAAAGTAGATGCTGACAAAATTTTCATTGCTTCTCCTTCCTCCCACGAAGAACAAGGAAAGAAAAATAGCAACAAGCGTTAGATAAAAAGAGGTGGGAAATGAAAGACTCTAAGGATAGGATTGTTATTGGGCTGTGCACTTTTAATCGCCATGAGCCTTTGAAAGAAGCACTGGATAGCCTGTCGCAAATCGATATTCCAGAAACATCGGAAATAGAATTTGTTCTGGTTGACAACGATGGGAATGGGGAAGCAAAATACATTTTCGACGCCTACGCCCCCGACATGCCATTCAAATGTCACTATTTTGTAGAGAAAAATCGAGGGCTTGCCCATGTTAGGAATCGGGTAATAGAAGAAGCACTAAAACTGAGTGCAACGGCTATTGCCATGTTCGACGACGATGAAATTGTAGCACGGGAATGGCTCGTAGAGCTATACAAGGCATTCAAAGAGTCGAGATCCGATGGCGTCGCCGGAACGGTTTATAGATTACTTCCGACGGACTCATCAAACCTTGTCAAAAAACTTTGGCCTAATTCCAAAGAACCTGCGAATACTTCTCTCAGGTTATTACCTACAAACAATTGCCTATTTTCAACTAGTTTGGTAGACCCCAAGGGGGGAAATATACGATTTAACAATGCTTTCAACTTTTCAGGACGGGAAGATTTAGTATTTTCATTTGATGCCACATTCCAGGGAGCGAAATTCTCATCTGCCCCCCAAGCTATTGTAATCGAAAAATTTTCCAAGGGAAGAAGTACGTTTAAATATCTGCTAAAGCGATGGTTCGATACTGGGATTACCGATGTAATGGTGGCTAGGCATTACGGCTTTGGGGTGAAGAAACGCACATTGAAAGAAATATTAAGCATTACGTGGAGATGTCTGATCTTACCTTTCCTACTACTTGGAGGAGCTAAACCTCCCGCCGTTACTATTTTATATGTAACGGCTTCGTTGGGGTGGCTATGTGGACTGTTCGGCAAAAAAACGAATTACTATTTTAAGCATATCGACTAGCTCAGCCCCTTTTGGTAAAGATTAGTTTTGAAGGCACGGAAACGTTTGGCGTTTGCCCTGTTTTTCTCCCTCAAAATGATGTAAAAAATGATGTAAAAAAACAGCAAAGTGAGCCCATGTAATGAAATGTCTTCAAATTTATATTACTTGCACTTGCACAATTGAACATTTTATTTATTTCTGCTGGTGGCAGTGGAGAAATGGCTGAGTGGTCGAAAGCGCCTTCCTGCTAAGAAGGTGATCTCATAAAAAGGGGTCCGAGGGTTCGAATCCCTCTTTCTCCGCCACTACAATTGGAAAAAATTCCGCATGTTGGGATTATATGAATCGATATCCCATCAATGGTTTCCCTTTTTTTGTGAAGAATGGAAACTAAATTTGAGCGACAGCTAGCTAATGCCCCAGGATTAGTTTTCTGCCAATGTTTGCAACCAGTCGCAGTAGACTTCTGTGTTTCCTTCAAACGAAGATAAGGCCTCATTAAACTTTTCATCCTGGACGGGAACCTTTTCTTCGATTTCATATTTGAAGACATTGTAGGTTTCATTTTCAGCCGGAAGCCGTAGTTCGACCTCACCATCGCCCATAAAATCTCTCCATTTCATATATTAACCTCCTCGAGACTCTCGAGGTTAGCAAGCACCCTAGAAAAGGCAACATATTATTTTACGACTTTTATACAAATCCGCGAGAGGTAGAATCTATAAAACTCAAAAACTCATCCAGCAAATCGGACATAGGAACCTCAGACTTAATTTTTTCAATGGCTTGCGTCTTGTTTAATCCGCTTAGATAGAAAATTTTAAATATTTTTTTTACCTGCGAAATCTGTTGGTCGGAAAAATTATTCCTTTGCAGATTTACAACGTTCGGGCATCTAACCTTTGCAGGACTACCGTCGGCTAGCATATAGGGAAGGACATCCTGTGTGGTTTTCGATGAGGCGCCAATCATCGAATATTTACCAACTCTACAAAATTGGTGTACGCCCGCACCCCATCCAATGTTTGTAAAGTCTTGGAGAACAACATGTCCACCTAGGGCAGCTTGGCTACCCATTATTACACTATTACCCACGATGCAATCGTGGGCAACGTGGGCATAGGCGAGAAACACATTGTCATTACCTAAAATCGTCTCGCTTTCTTCCTTCGTGGCCGTATGTGCCGTACAATACTCCCGAAACATATTATTGTTGCCTATTTTGAGGCCAGGGCATCCTCCTGTGTATTTCAAATCCTGGGTTGGAGCCCCGATGTATGCATAAGGATAAATTGTATTATTTTCCCCCATTTGTGTTCTTCCATCTACGGTGGCATGGTGGAAAACATGCGTTCCTTTGCCCAGGGATACCATTTCTCCCACATAGGCATAGGCATCGACGCGAACATCATTGGCCAATTGGGCCCCTTTTTCAACTATTGCGGTCGAATGAATAATTGTTGACATAGCTATTCCCCAGCTTTTATGAGCATAAACATTAACTGAGCCGACGAAACTACTTTGTCCCCTACCCTACACACTGCCTCTGCAATACCTATTTTCTCCCCTCTTTGCTTGAGAGATTTCACATGTATTTCGAGTTGGTCTCCTGGAGTTACCGCCTGGCGGAACTTAACTTTGTCGCAACTCATAAAATAGGCTATTTTATTGTTTTCAGGGCTGATATTATTTAACATCAAAATACCAGCTGTCTGTGCCATCGCTTCAAGCTGCAACACACCGGGCATAACCGGCTGCCCTGGGAAATGTCCAACGAAGTATGGTTCGTTGATTGTAACATTTTTTATGGCGCGAATTTCATCTTTTCCTATAATTTCGATAACCCTATCAACCATAATGAATGGATATCTGTGCGGTAACAAATTCAGGATCCTGTTAATGTCGAACTCGATGTTCGAACTGATGAGGGGCCCAGCGGGAGATTTGGGAAGTAACTTCTGGCCAGATTCGATTAGCTTCCTTTGGGCATATATTTCCTTTGTCAATTCGGCATTCATTGAATGCCCGGGGCGGATGGCAATGATGTGAGCCTTCAGTGGAACCCCAACCAACGAAATATCCCCGATTATATCCAAAATTTTATGCCTAACGAATTCATCCTTGAATCTCAATGGCTCTTTCGACAAAATTTGCTCCCCTTTGATCACTATCGCAGAATCTATGGTCCCTCCCCGCAACCGTCCTATTTTTAACAAATTTTCAATATCTTCGTAGTGAACGAAAGTCCTCGCTGGAGCGATTTCGGCAATGAATGATTCCGAATCAACATCGATTGAAAGATGCTGTGTATACAGTCCATGGTCATCCACCAGAGTCGCCGTTATTTTTAAACCATCGTAGGGCAATGCCACCAGGGAACGGTTCCCTCTTGTAACGGTTATGGGTTCTCTGAGCTCGAAAATTTTTCTTTCGCTATCCTGTTCCACCCTCTCCGCTTGTAATATTAAATTTACAAAATGTTTCGCGGAACCATCTAAAATGGGCGGTTCATCTCCGTTCAATTCAACGATAACATTGTCAATTTTCATAGCATATAGTGCAGAAAGAATATGCTCAACGGTACAAATTGTAACACCACCCGATATTAGTGACGTGGAACGGACCAATTCCCCTAAATTTCTGACGTTGGGAATAATTTCGGGCTTTCCAACCAAATCGATTCTTCTAAAAATTATACCAGTGTTCGGCTCCGCGGGTTTTATGGTCATTGTCGCGTGCTGTCCCATATGCAGTGACGCACCTGAGATCGAAGACTCTCGAAAAATTGTATGCTGTCTCATCCTACTAGACCCGAAGCTATGAAGATCAATTCCTAAGTAAAGTATAACTTTAACAAACATTATCCATTTTTTCTGGGCACCATAAACTGAAAAACGCACCGCCAGAGGATGGTGCGTTTTTGCTACTACAATTGTCGTAATTTTATTAATTACGCATGGTTAGACTAGTTTGTTTTGGAAATTTTTCCTGGGAAAATTGATTCGCAACTTTGCTGGTCGAATGGTTTAGTGCGTAAAAATTGACATCCGTTTTTGATATTTTTACCGTATTGTGCACATCCGCCACCACGAGACCATTGGCTTCGATGAATTCGTGTAGGGACTGGACGGAACTAAGTTTCAAAATTTTCGTATCCAGTTCTGTATTTTTTGTGGCGTACAGGAATAAAACTCGTTCATGTTCTGATATTTTTCGTCCACAGGATATTATGTTTTGCCTCGCTTTGACCAAAAACAAAGACAGGGAAAATGACATGAAAACACCGCCTATGCACAACAATGTACAAATTTGAAAAAATCTGTCTGACTTATTTTTCATATTCAATCCAGTATGCTGCGTGTTTTTTCTAAAATGCGTAGTTTGGCGGATCGGCTACGGGGATTATGATCCACTTCGGTTTCATCGGAAGTAATCGGTTTTTTCGTTAAAATATTGGCATAGGCAACCCGGTCTTGTTGGGGTTGGCTATCGAATTTGTCAATCGCTTTGCCGGCCATTTGGTTGAAAAACTTTTTAACGATCTTGTCTTCTAGGGAATGAAAACTGATTACGGCTAGTCGCCCAGCCATCGCTAATTTGTCGAACAAAACGGGTAATGCCGCTTCTAGGGAAGCCAATTCATCGTTGATAAAAATCCTTATCCCTTGAAATGTTTTGGTGGCCGGATGAATTTTTTGTCCCGTTTTCTTTGGAATACAGCCGGAAACGATTTTAGCAAAACTATCGGCATATTTCATGTCCGGGTTTTTTCTATTGTCTAAAATGGCAGAGATGATTTTTTTCCAATATTCCTCCTCTCCGTAATCCCGAATGGCTGTTACCAATTCCCGTTCACTGGCTTTGTATAGAAAGTCTGCCGCCGTAATCCCATGGCTGTTATCCATTCGCATGTCCAACGGGGTGTGATACCTAAAAGAAAACCCTCTGTTTTCGTCATCGAGTTGGAAGGATGAAACTCCCAAATCCATTACAATGCCATCCAATGAAGGCACACGTAAGCAGCCGACCTCGGAAAAATTAACCTGATAAAATCTAAAGTTACTATAGGTCAGCGAAAGCTTTTGGGCTCGTTGTTTAGCACTTGGATCGCAGTCGATGGCGTAGACAAAATTCTTCTCATTGGCCTGCAACAGGGCTTCACTATGCCCTCCCCCACCGAACGTACAGTCCAAAAACTGTCCTCCCTTGGATGGGTTTAACCATTTCACAACATCGTTCAGAAGAACCGAACAATGGGATAATGATAACTGTGCCTCTTCTATCATAGTCCGAGTTGTGTTAAAATTACGCTGATTTCATCATCTTCTTCCTCATCCCTATTCAAATACTTTTCGTACCTTACCGGATCCCAGATGCTAAAAGTTATAAAATTACCCACCATCAGGATTTCCCTGTTTAACCCCCCATGGGAACAAAGCATTTGATTGAGCAAAATCCTCCCCTGGTTATCGCAGGTAAGCTGGTCAGCCTTTGAAAAAAGTTTCGTGAGGGTTTTTTGACCCTTTTTATCTCCCAGACTTACATTGGAAGCCTTCTCTCTCAATTTTTCTACCATTTTGGGAGGATAGACGATTATGCATCCGGATGGGTTGGGAATGGCAACGTACACTTCATATTGTTCAGACCCAAATCTCCATTTCGCCGGCAATAGTACCCTACCCTTCTCGTCCGGGCTGCGCCGATGCTCACCTACATAAATATTATTTGAGTTCTGTAACATTTTGACCTAAAGTCCCCACTCTTAAACAGTATCTCCCATTCTTTCCCACAGTCAATAATATTATGGAAAATTTGGTTAGGAAAAATGCGAAATATGCCCCAAATACTGCACCAGCGGATAAAAATTTTTTATGAAAATTTTAATCACCCACCACATTTCCAATGGACGTTCACAAAATTTTGTTCCAGAATAGAGACACTGTGACGGCCACCATGCTTAAAATCAAGCCTGTGGATTCAGTAATTGTTTTCCCAAAAAAAATTTCCTCCACGAAGCATTTTGATATCACTTTACTTTGGGGAGATAACTTGCAGGATTCGAACGCCATAGGATTCTATGCAAAAAAATTTTGTGGAAGAAAATTTGGACAAAAGTCAGAACCAATACCGGGTAATTGCCCTTCGCTGGCGTCCGAAAAGTTTCAAAGAAATCATTGGGCAGGATCACATCACCAGGACATTAACCAATGCCATAGAGATGGGGCGTGTTGCCCATGCCTACCTATTCGTTGGGCCTCGGGGAACGGGGAAAACTACCACCGCCCGTCTGCTAGCCATGGCCCTGAATGCTAGCGGTGGACCATCCGTAGATTTCGACCCTGACGGTGAAATTTCACGCTCCATAGCATCAGGAAACTGCTTGGATGTCATAGAAATCGATGGAGCGTCCAATAATTCCGTCGAGCAAATTCGAGACCTTCGCGAGGAATGCCGATATGCCCCCATCTCATGCAAATATAAAATATATATTATCGACGAAGTGCATATGCTATCAAATGCAGCCTTTAATGCGTTATTGAAGACCCTCGAGGAACCACCAGCTCACGTAAAATTTATCTTTGCCACCACCGAGGCGCATAAAGTTTTGCCAACCATAGCGTCCCGATGCCAACGGTTTTCTTTCCGTCCCGTAGCAATTACCACATTGGCTGAA
Organism: Puniceicoccales bacterium; assembly: GCA_031266155.1. GTDB lineage: Bacteria > Verrucomicrobiota > Verrucomicrobiia > Opitutales > JAIRKQ01 > JAIRKQ01. Next base: position 14,914 of record JAISBO010000078.1, read on the forward strand.
AAATTATCTGCGATCGCCCAAAGCGAAGGAATAAAAATTTCCGAAGGTGCGCTCCTTTCCATTGCCCGCCTTGCCCATGGTGGCGTCAGAGACGCGGAATCGATCCTTGACCGCATGGCAACCTTTTGTGGGAACGAAATAACCGCAGAAGCAATAAACCTTGCCTATGGGTTAGCCGATGATAACACCATCGATGGCATAATTAGCAATATTTACTACGGAGACTACAAAAAGCTCATAAAAATTTCCCATGAAATTTCATCGCAAAATTGCGACATGTATAGGGTTTTGTGCGACGTGGAAGCAAGGATTTATGAGCAATTGGAAAGTATTTTAGATGGGGATGGCAACTATCCCGATCGCATGGTTCGGATATTGGAAGAAATTCACCGGTCAAAGGAATCCGTTAAAACCGGAATCTCCGAAACCATAAACTTTGAAACCACCCTACTAAAAGCTGCTGAACGGGGGCAATCCCGTGCCATCGATGCCATTCTGCAAGACGTTCGGGCATTAAAGTCTGAAGATGCGAAGAATCAGCTCGCTGCTACCTCCGACGATGACTCCGAAAAAAAGAAATCTCGCTTGCCATCCGAAGTACAATCGATACTGAAAGAAGGTTTTCATGCCCAACTAAGCATTTTAAAGTCCGATGGATAAAACGCCGTCAGTTTTGAAAGGAGATATCGATGCCTTCCTTGTACACCTAGAACTGGAAAAGGGAAGCAGCAAAAATACCGTCGCCAGCTACGAAAATGACTTACTGGCCCTCGTGAATTTTTTTTCGAAACATGCTCTAAAAAGCTGGTCGGAGGTTTCATTGGAAATACTTCGCCAATGGTTAGCATTTCTAGGTAAATCTGGGTGTTCGTCGGCTACGGTGGCGAGGAAGTTGTCCGCTTTGCGGTCATTTTCCAAATTTGCCAAAGCCCGAAACATGGCAAATTTGGACGTTGCCAAGCAGTTGAAACGTCCCCGCTGCACGCGAAAACTGCCGGATACGCTGACATCGGAAGAAGTGTCAAAAATTTTGGAATTAAATGGGGAAAATTCTCCACTGGCCATGCGGGACAGCGCAATGTTTGAGTTGATTTACAGCAGTGGCCTGAGAGTGTCCGAATTGTGTGACATTAAAATTCAGGCCGTCGATTTTGAAAACTGTTTTTTAAGGGTATATGGCAAGGGGGCAAAGGAAAGGAGTGTCCCCTTTGGGTCCATTGCCAAATCCAAGCTGGAACGGTACCTAGCCGTCGCACGTCCAAAATTCGTAAAATCTAAAACGGATAGCACATTTTTTATAGGGATAACGGGTCGCAAATTATCAAGAAAAACCGTGTGGATGCACCTAAAAAAATACATAAAACTGGCAGGGATAGAAAAAACCGTAACTCCCCACACCCTACGCCATTCCTTTGCTACGCATCTGTTGGAAAATGGGGCAGATCTGCGTTCCATACAGGAAATGCTCGGCCATGCGAATATTTCCACTACCCAAATTTATACGGCCGTTGATAAAAAACGTCTCCTATCCGACTACAGAAAGTTTCACCAACGGGATAAATTTTAACGTGAAAGCTGATCCGTCGACGTGGAAGATAGTCAGTTTTAATAAACATCTCTTTGGTAGCGTCGGTTGTCCTTTAACGATTTTAAAAAACCATTGGCCTCATCTTCGGCAAAGTTTCCAAGTTCCATGGCTATTTTCTTTAGGGTATTTTCGACATCCACGGCCATTTTAGATGCATTGCCACAGACATAAACATGGGCTCCATTGGAAATCCACGACCAGAGTTCTTTGCGATGTTCCCAAATTCTATCCTGAACATATATTTTATTTTCCTGGTCCCTCGAAAAGGCCAAATCCAGATTTGTCAAAATGCCAGAATTTTTAAAAGTTTGCAATTCTTCCTCAAATAAAAAATCCGTTGTACGATTTCTGTCGCCGAAGAACAGCCAGCTTGCCCCGATTTTATCACCTCTGTCCATCATATATCGTCTCTCCTGCAAAAACCCGATGAATGGTGCAATTCCAGTTCCCGGGCCAACCATTATGATATTCGACTCGGCATTTGCCGGCAACGCAAACATGGATTTCACCACAAAAACCCTAATGCCTTCTCCAATGCTTGCATCGTGGGCCAAATAATTCGACGCAATGCCGTTCCTTTTATTTCCAATGGCATTTGCATAGCTAACAACTCCAACGACAACGTGTATTTCATTTCGGTCAACGAGGGGAGATGAGGCGATGGAATATAGCCGCGGCGTCAAACGGCGCAACTTGGATACCAATTCGTCTGGTTCTACTTCGCAACGGCCATCGAATTTTTTCAAAATCTCCAACAGTGAATATGATTTTGCCAAAACTTGACATTCCGGATCGGAATGGAGTATTTTATCACTAATAAATGCACCCATGGCGGAATTTGTTTCGATTTCCGCAAGCCATTTCCAAAATTGCTCGGATAGGTTGGTTATGCAAAGATATTCCCCTAGGGCAGAAGAAATCGATATTTTTTCACCCAGAAAAGGAAGCTTAATCTGTGTTTCAGGATCTATTTTTAACAAACTCAAAATTTCGGCCGTTTTACTCCCATTGTTTTTGGGAAATACGGCAATCGAATCGCCACATTTATAGGATATGTCGCTATTGCTCATATCGAAAACGATGTGTTGGACGTTTTTATCACTTGCCTGGCCATTCAGCCTTCTCCGAAATTTCAAACGGGCGGTAAATGGATTATCTCTATTATAGGTCATTTTCACGGCTGAGAAAATATGAATATGCCAAAAATTCAAGACAATTCGAATTCTGGCAAATGGCCCCAATCTACCGGCGGATTTTTTGATTGGCCGACATAACAAATCAAGATTTTGGCCGCTGGCATCGCTACTATCGGTAATATTTTTCGTTGTGCCCGCCAAACAATCCTAGTTTTTTATTGACAATGTGAAATCTTTCAGGTTGAAATATATTATTTAGAAGATTTTGAATTTAAAGGGAATGGTAAGTAACGAAACGGTAGGCTTTAATTTTCAAAATTACCAACGGGGGAAAGAATATGGTTACGCATAGCACAAATAACACTAATGTGGTAGAAATTTTTTCAAAGGGGCCAACGACATGCATTGCTTCAAAGGATATTGCGAGTAAGTTTTATGGCGTACTTACAGACCTTGAACGTGCAAAAATAATTGAAAGCTTTATAAAGGATCGATCTGATTTTGATATTGATACTTACTGCAAACGCACATTTGATGGGGTGGATAAGGAAATCGCAGTGGAATATTTTCGCGAAGTGGCAGATGAAACGAAAAGAAAGTCTGTCCAATTCAAAATTATAGACCTCGAAATTGCTAAAAATCAATCGCCCGGATAATCGGCATATGATTACAACATAGCATTTAGGTAAAAATAGCGATCTTGCAAAAAGTCTATCCCTTTGGTTTCCTCCAAAATTTGTTCCTTTGGCAACGAAGTCTTTTGGAAAATAGGAAGGTTTGGTCTCCAAAGATTTCAAATATTAAAGATTGTTTATCCTAAAATTTTTGCTTAAATAGCATAACTTTAGTATAAACTTATGCACGAGTCATTTATTTTGAGTGTAACATCTAAGGCGATGATTTTAGTGTTGGTCCTATCGATGCCACCGATCTTGATAGCCACAACAGTAGGGCTGCTCATTAGTCTATTGCAAGCGTTGACTCAGGTTCAGGAACAAACATTGGGATTTGCGGTAAAATTGATCTTTGTAATCGTAGTATTGGCCTTAACTACTCATTGGATAGGTGGCGAAATTTTGGAATTCACCACCTATTTGTTCGATGAATTTCCAGTGTTAGCTCAGTAATGGGTGGATTATGGATACGCCACTAAAGGAAATATCAAATACATGCGTATTGGTAATTATAGCAATGGCACGGTTGGGGGCGTCACTGGCAGTGGCTCCATTTTTTTCGCGCCAATTTGTGGTAGGAACCGGACGAAATGTCGCCATATTATCATTGTCTTTGCCATTGTTCTGTTTGGTATTCCCAACGATTCCCCAGGGAGAATTTGCCATTTTAGCCATGGGGGGATTGCTAATAAAAGAGGTTGTCATAGGGATCGTTCTGGGGTTTGTCGCGAGTTTTATTTTCTATACGGCGGAAGGGGTTGGTTTTGTGGTCGATGTTCAGCGCGGGTCATCGATGGCAACAATATTTGACCCGATGGCGGGTTCACAAACGTCGCTCATGGGAAGTTTTTTGATACAAATGATGTCGGTGGCATTTTTTTCCACGGGTGGATTTTTGTTTTTCTTGGACCTCATATATAAAACTTACCAGGTGTGGCCAGTATTTTCATATTTCCCCAAGTTTGAGGTAGGGTTTGCAGTGTTTTTTATGGATCTGGTAAAGGACTTGATGGCCGTGATGTTTTCCCTAGCAGCTCCCATATTGATAGTTTTGTTTTTGGCAGAATTTGGGCTTGGTATGGTCAACAGATTTGCTCCCCAGCTCAACGTTTTCTTCCTAGCAATGCCAGTAAAAAGTTGGTTGTCGATGATGTTTTTGTTTATGTATTTATCCCTATTGAATTATTTCTTCGAATTGTATTTTACGTCCAGAAGTAAACTTGCGGAATTTGTTAAGATTTTTGTTAGATAGATGAGTGGTGAAAAAACAGAAATGCCTACGCCGAAGAAGCTGCGAGATGCTAGGAAAAAAGGCCAGGTGTGTAAAAGTACGGATGTGATTTCCACATCCCTGCTAATAGGCATGTACGCGTACATAGGCCTTGGATGGTCCAATCACGTAAAAGCCATAGGAAATATGCTCGTGTTTCCCATAAACTACCTGTCAGAAGATTTTAAAATGGCCTATGCCAATGTTATTGTCGGGGTTTTTAAACAAATGATCGGCATCATACTACCTGCTCTTGGGATTTGTATGGTCATGGCTGTGGTTGCAAATTGTGCTCAAATTGGTTTTTTGCTCACTGCCGAAACGGTAAAGCCGGATTTGAAAAAACTTAATCCCGCGGAAAAAATTAAACAAATTTTTTCCAAAAAAAACCTTTTCGAATTTTTGAAATCGGCCCTAAAAATAATGTTTTTGGGCATATTGATTTACATGGTCATAAAAAATCTAATCCGAGATTTACTCCTGTTACCATTCTATGGTCTCACAGGAGTGATCAACATTTTGGGACCAATAATGAAACGATTTGCGTACAATGTAATCTTTGCCTACGTTGTGGTCGCATGTGTTGATTTTGTCTTCCAGAAGCGAAATTTTATGAGTAAAATGAAAATGTCCAAGGATGAGGTAAAGCGGGAGTATAAGGAAAGTGAAGGAGATCCGCAAATTAAAGGGAAACGGAAACAGATACATCGCGAAATGGTCGAGCAAGATGCCCCTCGAAGGACAAAACAGTCCAGTGTGTTGATAACGAATCCCGAACATATCGCCGTGGCCGTATACTATAATATGAAAAGCAAAGGGGCCTCTTTGCCCATCATTTTGGCAACTGGGCAGGGAGCTATCGCGGAAGAAATGATACAGGTGGCTCGGGAAAACAATATTCCGATCATGCGTAACGTACCATTGGCACACTCTCTCATGGATGTTGGAGAAGTGATGACTTTTATTCCCACGGAACTAATTGAGCCGGTGGCTGAGGTGCTACGTTGGGTATATGAAATGAAGGAACAGCACGAGCAAGGTATGGGGCTTGAGGGTGAAGCCTGGTAATTCTCGATGTAGGAAATTATGGTTCCCAAGATATTTTACAAAGAAAACAGCAAACCATCAGCCAAACCAACGTCGCTATTAAAGCAAACACTGCTCGACTTGGAAAATCTCAAAATCACTCCCTCCAAAAGGCTTGGCCAGAACTTTTTAATCGATGGCAATGTGGTCGATAAATTTATGGCAATTTCGGATGTGAGAAATGGCGACGCGGTTGTTGAGATTGGTCCGGGACTGGGAGTACTATCGGAAAAAATTTTACAGGTCGGAGCAAAATTGTTCGCCATTGAATTGGACAGGCGCTTTTTTGATTTTCTAAAGTCAAGGTTTGCAAATTATAGTAATTTATGGCTGATGCACGGTGATGCGGTGAGTTTCCCGATTGCCGGATTGCCACAAAATATGGGAAATTTTAAAGTGATTTCCAACCTACCCTACTCCATTTCATCGGCTTGGATAAGTGCTCTTTTAGAATGCCATTTGCCACAGTGCATAAATTTAATCACGCAAACCGAAACGGCAGAGAGGTTTTTCGCTTCCACCAAGCCTTCGGAGATCTGTCCCATTTCAATTTTCATCCAATCGGCTTATGATAGGGTTTGTATGCATAGGGTTGCAGCAAACTCATTCTATCCAGAGCCAATGGTATCGTCGGTCGTGGTATCAATGGTAAAAAAACAAAACCCCTTCCTCTTTAAAACAATGACCAAACAGACCATTAGGTGGATTTTTACAAAAAGAAGAAAACAAATGGGAGGAATCGGTAGGGACGGATGTGCCGAATTACAAAATTGGCTGTCGGAATGTAAAATTGCCACACACCAAAGGCCCGAGGAAATCTCCATGGAACAATGGAAAATGCTCGATGAATTTTTTTAAGAAATTATCTATGAGATTCGGAAGGAGTAATTAGTGATAATTCATGGCAGATGAAAGTTTAATCGCAAAAATTTTCCCCCGGCTGGAAGAAAGCCAATGGCAGCAGTTGGTAAAATATTCCAAATTACTAGGCGAGTGGAATGAAAAAATTAACCTTATTTCAAGGAAAGACATTCAAAATGTTATCAGCCATCATATCATTCCCAGTTTGTCAATTTCCACGGTTGGAAATTTTACCAAAGGCGAAGACGTTTTGGACATTGGAACCGGAGGTGGTCTTCCTGGAATTCCACTGGCCATTGTTTGCCGCGAAACTAGTTTTACACTGATGGATTCCATCGGGAAAAAGATCATGGCGGTAAACGATATGGTAAAAAGGCTGAACCTGCAAAATGTGAAAACGGTAAACATTCGGGCGGAAGACTTTTTCGGCAAATTCGATAAAATTGTCGGCCGAGCGGTAACAAATTTGGCCGACTTTTTGAAATACTCAAAAAAACTTTTGAAGCCGAATGGCAAAATTTTTTATCTAAAGGGCGAAGACCATACTAACAATTTGGGATTGCCGAAGGTGCGGAAATCCTATAATGTTGCTGAAATCACCGGTATTCGTGGGTTGGAAGATAAAGTAATTCTGGAAATCTTTTAAAATGCATAGATCAAAATTTTTAGTCGCGTCGGATGAAGAAGTACAAATCTTCGTTACAAAGTGTGGTCCCATAGACAATAATGTTGGATTCATTGAGAACGCCAAGCGCCATGAAGCTGTGCTAATTGATGCCCCATTTGGGGCCTTTGAAGCGAGTAAAAGCATTCTCCTTCCAGACACGAAAGTAATAGCCATATTGTTTACCCATGGACATTGGGACCATGTGGGCGATGGCCATATGTTTAAAAATTTAGGAGTACAAACCTACGCCCATGGGCTAGACAAATTATTAATTGAACACCCGGAACTGGTGACAATGGCAATGAGATTAGACATAGATCTTATTCCCTGCAAAATCGATGTTGAAATAAAAGACAATGACACCGTTAACATAAACGAATGGCTGGAAGTTTTCTGCCGCTGGATACCGGGGCATGCCGCCGGGGATTTAGCATTTTACATCAAGTCACTGGGATGTGTATTTACGGGCGACACATTGTTTAAAGATACTATCGGAAGATTTGATTTGCCGGGTGGCGATGAATCGTTATTGATTGCCGGAATCAAGGAAAAGCTTTTAACATTGCCTCAAAATACGACAGTTATCCCTGGCCACGGAAATTTTACGACCATTTTAAAAGAAAAAAGCAATCCCTACCTTCATTGAGGTTTCCGACCTAGCAAAATTAGATGGGCGCCATATTTCTACGGATACCTGCTGACAT
>JAISBO010000055.1 GCA_031266155.1 Puniceicoccales bacterium
ATGAGTGCTCCAAAGCTAACGGTACTTTCCGGCAAGACGGCAAAAATTGTCATAGCCATGGAACTGCGCTATCCCCAGAGCTATGGGGACACACATTCCGAAGTTGGTACGGGATATTCCGGGTTGGGTGCGTCGAGTTCCGCCGGAGTGACAATAACGGCCGGTACGCCACAAAATTTTACCACACGCAACGTCGGTGTAGAAATGAGCGTGACTCCCATCGTCGAAATGGATGGCAGCATCAGTTTACAGCTTGAACCAAAAGTCACCGAATTCGAAGGGTTTGTTGAATATGGCGGAGTGAATGTAGCCGTAACATCAGGAAATACGGTCACCATCCCATCCGGATTTTATCAGCCGATATTTTCAACGCGAGAAATCCACACGGAGGTCAATGTTTTCGATGGGGCAACCGTTGTCATGGGGGGTCTAACCCGCGAAGAAGTAAAAGAGGTAAATGACAAAATCCCCATATTGGGAAACATTCCCCTGCTCGGCAGATTGTTTAGGTCGAAAAGTGAAACCATCCAGAAACGCAACCTATTGATTTTTGTCACTGCCCACACCATTTCTCCCCTGGGAAACAAAAAATTACTGCCCAACGTGGATCAATCCCCGAACCACGTAGTCCCAAACCCAAGCCCCAAGTAATTTGAAACGAGTGGGACAAAAGCCATGCAACCTTTCGAATTTGGAACTACATTACTACGATGCTTTATGGTGAAGTATATGGCTCTTTCGATGGAAGAATTTTTAAGAACACATGACGTATAATTTGTCGCCGGTCACTATTTCCGCAAAGGTCTGTGAGAGCTCCTTCTGCCTAAGAAATATCATGCCACTTGCCAGTTTGATAATGGAATTGGCATTCTATCGGGAAAACGCAGGGGAAAAGGGCACTTATGGACGAATATAGCATATGTTCATCATTGCCTCAATAGCTTTTCCTATTCCTCTTGTGTTTTTATATACTGGACCATCAAAACCATGGGGTTTCCATATATTAAATGATACAGGTTGGGTTGTGTTTGTCTTCACCTTGAAATGAGATCCGTTTGTATTAACCGTAATTTGGTCTGCATATTCCCCCAAAAAAACGTCTACAAAGTTTGCAAAGTCAGTGGCATCTACTCCTCCGCGGAGCAATCTGGAGTGTATACCTTCCAATGTTCCATGAAAGTGTTCCGAAACGGCAATAAGATCTTGTTTTACTGTTACCGGTTCGAGGTCTGCTGGAAGTGTACTTTCTAATATGTTGGAAATTGTATAAGTCTTCTTGGAGTCACCTCGCTGGCTACTATCTTTAAAATGCACCGTGTATACGCGACCATCAGGCGCAACCACCCCCGTGGTTAGTTCCTTATTTCCAGCGACTCTTTCTGTAAGATTCGCAAACCTATTATTACTAATCCTAGCACCAACTATGCTCTCAAACAGAGCCCGGTCCTTATCTGACACACAAAACTTCGCGCCACCACGCTGATACTCTATTTTACCTTTAGTATCTGTTTTAACATATTGCATTCTTTCCATATTCCCCTCCTTTTTAATGTTTTACCATAACCTAGGAAGGGACTGTACTCAAAAACTACGCCATGGCAATAATTTTTTTAATTTTTTTACTAAAAACCCTGGGGTGAATTTATTCATAAATGCTAATGTCCAGTTCCACAAACCTAAATTGGACAAATCTTTCATTCTTTTCGAAGTCTACCTCTTGAGAAAAATTTATTTTCACCCCTTTAGCATCTCCCACCCAACCAGCCATTCGACGATCCTCACATGACCAACCAACCAGTTCCACATCTCGTATAAAAACTTGAATTAGTTTTTCACGCTCATTCTCATCGAGGGTATAATATTTTTTGGCTACGTCCTGGGAGGCAAGGCCTCTTACATTGCCTTTGGAAAAAATTTCTACCTCTACCGTATCCATATTACTTATACTGTTCATAATTATCCTTTCTTAAGACCGCTTATCTAATTCTAAAGCTTCGTATGGTTCAATTCGAAAGATTTTGTTTTGTCAATTATAAAATTAGAATTGGCAGCCGTAAGCTGATGGAATCTTGCAATTTCATAAGCTTTCTCAACAATTCCTCTCCATTGAGTCCTTCGATCTTGCAATCCACGTTAATATTTTTTAGGTACTTTTGACAAAACCTACCATCCCATAAATTCTTTTACTTGAAATGGTAAATTCTCCAATCGGCACGGTGTTGGTACGTTGCCTTTGAGCATTTTGTCGCAACAAAACATTATACTTGACATGGGGCGGCAATTGTGGGATTAAATGCACCCATGTTATCCACGGTCCAGTCCTGTGCATTGCGAGGTATTGACGCTGTTAATATCGCCGTTGAGGTTAATTCCGGCGAGCGGGGGGATTTAAAATTTATAATCGTTGGGTTGCCCGACGCGGCCATAAAGGAATCCTGTGACAGGATATTTTCTGCACTTGTAAACAGCGGATATGCCATTCCCCATACCAGAACGACCGTAAACCTAGCACCTTCCTATATCAAGAAAGAAGGATCTTTCTACGACCTACCCATCGCCCTCGGTGTAATCCAGAGCACAGGGCAATCTTTCCTCCCTAATTTGAGTGAATTCATAGTCGCAGGAGAACTGGGGCTATCTGGGAAAATTCGAGAAATCAAGGGCGGCCTAACCTTTGCCATAAAAGCCAAAAAGGAGGGGAAAAATTTGCTATTACCCGTGGAGGCCGCCCAGGAGGCATCATTTGTCGATGGTGTGGAAATTTTTGCAGTGAGTAACCTAAACGAAGCGGTTAAATTTTTGACCGGACAGATAAAATTAGATCCCCTGGAACATAGAAACTTTCTCAGCCTGCTAAAAAGTGAAGATCGTCTAGACTTTTCCGAAGTGAAAGGCCAAGAAAGTTTACGTAGAGCCGTAGAAATAGCCGTTGCTGGAGCCCATAATATTCTAATGATTGGGCCTCCCGGCGCCGGGAAATCGATGATTGCCAAACGTATTCCGGGCATAATGTCCATGCCCACCTTCGATGAATTTTTGGAAACGATGAGCATTTATTCGGCGGCAGGATTGCTCATGGCAGAAAAAAATGCCCATTTCGAGCGTCCATTCCGGTCTCCCCACCACACGATTAGCAACGCAGGTTTGCTTGGAGGAGGCAGCATTCCATGCCCGGGAGAGATTTCACTGGCCCACAACGGGGTGTTGTTTTTGGATGAGCTATCGGAATTCCGCCGCACAACCCTAGAGTCTTTGCGCCAACCGTTGGAAGATGGCAACGTGACAATTTCCAGGAGTTCCGGGAAAGTCAATTTCCCCTGCCAAACGATGATTGTTGGAGCAATGAATCCATGCCCATGCGGATATTTAGGGGACAAAACACACAGGTGCAAATGCAGCCATTTGGATATTCAGCGGTATAGGTCCCGCATTAGTGGACCGATGATGGATAGGTTCGACATACAGATAAACGTTCCTGCTGTCTCGATAGAAGATATTCAGTCAAAAAAATTTTCCGAATCGTCCACGGACATACGGGTTCGCGTAGAAAAAGCATCGAAAATTCAAACGGAACGCTTCAAATCTTCGAAAGATGGACGCAATGCCTACATGTCCCACGGCGAAGTGGTGAAATTTTGCGGGGTAGATGGAGAATCATCCGACCTGTTGGCGGCGGCTATGAAACAACTAGGCCTTTCCGCCAGAGCCTACGATAAAATCTTAAAAGTTAGTCGCACCATCGCAGATTTGGAATGCGAAGAAAAAATTTTACCCCATCACATTTTAGAATCCATTCAGTACCGTTCCCTAGAGAGAGCATAGATTGACGACCGCAAAAAGCCTCCCATAGAAAAGAATATAATAAAACACTGGCAGTAAAAAAATATTTGCCTTTCCTTGAATAAAGACCACATGGAAGAGCAATGATGCACAAAAAACATAATATTTTGATAGTATTCCTTTTGTCTGTACTGTGTGCAGTTTCAATTTCTTTTCATGTTAATCATAAAAGGTTGAAAAGAGCAGCTGCAAGGCCTATGCAAGGTAGCATGGCAAATAGTTTTTTCTTTGGGAAACGCGCATTAACTATAATGAAATATTTCGCTCCGAAAAACGTCGTTGATAAAAATCTCGTCCGAATTGGTCGTGACTATGATGGGGGATATATTATGGTAGATGACTTCAGTAAGTGTGATGCTGCCTATAGCTTTGGAATTTCCCAGGATGTTTCATGGGACCTTGATATCGCGAAAAGAGGAATTGACGTATTTATGTACGACCACACAATAGAAGGACTACCACTACAAAATGGGCATTTTCATTTTTTCAAAACTGGAATTTGTGGTACATCTGGGGAAGATACGAACTTAAAAACATTTGAAGAAATTTTAACCGCGAATGGTCATATGACCAACAAAAACCTTATCTTAAAGATTGACGTCGAGGGGGCAGAGTGGGAATCTTTTAGCAAAACACCAAGCGAAACTATAGAGAATTTTGCACAAATAGTAGTTGAATTTCATGGAGTAGATAATGTTTGCGATGAAAATAAATTCAACGCCATGCTAAACGTGTTTGAAAAATTAAACACAACACATCAGGTCGTACATGTTCACGCCAATAACTATGGCACTTTTGATATCATTGGAGGGATTCCGTTACCCAACACATTTGAGATTACCTATTTGCGCAAAAGAGATAATCAATTTGTTTCTAGTCATAAATGTTATCCGGTACAGAACTTAGACATGCCAAATAATCCCAATGCAGCAGATTTTTTCCTAGGTTTTTATGGTATGTTTGCGAATTGATAAAATTAACCTAACCTGAATCATAGCAAAATTATTGGAGGCAAAACATATCGTAATTGACTATTAGGTCTTTTCGGTTACGGTTTCCGAAAAATATGATTATTAAACCTAAAACACGCGGTTTCATATCCCTAACGGCTCATCCCAAGGGCTGCGAAGAAAACGTAAGGCAGCAAATTGCATTTGCAGAAAAACACGGTATTCCCAATGCTCCAAAAAATGTCCTGGTCATTGGAGCTTCCACAGGCTATGGTTTGGCAAGCAGAATTGCACTGGCCTTCGGCGGCAGAGCAAACACCATAGGAATATCTTTTGAGCGTCCATCCGAAAAAGACAAACCTGCCTCCGCTGGCTGGTATAACTCGATCGCTTTCAAAAAATTTGCAGAACAGCGTGGTCTGTTGGCAGAAAATGTAAACGGCGATGCTTTTTCATCCGAGGTGAAAGAGCGAGTAATAGATTTGATAAAGCAAAAATTTGGACAGATAGACTGTGTGGTGTATAGCCTAGCTTCCCCAAAAAGAACAGACCCTTTTACCGGTGAGGTTTTTAAATCAGTCCTTAAGCCCGTAGAAGAACCTTTTACGGGAAAAACCATCAATGTCGACAGGGAAGAAGTCCACGAAGTAACCATCGAGCCAGCTACGGCAGAAGAAGTACGGGCAACGGAAAAAGTAATGGGGGGGGAAGATTGGGAATTGTGGATACAGGCCCTTTACAATGAAAAGTTATTGGCAAACGGCACCAAAACCGTCGCCTATTCATACATTGGACCTGAAATCACCTGGCCAATCTATACAAATGGAACCATAGGAGCCGCCAAGGATGATTTAATGCGGGCAATGGAAGCGATAAAGTTTATATTAGCTGATATCGAAGGACAAGCAATTATTTCCGTAAATAAAGCCGTCGTAACCCAGGCTAGTGCCGCCATTCCAGTGGTTCCTTTGTATATTTCAATCCTTTTCAAAATTATGAAAGAAAAAGGGATTCACGAAGGGTGCATAGAACAAATGGTCAGATTGTTTGGCGAAAGATTGTATGGATCCCATGTCGGTAAATCCTTGGATGAACATGGGCGTATTCGATTGGATGACCTCGAACTAAGCCGAGATGTTCAAGATGCCGTCGCCAAAATTTGGCCGAAAATTTCTACGGAAAATTTGAAAGAGTTTTCAGACATAGATGGATATAAGCAAGAGTTTTCGAAACTTTTTGGTTTTGGATTAGCTTCCATAGATTACGACGAAGATGTCGAAATTTAATTTTATCTTTTCAAAAAAATATTGACAATGTTTTGTTTAATATTTAGCATTTATTGAATCAAAAAAGGAGTTAATAATGCCAGCAACACACATACCTATTTCTAATCCAGACGAAACGACAGCAACCCTCGCTAGAATTTACGCTCTTCTAGCAAGTTGCGTTAGAACGAGCGAAACAGGGTTAAATTCTGCCATTAAGCAGTTGGAAAATAGTGAGAACATTGGCCAGGAACAGATGCTTGCGCTACAGGCCAAGATTCAAGCATGGGGGAATTTAACCACCACATGCACCGGTCTATTGCGTGCCGTCGGAGATGCCATGAAGTCAACGGCACAAAATGTTCGGTAATTAGTTTGGTGGATTAGTAATGTAGATGGACAATATACCAAGTGAAACACCGAAAAGCGACTTACCTGTTTCTACGGAGATAGTTCGATGCTTGATGGATATTGGTTATGTTGCCACTGGCCGTGGATTACAGTCACAGGCCACAAACATTTTCAATGGGATAGTTGCCGCACGGCCCAGTAGCGAATTGCCGTTGATAGGTCTTGCCATTTGTAAGCTCAATTTTGGATACGTCGTCGATGCAGCCAAAATTCTTGCTGAACAAGCATTGAGGTTAAACCCTGACAGTGGACTAGCCAAGTGCTTTCTAGCAGTTGCCATCAGAGCATTAGGAAAGGAAAAGGAAGCGTGTGATCTAATGCACCAGGTATGCAACGATACTACCGCTGAACCAGCCGCCAAGGCCATGGCAGAATCATTTCTTGGCGGTCAAGATGTTTCATCGTAGATTATGAATGGTCAGATTTCATAGGAAAATTGGCAGGGACCCCAAAAAATAAGAAAAGATGGCAGCATTTCTTTGATTTGGGAAATGGTGGGAAAAAACTCATGGAGAAATTTTCCCCAAAAATTCATAGAGATAGGGCCCAGTCGTATGGACACCATTGGCTAATTTACATGTGGCCAAATGTCCCAAGAAGCAAGCGAACCGCCTATGCCTAGGAACACCAAAATGCAATATTTTTTGTGAAAATTTTTCACGAAGACAATAATATCCCATGGCCCTCCTACTTGCTTGCAAAGCGTAAAACGATAAAAATTCATTTGTGCGTTTTAGGTTTGAACAAAAAAATAGCTTTCTGTAGAAATAAAAAAAACTTGCGATGTTTTAAACATCTTTACAATTTGTGTTCATATGTATAGTACAATGAAAACAAAATTATTCTCTTTTACTCTGCTGGCGGTAATATTTACTTTTCCCTCATATGGATATTGCAAAGTTGATACAAAAGTATCGCCGTTAAACGGTAAATTACTCGTTACCATCGATGGAGGATCAGCTACGAAGAAATCTCCCATTGCACAGGCACTCTCTAAAAAGTTCAAAATGGTTTATATCGAGACAGGTGCATTGTATCGCACAATAGCACACAGGCTAATCCAGGCTGGAATTATGCCGGAATCTAAAAATGAAAGCCAAGTAGATGATTTTTTGAAGAATGCCACATGCGAATATCTTTTGGAAGGCCGGAAAGTCAAATTTAGTATCAATGGAGTCTCTTTGACCGCCAAAGAATTAAGGGCAAAGGATATCAACGCCAACGTGGCCAAATACTCATCATTGTTTAAGTCTATTAATGACTTTTGCATAAAACATATTCAAGAAGTTATAAATTTGGAAGAAATCCAAAAGTTCAACGGTATAGTTGCCGAAGGGCGGACGTGTGGCACATATATATTTCCAGAAGCCGATGTGAAATTTTGGCTCATGGCCACCGACTCTGCTAGGATAGATTTCAGGCTTAATGTGGAAAAAGAAGTTGATAACCCCATTGAACGTGATAAACTAGATTTTTCTCGTACGTTTTATCCAGTAGTGAAACCTGAACATGCCGTAGAAGTGTGGACCTCTTCCCGTTCAACGGAAGAAAATATCATCCTAGTTGCAGCATTCGTAGAGCAAAAATTAGATGTCAAAAGGCACAGTAAACTACAAAATTCAAAAATTATATCGCCACGGTATCGCCAAAACCCACCGTCGATCTGAAAATTCAGATTTGCCCCACGGCTTACGCCCTGCCGAATTAACACGGGTTTATTCAGCTCCATGGAGTAAGCTTTTGCTTAAACCTCATGCCTTAAAAATGGTGCCCAAATTTTTCCCCATAAAAGTTGAAGCACTGATAACGGTTATTGCCAGAAACGTCATCGCCCAAACACCAAGAGAACATGCCAGGAATGGGCCTTCGCCCAACAAATTAATCAGTTCGTAGATTGCCTTGGTTATGGGGTAATATCGCTGTTTTTGGGCTAAAATCAAGGAATCGGACACCTCAAGCATGGTCTGTGAAAAGACCAATAATCCTCCAGCCAGTAAATTTGCAATGATTAGAGGAAAAGTAATTTTTATGCCAGCCTTTATGGGAGAACATCCCAAACATTGGGCAGCCTCTTCGTAGGTATAACTCATCTGCTGTAGACCGGAGATTGCCGAGCGTACGATGAATGGTAGTTTTCGAACCGTATATGCTATAATCAACAGCATCGTTGGGTTTTCTATGGGATTTAAAAATGAAAATGCCCTACCATTTTGGCTCATCGCAAAGTATCCAAATGCCATGACAAGTCCTGGAACGGCTAGTGGTAACATGGTCATGGTGTCCAACAAATTGCGAAATTTTAAGCTGGAACGCACAACGACAAAGGCGATCATAATTCCCAAAATAATGGCAAATAGAGTCGCACAGCCCGAATAGACCACACTGTTTTGTATCGACGGAATTGTAAGAGGATGGCCAAGGGTAATTTTGTAATTGTCCAATGTCCAAACATTGGGAAATATTGAATTATACCAATCCCCAGTAAACGATGTTAAAATCACGGCGACATGTGGCATTAAAGCCACAATAGTGACACCTATGAACGAGGAACAGCAAATGAATTTTTTGAAAAATCCTGTTTTTTTAGCCGAAGAGGGATGAGATGCTTTTGCCATCATCGCATAGTTTTGGTTCCCCGTCAACAGCTTGCCGAAGATGTAAAATGCCAGCGACAGCAGGAGTACGACACTGACTAAGGCGAAAGGTAACTGATTGTCGTTGATCACCTTTAATCCGTTATAAATTTGGACGGAAACAACCAAGCTGTAGTCGAAAATTAGCGGTACTCCCAATTCGGTGAATGACCAAATGAATACCAATGTTACGCCGGCGAAAATTCCAGATCGCATCAGCGGTAGGGTAATTTTGAAAAACCTTTTCAACCCATGGCATCCGAGGCACCCGGCTGCCTCATCGAGTGAAGGGTCAATGTTTGCCAGCGCTGACACCAAGTTTAAATATAGTATGGGGTATAGGCTGATGGCGCTTAGAAAACACATGCCGATTAGCTTATAGTCGCCCAGCCAATCGATCAAATGTGCCCCATCGATGATACCTATTTTCATAAGAATGTTGTTTAGCATCCCACGAACTCCAAGAATATGCTGAACCCCTATGGCCCCAACGAATGGTGGTAGCATGATGGGCAATAGGACAACATTGGTAAAAAATTTCTTCCCAGGAAAATCATAGCGATCCGTAAAATACGCCAGCGGAAGTGCTATTAGAAAGGCGATGGTGGTGGTAACAATTGCCAATAATATCGAATTTTTGATGCTTATCAGGTATAGTCTATTGCTAAAAATTGCAGAGAGATAGGCTAGGGTAAAATGGCCATCCGAAGTGGTAAATCCATTGCGTAAAACTTGAAAAATTGGCCAAACAAAAAATGCAGCAAAAAATACTACTACTACCAAAAATACAGCTATGGAATATTTTCTCACAAATTATAAATACATCTTCTCACCATAAATAGCCCCCCGAAATCATTACCAATCCCCGGGGTTATCTCCCTCGATCTTTAATGATTCTTCCACGTCATCGTCAAACTCTAGTAAATCAATGTCTTCTTTATCCTCATCTTCGTCCTCAATATCCGCATCCAAACTATATCCGGCGGGAACGCAGTCTAATATGGACATAATTTCATCGAAGGCATGGGTCCTAATGCCAGCAATATATCGTTCCTGTTGTTCAGCGTGTAAAATGTCCTCGACCTCTTCCAAATTCAAAGGTTGTTTAAAATCAAAACTCGCATTCAACAGTTTTATCCGTAAAGCCATTATGTGGTCTATGAATTCGGCAAACATTCCTTCCTGTTCGCCGGAACTATTGGGCAAGCAAAAAATACGTTCGCGCGGGCTTAAAATGTTGTCTTTCACCTCGTACAATCTGAGCATTTCCTTCGCCATTTCCCTATCAATCACATAGGGAATAAATGCACCATTGACCACCTCATCGTCGAGACCATATTGCTTTAATTGATCCAATAGATCAGTCATATGCTCTATCTGTTTCGGATCAAGAATACCTAATTCCGTATCACAAAAAGTATCGTCGCTGGCTTCATGTACCCACCAATTGTAGTCATCACCTAGCCGAACGATACACCATTTGCCTGCATCCATTGCCATTTCTTTCCAAAAGTTCATCGATTCTTAAACAAAAAGTTTCCGGCGTAAAGAAAAATAATGGCCAAGTTCTGCTCAAAGTATATTTAGAAGGTCAGGTTCCCATGAAATGACCACATTTTTATATTTTTATGTGCATAAATTTCCAACATAGGGTTCCGTGGGATATTTACTTTTGGTATTGAAAAATTTTTGCTTCAGTCCATAGAAGTAAAGCATGTCTACGTTTCAGACATTGGCAGGTTTTAGGGACTTTTATCCCGACGATTGTGCATTTAGAAACTTCATTTTTGAACGTTTTCGCCAATCTGCGATGACTTTTGGATTCGAAGAGTATGACGCTCCAATTTTAGAATCCATGGAATTGTTTACGGCAAAGTCCGGCGAAGAAATTATTTCGCAGTTGTTCAACTTCGAAGATAAAGGAGGCCGATCGGTTGCCATGCGACCAGAGATGACGCCATCTCTCGCCCGTATGGTCGGAGCACGGGCAAGTACACTAAGGCGGCCCATCAAATGGTTTAGTATTTCGGAAATGTTTCGCTACGAACGTCCACAGAAGGGACGTTTGCGGTCATTCTACCAGTTCAATGCCGACGTATTCGGGAATGAGTCGTCCTACGCCGATGCCGAAATAATTTTATTGGGAATCCACATGCTAAAAAGTTTTGGGCTGGCGGCAGAGGATTTCCATGTTCGACTCAGCGATAGGCAGCTATGGACATTATTTATTCGATCCCATGGCATAGGAGAAGATGACGTCCCGGAAGTACTTGGAATAATTGATAAAATTGAACGGGAAGAGCCATCGAAAACCATCGAAAGTCTGGATAAGATTTGCAAAGGTGGCGGCCGAAAAATATTCGATAATCTTCTAGAAATTAGAACCATTCACTCGATAAATGACGTTCGGGAATTTTCTAAAAAAATTGCAAATGACGCTTTCGCCAGGAGGATTGACGAATTAGCACAGTTGTTGGCTAGGATAAAAGCGTTTGGCGTATCTGATTTTGTAACCATTGACTTTGGCATAGTACGGGGACTAGCCTATTATACCGGGTTTGTCTTTGAAATATTTGAACGCAGTGGACAGTCCCGCGCCCTAGCAGGCGGGGGAAGATATGACAATCTCATTAAAAGGTTGGGATATGCGGATTTGCCCGCCGTTGGGTTTGCAATCGGAGATGTTACGCTCGGAAACCTATTGAAAGAAAAAAATATCGCTCTGGAATTTTCAAGAAACATACATTGTTTCGTCGTCTACTCCACACAAACGGAAACGTTAGCTCTGGGACAGGCAACAATGCTGCGTGAGCAAAAGATAAATACCGACTATTGCCTAGACCCGACAACTTTTAGTAAGCAGCTAAAAACGGCAGCCCAGGTAAATGCAAAATATGCGATAATTTTTGGAGAAGAGGAAGCAAAGACTGGCCACGCTAAGGTCAAGGATATGTCATCCGCCAATGAAGTCGTTGTGGAAATTGATAGGCTCATCGAAGTGATTTCCAGATGACAGAAAACGACAACAGCACGGCTGCAGTAGAGTATTTTTGGGATATTCTCAAAACCGTTTACGACCCAGAAATTGGTGTAAACATTGTCGACTTGGGCATGGTTTATGCAATAGACATAGAAAACTGCCGAGGAGACAAATTTGACGTAGATATCGAAATGACCCTAACGTCTCCGGGGTGTCCACTTGCCGACGTAATTGCAGAAAATGTAAAATCGGCAATTAGGGATACGGGGAAATGTTCAAAAGTTGACGTGAATTTTGTTTTCGACCCTCCCTGGAACGCTGATATGATTACGGCGGAAGGGAAAATGCAATTGGGATTACTTTAATTCTTGCCTAAAAAGATAAAATTTCCTATACTTTGGGAAATTTTCCTATTGATCGTTTACAAAACTTAATTATCAAAGATACAAGAATGAGTGCTAGCAAAACAAAGATTGAGGACGCGTTAGCCAATTTGGCATTGCGATTGAAATTAGAATCATTGAAACTTAATGAAAAAAGCGAAACCTATTTACTCTTTGATCAAAAGTTTCACGTAACGTGTATCTTTGATGCCGATAAGGATGAATTTATGTTAACATCCGTTGTTGGAGAACTTGAAAAGTTTTCCCTAGACGCATATAAGAAATTACTCGGAGATAGTTTCTTTTGGGCTGGGACGGCAGGTGCTAGGTTATTTCTTGATCCTGGAGAAGGAGATAGCCCCGATACGATCATATTGAAAGAAATTGTGCCGCTAGCAATGTTTGACGAAGAACGTTTGTACGAGCGCATGGAAGATTTTGTGAATGCTGTAGAATATTGGTCAACGGAACATCCTAAGTTGCAGCAAGGCGGAGGAGCTCCATCGGGAAGTCAGTCGACGGGTGGATTTATGGTATCTGCCTAATAAGACATAAACGTATGGGATCATGTGCGCTTTGGTTGATTCGTGGCTTCAAGGTCTAAAAAAAGCTCCCATTTTATACTCACAGCGATTACTGTTGCGTCCCGTATGCGTTGGCGATGTGGCTTACGTTCAGAGATGCGTCAACGATAGGCGGATATCGGATAATTTGTCATATACTCCCCATCCCTATACCATGGAAATGGCAGAAACTTGGACACGCAACGTGGATAAAGGAATGGGACAAGGAACCTGTTGCTATTGGACCATTTGTCATAGGAAAACAAATATTTTCATAGGATCCATGGGACTCAGTTTATGTGGGGAACAAGAAAATTGCGAACTGCATTACTGGATCAGTGCCGACGAATGGAATAAGGGATATTGTACGGAAGCTTCCAAACGTGCAATCGTATATGCCTTCGAAGATTTGAACATGCATAGGGCACACGTAACCCACCGGGAGAAAAATATGGCTTCCAAAATCGTAATAGAGAAATGCGGATTTGTGTTGGAAGGAATTTCTCGGGAATCATTGAAACGATTTGGAAAATTCGAAAATGTAATAATGTATGGCCTTCTGCGAGACGAATATCTTGCCTTAAAGGCAAAAGGATTATATTAAATTTCCCATGAAGCTATTCCATCGGTATATATTATCCAAATGGCTTAAATCATTCCTATGTGCCTATTTCATAATAATAAGTTTGCTCCTGCTCGAGGATGTATATAAAAATTTTTACCTATTTATAAAGGCCCAAAGCAGCCTTATAGGATTAGTCAAATATTACTTTTCCCTGAGTGTTTCCTTTGTTTCACTTGCTATTCCGCTTGCAATTTTCATATCTGTCCTATTTACACTAGGGCAGTTTCATAGAAAAAATGAAATTATCGAAGCGCGATGTGCTGGGATGAGCATTTGGGAAATTTCCAAGCCCATAGTAGTCGGAGGATTTGTTTTAGCACTATGCAATCTACTTTTTGAATCTTTTATCATTCCAAGTGCGATCGATTACGTGACAACTTTCCGATTGGAAATAGATCGTCAAGGAGGGTACTCAACGGCAGCTCCCAAAGTAGGGTTTTATAATCACGTAAATAATCGCCTATGGTTTTTTAAAAGTTTGGACAAATTGTCCCACACGGCAATTGACGTGACCATTAGCTGTTACAACGATAAAAATGTGGAAGAATCAAGAATATTCGCCCAGACTGCAACATTTTCCAAAGATAAAAAATATTGGGTCTGTAAAAATTGCAGTGTCATAACCTTCGATCCATTAACCGAATTGCCAACCGGCGTCAAATTATTTGCGGAACAAGCTTTCGAAATGTTTACCGAGACTCCCCAGGTTATACTGGCATCCTTGAAAAAAACAAAGGACCTATCGTTTCCCGAAGTATTGGAGGCTATCAAATACTGCCACAGTGAGTCCACAGAAAATGCTTTTTTGGTAAAATTTCATCAAATATTCGCCAATGCTGCCGATTGTATGATCATTTTATTTTTGGCGATTCCATTTGCAGTAATGGGAATAAGAGTCAATCCCTTCGTAAACATTAGCAGAGCTTCTGGATTTCTACTAATATTTCTCTTCTGTGGGACCATCTGCGAAACTCTTGGAAGTAATGGAATTCTCCGGCCAGTATTTGCCGTCTGGATAACCAATATTTTAATCCTTCTGCCCATCATAAAATTATTTCGTAGGGCAATGTAAGCCAATGAACATCATTCATGTCATAGATTTTGAGGGGAATAGGGACTTGGGGATCTCAGAATTTGGAGTAGTTACCATGGAAAATTTTGAGATAAAAAATGTACGGATGGAATATTGTGCAAAACTTTTTGAAACCTATTTGGAGTACTTTCTGTCCCTGCGACGGTCAGGGATATTGGCTGCCCATTCGGCTCAAACGGAAGATTCTTTGCTGCGCCATTATTGGCCTTCGCCAGGGAACGTTCCCATGTTCATGGACGGTGGCACAACGGTATCCTGGGGACCCTGGATAGATACTAAGTTGATTCATCGACGTTTGTTCAAAGGGTTAATATCCTGTGAATTACAGGACCTCATCGCTTCATTCAATCTACATTCTCCCCTACTGGAATTGGCAAGGCAATATTGTTCTTGCTCTGCCATGAGTTTTCACAATTCCCTCTTTGATGCTCTCGCCACGGCATTACTAATACAAAACCTGCCAAGGTACTTTTCAAACGTTTCATCACAAATTTTGCTTTCACTTTGCAACCCAAAGGACGCATAAATTTATTGACAAAAATCGACGAAAAAACATCCATACCAGCCATGGAACCAAATGGATTCTGGGTGATAATCATCGCCATCGCAATAGTGGTAGTTTCTGGTTTTTTTGTTGTTAAACAGCAAACGTGTGTCATTCTAGAAAGACTAGGAAAATTTTACCGTGTGGCGAATCCTGGCCTGTCGTGGCGTATTCCCGGGATTGATATGATTGTCGGCAGGATATCACTACGCATACACCAATTATCCGTAGAAGTTGAAACAAAAACCCAGGACAATGTGTTTGTAAATGTTGCCGTTGCCGTACAATACCGTGTTCTTAAAGAGAAAGTTTTCCAAGCCTATTATACCCTCGATGACCACCAAGCCCAGATCAAATCTTTTGTGTTTGATTTGGTCCGTGCCCAAGTTCCACTATTAATTTTGGACGATGTTTTTTCGAGGAAGGATGACATCGCAAACGCGGTAAAAGCAAATTTGGGCGAAACAATGTCCGACTTTGGCTATGAAATCGTTGAAGCCCTGATAACGGATATCAATCCAGACGCAAATGTTAAGGCTGCGATGAATGAAATCAACACGGCCCAACGGTTACGCGTTGCTGCCGCGGAACGGGGAGAAAGCGAAAAGATTATTCGGGTAAAGCAGGCGGAAGCGGAAGCAGAAGCCAACATTTTGCATGGGAAAGGTATTGCGGGGCAGCGGGCTGCCATCATAGAGGGGCTCAGTCGTTCCGTCGAAGACTTTGTCAAGCATGTTCCCGGCTCAAGTTCGGCAACCGTAATGGATATGGTCATGCTAATCCAATATATCGATACGCTCAAGGAAATTGGGAGCCATTCGAACTCAAACGTTGTGTTTGTCCCCCATTCTCCTGGTGTCGTACAAAACATTAACGATCAAATCCGAGAAACAATATTCGCAGAAAAATTAGGATGCGCCAATACCAGCGAAAAAATCCAACGATTGAAAAGACAACAATAAAGGCCTCAAACAATGCTAAACCTGGGGAGATTCTATGGGGGCTTTTAAGTTGAAAATAGCCATCCCAGCGATACTTTCCCTGATATTCGCCAAACTTTAGGCCTCCCCTATGGCATAGTTTATTTTTGTGGATGTTTTTCCATCAATTTTTATCCTCGGGATAGATTTTTACATTGTTTGCATCAATGATTGCCCTGAAAGCATCCGTACATTTGCTGTAAACCACTATGTCAATACCATAGGGCAGGTCACTCAGCGAAAAGGCTTCCTCTAGGTGCGAAATTATTTCGTTTGAAATGGCATCATCGCTCTTTAAACACAGATCCACATCGGAAAATTTCTTTGCCGTACCATTGATTCGAGAACCGAAAATAAACACACTGACGTCCTTCGGCAAAAATTCTTCCAGAATTGACACTATGCCACTAAAATGCTTTGGTTCGATGTTAATCATTTTTTGACAAAGACTCGCGCAAGACCTGTGCAGCGTCATGCAACTCCTTCGCTAAATTTAAGGTTTCCAAAGCAATGGCTTCGCTGTAGTTGTGCGACGTACTATTGCGTGCGAAATGAAAATTAAACCATTGGGATACATCGCCTATTAGCCCATGGGCACCGGCTTCTCGAAAGAGATCTTTGCGGGAGATAATGTGCAATGATTCCCTGCCGACGTTTATGTCCAACCAGCGATTCATCATTTTCCAACACTGGTCATAGGCAATTTCAAAATTCTGAATAACGCCCGCCTGAATGGTATTAATGAGTGCTTTATTTTTATTTTCACCCGTGGAGAAATCCTTCCACACGGACAAGGACTCTCCCAGTATGGCAATTGCATGGTCGAATTTTTCAAAATTTAAACCGGCATGCACGAGCTAAATGCTAAAAATACACGAATCATGTCAACAACAAACAAAAATAAAGTTGGACAAGGAAAAGTGGAGAAAGAAAGGGTGGAAAGAGTGTATAAGTATAATTTTCAAGCAACACCATTTTTATCAAATTGACAAAGCATCGACTTTCCCATAGAAGAAGTCCCGTGAAAATAGCACTCAGTGGGAGTTCCGGGAAGATGGGACAGCTAATTACTAAAGTGGCCAACGAGCTAGGCCATGAAATCGTTTCTAAAGTTAACAGATCGACGATGGCATACGATTTTGGAAGAACAAAACCGGATATTTGCATAGATTTTAGTGCTCCCATCGCCACCATAAAACTATGTGCCGCCGCCGCTGCATGTAAAATTCCGGTTTTGATAGGGACAACGGGATTGGCCGATGAAGATTTCCATAAAATAGAAGATTTTTCAAAAGTTATTCCAATTTTGACATCTCCAAATTTTTCCGTGGGGATCCATGTTCTCAGGAAACTTGTGCGTGAAGCTACTAAAATATTACCAAAGAATTTTGACATAGAAATAGTGGAAAAACATCACACGCAAAAAAAAGATGCTCCAAGTGGCACAGCCCTATCCATTCTCAGCGACATAAAAAATATAAGGAAGGACAGTATCGAGACGTTTGGACGCTGTGGAAAATCTGAGCATGTGCCCGGAAGCATCGGTGTGCATGCCCTGCGGGGAGGAGACGTTGTCGGAGAACATGACGTTTATTTTTTCAGCCAGGGAGAACGTTTGGAAATAGCACACCGAGCGACAAACCGGGAAATCTTTGCGCGGGGAGCATTATTCGTCGCAGAAAAGTTTTATAAAGTAAACGTGCCCAAATTGTATAGTTTGGAAGAAGTATTATGACGAAATTTTTTGTTTTATAAACTAATCAAAATCTTGGGAGCGGGTCCTAACCTAAGAGAAAGCACCGACAACCATGGGGATTTCTCGCGCACTAAGCAGATAATACGCAAAGCCCTCCTTCCTTTGTAAAAATGCAAACTTAGCCAGCCTTTATTTCATCAAGCATCCGTCCCTAAGCCTTACCCTTTTGGAGTGTTAGGAATTCACTAGAACGCCGTCCCAAAGGAGTAATTGAAGCGCATGCCGTGTTTGTTATCCTCTTCCCCATGGATGGGAAATCCAAAATCCAGCCTGAGGGGAACCCCCATGATAAATATTTTTAGCCCAAATCCAATGTCCGTATCATAATTTTTAACAGAGAAATTCCATTCCTTTTGGTTTACGAAGCCAACTTCAGCAAATAGATAAAATCTAACCGGGTCTACAATCTTGAAACAATACTCGAGAGATCCATAGGTAAACGTGTTACCACCAACTCCCGTCCCCTTTTCTCTAGGGCCAACATCATGGCATTTAAATCCCTTCATGAAGTTTTGGCCACCCAAGTAAAATCTATCAAAAAATGGCGTTGTATCACCGCCATAGGGTGCTATCGTACCAGCTTGTCCAATTAGAGAAAATACCTGTTGGGCGGTGTCACAAACCAACCAATGCTTCATCCCATAGGTGTGGATTTTTATATATTTTGTTTGCCCAAAAAATGGGCCTCCGGCAAGCTCCGTGGTAATACCTATCTTTGAACCCATGGTAGGGTAGACAAAACTATTGCGGGTGTCACGCTCCAAAGAAAACGTTGCCTTAGAAATAGTGGTATGTCCTTCCCTGTCAAAAAAGGTCTTTGGGGCACCCTTGGAAATGTTATAAATTTTCACAGATTCCAAACCATAGGTCAGCTTCCCTTCCCAGAGATCCAAAATACGTTTCCGTAAATACACTTCCCCTCCCTTACGATCTTGGCTATAATCCGCACCCGAATAATCTTGTAATTTTCGATCATAGGAAGTCTTATGGCAAAATAAATTCGTCCCTATGGCAAGTTCACGGTCATACCACCAGGGCTCTTCGAAATTAATGTCCGCTGCCAGCGAGTGCTTCCCAATTTGCAAGCGTGAACGAAACTTCTGACCACCACCTTGAAGTCGTTTATTTTGACTTTTGATATCAAAATTTCTTTGGCTAAATTCCACAAACCCAACTATTTCTCCTCCCGTACTAATTCCACCTCCTAAACCAACTTTACCGGTATTGGCCTCTTTTACATCTACGCGAATATTTTTTCTCTCAGGCACCTCAGTGTTAATCGGAGAAACATCAACGGAAGAAAAGAAACCCGTATTCATCAGCCTTGCTCTGCTATTTTTCATCCTTAGGACATCAAATGGATCTCCAGGAGCCAATGCCAACTCGCGTAAAATTACCTTATTTTTAGTTTTGGAGTTTCTATGAACTTCGACTTCATTCACAAAACATCTTTCAGATTCATTAATTATAAACTCAACATCTATTCTATTGGACACCAGATCCGCCTTTTTGTCTACGTGAATATTCGTATTAATATACCCCGACTGGCCGTAAAAATCGATGACCCTATTGCAGGCAGCGTCGATTTCGGCAGGAGAAAACACATTGGAAGTTCGGATGGCAAGAATGTCTTCTATTTCTTTGGTTTCGTATAGATTATTTCCATTTATTGTTACGATTCCCACATGATATAGCTGGCCTGTGTGGACAGGGATGGATATCATTAACCTATTTTTCCTATTCTCGTAGGTAATGCTCCCCTCATCGATCTCAATATCTAGATAGCCATGGTTACGAAAAATCGATTTAACCGTTTCAAGGTCACCACTAAAGTCTCCGGGATTATACAATCCCGTCTTTTTAAAAATGGAAAGTATCGTCCATCTTTTTGTACGCATCGCTTTCAAAAGTTCAGATTCTTTCACCACGTCATTGCCAATGAATCTAATTTTCCCAATGCGGAACTTTTGACCTTCAACGATATTGAACACCACTTTGACCTGGGTATCATCATTTGCGTTGATAATATCATAGGATACGTCGGCGTAGGGGTAGCCATTACCATTATAAAGCTTTATCAGTGCTTCCACATCCGATTTCAAGACTCCTTTCGACAGCCCTGCTCCGGATTTGGTTGATATCTTTTTTAGCAAAACCTTCGATTTAAACTTTTCATTTCCTAGGAATTCAACCGATGTTACTTGCACCTTGGGAGTCAGTGAAAAAATCACCCTATAGTCGTTGGTCCCACTAATCTCATCAACTTTTACGGATACATGTTCAAACTTTCCGCTCGCGTATAGCGATTTCAAAGAAGCATCTGCCAGAAATGGAGAAAATTCTTTTCCTTCTTTCAAAAGTACATGGGATTCAATGATGTCCTGGCTGATATTTAATTCAGGACCAGAGCATCTATATTCTATACTTTTAACAATATTAGGTTTGTCCACTACATTTTCAGGAAACGCTCCTTGGCATGGCCCCAACGCTACCAAATAAAATGGTATGAACAATAATGCTTTTTTCACCATGGTAACATTTTTACTCACAAATATTTTCATCTACGTAGCTTTCAAATCTGGTTAGATTGCGTATGAATATCAATGGCACAACACCAATAGGACCATTTCTGTGTTTTGCAATCACTAAGTCACGGACAACGGTGTCTCCTTCAAGATTATCACCATCTTCCCTGTCGGAAGGATTAATTTGTTTGGTCAATATTAATACCACATCCGCATCCTGTTCAATTGCTCCCGACTCTCGCAAGTCCGACAGTTTGGGTTGACGCCTTTCCCTTTCCGAATCTCGATTTAGCTGGCTTAGGACTATTACGGGAATTTTTAATTCCTTGGCCATGGCCTTTATTCCACGCGAAATTTCAGAAATCTGTTGTTCCCGCGGTATTCTATTATCTCCGTTAATGAGCTGTAAATAATCGATCACAATTAAATCGATGTGCTCTTTGCTGTGCATCCTACGTGCCTTAGCCCTCATTTCTAAAACGGTTAAATTGGTTGATTCATCTATCCATAGTGGGGCCGCCTGCAATTCTTTCGCCACTCCCAACAGAGCCTCGCTTGTGCTCTTGGGAATAAATCCATCGTGCAATTTGGTCATATTTATTCCCGCTCGACCGCACAATATGCGCAGAGCTAGTTGTTCGGAACTCATTTCCAGGC
Organism: Puniceicoccales bacterium; assembly: GCA_031266155.1. Lineage (GTDB taxonomy): Bacteria > Verrucomicrobiota > Verrucomicrobiia > Opitutales > JAIRKQ01 > JAIRKQ01. Next base: position 21,206 of record JAISBO010000055.1, read on the forward strand.
TAAAAAACAAAACTCCTTTGGGAACATGTCCCTTCTTTGGCACCACAACATTTTCAGCGATATTCATTGCCAGGCTAGTCTTTCCCATCGACGGCCGAGCAGCTATTATGATCATTTCGCTAGGCCTAAATCCAAACGTCATCCTGTCCAAATCTGTAAACCCCGACGGTAAACCTGTCAATTCCCCCCGATGGTGTAGCAAGAGCTGAATCGTGTTGACCGCCGAATCAATGGACTGTTTTATCGGAACAGCACAGTCGGAAATGCGGTCCGAGCTTATGGCAAATATTTCATTTTCTGCCTTTTCTATAAAGTCATCGAGTTCATCCGTTTCACCATACGCACGCTCAATGTTCACCACGGATGCCGTGATTACACGCCTAGTAAGCTCCAAGTCTCGTACGCGTTTTACATAATGTACGATATGTGCCGGAGTATCTATTCGGTCGCAAATTCTGTTGATAAAATCTATGCCACCGATGGAGTCCAACTTCCCCATAGATTTCAAGCGGTCTGCGAGGAAAATTTCATTAACAGGTGTTCCTTCTTCGTAGATATCAACTACGGCTTCCCACAATATTTTGTGAGCAGGCAAGTAAAATGAATCAGCGGAGATCCTATTTTGGAGACCAAAAGTTATGCTATCCTGTCCCCCTTCTATTATGCAGCAAGCTAGCAGTGCCTGCTCAAAGTCAACGCTATGCGGTTGGACACGACCGGTAAAATGTTCACACACAACGGAATCGTCGGGCTTCTTAGTCTTTCTATGGGCATTTGTGACCATTAATCACTTCCGAATAGGGAGTTCCACGCTCGAAAACACACGCCAACCCATTAATTTATAGGATTTTCAGATACAACATCAAAATACAAATCGAACGAAATCGTGTCATGTAATTTGACCAACGCTTTGTGACGACCAACTTCTTTTACTGGAGAATCGAGATGTATCTTTTTTTTATCTATCTGTAGCCCTTTTTCTTCTAGGGCATTGGAAATTTCTTTGGCAGTCACAGCTCCAAACATTTTACCATTTTCACTGGTTTTAACCACAATGGCCAACGACACATTGGAAAGTTTTTCCAATAGTGTTTGAGATTCCTCAAGGTCTAGTTTTTCGCGCATTGCTCGAGCCTTTTGCAAGGATTCTATTTGCTTTTTATTAGTCCGCGTCATTGGCACCGCAATTTCATTCGGAAAAAGGAAATTACGGGCATAGCCAGCCCTGACCTTGATTTGGTCTCCCTCCGCTCCAAGGGATTTAACGTGCTTTAACAATAATATTTCGGTCGTTGCCATAAAATTTCACTCCTCAAAAGGGGACATCCTCATCCAACTGCACATTGGCAAAGGATGGCTTATTTTTTACTCCTTTATTTTGGGACAGATCTTCCACCAATCGATCGACTGGTTCTTGGTGAGATTCGGCAACATTTTGCGATGGCACAACTCCGCCCTCCTCAGCGTCGGCACGTGACCCGACGAACTGGAAATTTTCTAGCACCACGCCAAGCTTGCTACGCTTCTCCCCGGATTGACTTTCCCACTGATCCAATCGTAGTCGTCCTTCAAGTAGGATGGGGCGTCCTTTGGTAAAATATTTGCCAATGACTTCCGCTTGTTTACCAAATGCATCGACATCGACGAATGCTGTCTCTTCCTTCATTGTCCCATCTGCCAGTTTTGTTTGACGGCTGACGGCTACTGCGAACTTGCAAATGGACATGCCCTGCTGTGTTACCCTCAGTTCGGGATCGCGGGTAAGATTACCCATTAGAATTACTTTGTTAAAAGAGGCCATAATTTTATCTTGTGGACTCTACTAAAATCCTATTGATGGTTTTGTCCAGCTTAAGTCTCGATTTTATTCCTTCGACGATGGTAGGAACTCCTTCGAACAAAAACTGTACATATATCCCACTTGGAAAATTTTTATTAACCACCCGCTCGAAATTCTTTTGCCCCAAATTTTCAACCGCTGCAATTTTTCCTCCAAAATCAGTTATAATTCCCGATAGCCGCCCCACAACCGTGTCAACGGTATCCGCACATCCACGCATATCCAATATGAAACTCGCAGTATATTTTCTTATGTCGCTCATATAAATTTTTTCTGATTTGCTAGATTCATGGCATGTTCAAGTCCTTTGTCAAGCAGTAGCTGCAAATACTCAAATATTTTTGGCATTGCATCTTTTAAAATTTGCAATTCATCGGCGGAGAATTTGCTCAAAACATGGTCTTTGAGGTCCATTTGCGGATGAAGTTTTACTCCAACCCCTACCCTATATCGTATAAACCCTCCTCCGATTTTTGACAAAACATCACCGACCCCATTATGTCCTCCCGTTCCTTCCCTACCATGGATTCTAAAATCTCCGACGGGGAATGCTATGTCGTCATAGATAACTATGACACTGGTGGCAGGGATTTTGTAGTAGCTACATAATTTCAGAACGGCGGTTCCGCTGTCATTCATGTAGGTCGTTGGTTTTGCCAAAATTACCGATCCTTCCCCCATGGGACATTTAGCCGTATGGGCTCTATGTTTTTTACTCAAGTTCCAGCGCAACTTTTTTTCATTTGCGAACGCATCAACAACGAGAAACCCCACATTGTGTCGAGTTAAATCATACTCAGCTCCTGGGTTTCCCAGCCCAATTATTAGGCTGATAGCCATAATTTTTCACTATTCCGTTTTTGGAGCAACCTCTTCGGTGGCTGGTGTTTCCGTCGTAACGGCTTCTCTAGGCTTCTCTTCGACAACAACAGCATTGCATGAAACAATGGGTGAAGCTTGATCTCCAATCAATTCCACACCACTTGGAACGGCGAGGTCGCTTAAATGGACAATGGTCCCAATGTCCAAATTACTTACATCCACATGTACGGACGAAGGAAGGTCGGCAGGCAGACATCGTACCGTAACTTCATGGCGAGCGATATCCAAAATGCCACCATTTTGCTTTACGCCGATAGCCTCTCCAGAAAATTCAAGGGGAACAACGGTTGTCATCTTTTCTGACTGTGAAACTTCATGGAAATCTATATGAAGAAACTTATCAGTCACCGGATCCCGTTGAATATCAGCGATATCCGATAAGTGTATGGCATCCCCTTTTATCTCAATATCTATCAAAGATGCGGAATGTCCCTTTTCCTTCAATAGCGCCTTTAATTCCTTTTCGTCCACGGTCAATGCTGTCGTTCCCAAATGCCCATACACAACGGCAGGAACTTTTCCCGATGCACGCAATCTTTTCATCGAACCACGACCGAATTCCTGCCTTTTTGTCACCAATAACTTCAAATGTTTCATAAAACTGCTACCAGTTAATAACCATTATCCTTAAATCGCAACCAAAAAATGATGAAATTCAAGTGCGTCTTGGGTAATCGCCTAGTAAAATTATCTTTAAAAATTTTTAATAAAATGTAAAATATGTAGTTCCATGGAAAATAAAACATTTGTCGCGGGCACAGAAAAAATAGCAGGAACGCTGGCAGGAAAGATGCTAATTGCACACCCCATATTGGAAGATAAGCAATTTGGGAAAACCATACTATTTGTGGAGTCTGATACAGGAAATAGCGTCACGGGAGTAATTTTGAATCGCCCATTAAACATTATGCTAAAAGCTTTGGGAAAAAATTTTGAGAGTTTACCAATTAGCAATGTTCCAGTCTACCAGGGAGGTGCCCATGGGAATACGACGGTCATGTTGACTGCCTGGGTATTCGATGACAAGCGAAAGGTTTTTGAAATTTATCACATGGTTACTCCCGAAGAAGCTTTCAAATTAGAAGAGACAAACGACGATATTCAATTCCGAGCCTTCCTTGGGTATTGTCAATTTGATCGCCACATTTACAGCGACATAGAAAAAGGACTATGGGTAGTCGGATCTCCCAAAAGGCTATTGGGATCGACGGAACGGGGAGAGTCCCTTTGGAAAACCATGCTATTGAAGGAAAACCCCAACGCATTAATTTATCAGTAACCTGGTTCCTTTGAATGAATAAATGATTTTTTGTATCAGGAAGATGGCTGAAACATTACATTGAGATTTGTTGGGAGGCCTCCATGGTAAGATTCGACGAATCAACCGAATAAGACCGAGAGAACTTCGTTCTGCCAGCATCGATAAATTTAAAACTTCAAATGGTCGTTTTAGATACTAGCATATCCAGCATGATTGTTCGGAATGGTAGGGGAATGGCACTAATTTTCGTGATTCTGGTTTTACTGCTCATCGGGGGAATTTTCACAAACATTGCCACCCTCAATTACATAGAAATTTTGCGCCTTAGAAAGGAAGCAAACGTCGATAGGGCGAAAGATATGGCCCTGTTCGCACTCGGTTTAGCCGTTGAAAAATTGCAAAAATTGACGGGATGCGATACCTGTGCGACGGCTTTGGCAGGCTCAATCGGTAATGTCAGCGGTGGGAAAAAGTATTATGTTGGAGTTTGGGATAGTTTCGAAAAAAGACCCGGTGGGGAACAAAATTTTCTCGGATGGTTGGTTTCCGATGAAAATTCAGAAAATTTTGATTCCATTTTTTCCGATGAATCCGGGAAGGCAGAAAAGATTTTCTCTTCGGGTACGGGCGATGATGTTTATATTAAACCGGTCGACTTGAAAAATTCCAATGGAGTGGTTGGCCAATATGGCTTTTGGATATGCGACGAAAGTCAGAAAATAAAAATCAACCTGATAGATAGATATTCACAATCTTCAAATGCCAGAGCTAGGAAAATTCGTTGCTGCTGTCCACAAACATTTGACGTTGGTCCGATCTTTGGGAAAGATAATCGAATAAAAAATAATCTTATCCTGACAAAATTTGATTTTCCAGAACAACTTTCCTGCCTAGATACATCTGTCCAAAAAGTTTTTTCTCGAAACAGGCACGTGCTGACCTTCCATTCCTATGGAGTCTTGAGTGATGCTAAACGGGGAGGTCTTCGCCAAGATCTGTCCCAAATGACAAGTCGTAGAACTTCCAATGGTCCTAGACAATTTTTATTCGCTCCACAAACGGAACTGCCGGCCTATGTTCCTACGCTAGATTTCTTATTATCATTTTTTGATCTATCCAATAGATTAAAAAACAATGGTATGCCGGTGGTTGCTACGGATCCGATGTTTCGGCCTCAAATGTTTAAAAACTATGATGGGGCAACCATAGACTTTCCAGGGAACGATTTGCAGCCTGCAACAACGCATGGAATTTATCCTTTGCTGGTGCAGTCGAATGTCAATATTGGACTGGCTACCATCGATGGGCATTTCGCTTTTACTTTTATTCCGCAAATTGTGCTTTGGAATCCCTATAATGTTGACTTGCAGCCGACGAACTATATGGTGGAACTATGCGTTCCCTACAACGATCCGGTCAATACGATTGGATTGACGCTGCTTGGATTTAATAGCATCCAGCAGGGCTTTGTGAATTTGGTGGCCCGCAATCTAACGGCCCCTCAGCCAGGAAATGATGTGTCTCCCATTTTAAAATTAAGATTCTTTTCAAGTTTTGGAGCCGGGGAAACCAAAATATTTTCATTGTCAAATTCCCAAGCCATTGACAGGGATGGGGGAAATCCGCTATCCGGCATGGACGACTTGTCAAACTTCATACATATGGATACCGGCGTTCCCACTGGCGGATACTCCACCATTAGGTTGCAGTGTAGAAATGCGAATGGTGGTATTAATAGGTATTGGGATTGTTTTTATTGGAGGTTAAGGGGAGACGATGGTAAAATTTTGCAGGAGATTGCGGAATTAGATCCCCGTGGAAATGAAGGAATGGAATGCGAGCGTACGGTTTTTGGCGGCAATGTCAATTGCTTTGCATTCTGCTTCCGCATGAAATATGGCATCCCCGACGATGCTGGCGGTAGGAATGGCGTACGCTGGTTGGCCATGTGTAATCCGCGGGCCCAGTATGTTAACCGTGCAGCTTGCCAAGGATATTCATCGATATTTTTCCAGGGAGATTTTGCTTCAGGAAACTGGAGTTGGGACACGCATATCATTGGTTCAGCAACGCCCATGGGCTTGGACAAGGCAATGCTCGACTATTTGAATGGTTTGGTATTATTTGACGTTCCCGACGTAACCCAGGGTGTTTTGAATGTTGGACACTTGCGGCACATAAATTTTTTGCCATTTGGGTATTTTTCGAGTCAAATTTTTGGGAGTTCGCGGGCAAGCCCATTTGTGCCAATAAATAAAACCTTCCATGAAAACACAACGGCATCTACGACCTGGCCATCCCATGGGAAAGTCGAATCCCTCTACGACTATTCGTACTTATTGAACGGAGCTATTTTTGACAAATATTTTATTTCCACGAAAAAGAACCAGGGGATCGGCGATGATAATTTGCTATCACTGGCAAATAAACGGTTTAAATTGCTAGAAAATGCACCATCGACAACCGGTGAAAATTCAGCACAGATTTTGTTAATTGACGGGCCGTTCAACGTAAATTCAAAGAGCTCCATCGCTTGGCAATGTGTTTTATCATCGGCAAAAAACAACTACGACGATGTTATTTTTCCGAGATTTTACGATGAAAAATTGCTGAATAAAATGCCGTCCTTCGACGAACAAAAGATTAAAAATTTATCGGAAAAACTAACGGGTTTGATGGAAAAGCGGCACAAGCCATTTTTCAGCATTGGGGAATTTATAAATAGAACAATTGCGGAAGATCCAGCACTGTGCAGTAGGGAAGGAATTTTGCAGAAAGCAATAGATGATTCTAATTTGAACGCAGTCTTTGAGAAACAGTACATCAATTTTTCCAAAAACATTCCATCCTACGACGACAGGTCGGCCAGTGGATTTTTGGAAGAAAATTTGCCGAATGTTGTCAATCAGGCAGATATTTTACAAACAACATCCCATTTCCTATGCACACGGGGCGACACCTTTTTAGTTCGTGCGGTTGGACATCACGCTGATTCCAGGGGTAAAGTCATCGAACGAGCATGCTGTGAAGCAATCGTTCAACGGGTCCCAGAGTATGTCAACAAAAATGAAAATGCTCCGGATGATGGGCCAGAAAGTTTGTCTAAAATAAACAAAAAATTTGGTCGTAGGTATAAAATAATCCTGTTTCGTTGGCTAGATGACAATGATATTTAGCCCACTTCTTCCATTCAGAAAATTAAAAAAACATCTCAGTCCCCATAAATTTAGATAAAAGGCATGTGGTGAATGGCGCCGATCTTTGAGTCCAACAAAGGAAGTTTATCTACCCCCATCAAAATTTAGGAGGATGGAAGCCTGGATACTTGTTTTTTATGAGGACTGGCACTATCCATTGTCCCGATATTGTTTTTGTCAAAGCTATGTACAAAATTTAGAACGGACATATGCCGGGAAGTATCACGGGAAGGGGCAAAGGCTACTAAAAGTATGGCATAGGACTTTTGCCAATCCGTACCTTTTCTTCGATATTTCTGACAAAACAGCCCCAATTGAGTAAAATTTTTTAAAAATGATTGACAGGCTGTTACAATCATTACAATTGCCTCAAACCATGGGATATGCATTCAGTGATTTTTTCAAGGTGTGGGAGTTTGATAGAGGCGTCACAAACAAACCGGTGGTGGCACTTATTTCCGATGAATATTTTTTCTTCGATGAAATCAAACTCCCCAAGGAATCCTTACGCAAGGAAGAGGTTAATAGCATGGTTGAAATGGCCATAGAAAGTGCTTTCCCCATAGACAAACAGAAAATATTTTCCGGCTTTTTTGCAAATCAAAACAAAGGTTGTATAACAATTTTTGTCGCTTCTAAGAATCGAGTCCTGTCGGAAATACCCAACTTAAAAACTTGTACCTACTGGCTCCCGGAAAGGTTTTGCCGAGAAAACGCCAAGGGTGGAACAATAGTTAAGGCCGACGAAAAATGCACTGCCATTGATGTCAATGGGGATGGCAGTCTAGAAATACAGGGTAAGAAACTCGACCTTTTCTCCGAGGATTTTTGGAGTGCCGAAATGCATGAGCAACAGGAAAAAACCATTGCTAGAAAAGCCGAAAAAATAAATGGTTGGTATAAAAAAATAATTTCTCCCCTGGTTTCCGTAACGTCGGTTTTGTTCATGCTAGTAATTGCTTTGGTGGTGGTACGCTCTTCTATTGGATGGCGACAGTCGGTACTAGAAAAAAGGCAGCCTAGAGTTTCTCAAGTAATTAAGCGCAAAAAATTGCATGACGAGATTGATGTTTTTTCCCAAGGGAAGGCCTTATATTTTAAACGGTTGGACGCAATAAATAAAATGCGACCAGCCCAACTGTTTTTTAGTCAATTTACAATGAGCAGCCCTAAGGTTATGAACTTCGTCGGGATGTGTGATTCGATCGCCACACTAAACCTATTTGTGGAAAGCCTAAAAAAAGAATTACATAGCGTATCAACGCCAAATGTTTCTTCCACATCCAAAGGAACAACTTTTAATCTTCAAGTAGAGTACTTATAATTGTGAAAACAGATATAACCAGCATTTTACAGCAATTTCGATCGTTACCGATAAAGCAAAAAACAATTTCCATTGCCTCATTGGGACTAATATCTCTGGCGCTGGCATGTCTATCGGTCATTTTGATAATATCCTTTCCCAAGAAAATACGGCAAATACATTCCCTCTACGACGAACAAAAAGTTTGGCTTTCGCAGTCGGCTAAAATAGAAAAGAATTTAAGTGCCTTTGCCAAATCGGGTACAGGTCATAAAAAACAAAATTTACCAAAGGTTATAGCTTCCATCGAAAAAATAGCGGCTAAAACCGGTTCTAATTACACACTTACAGAGGTAGACAAGGGGCATATCGAACAGCTGACGATTCATCATTGCAAGGTTTCATTCGACGGAATATCCCTTGCAGGGATAGTTGCATTTTCTAATCAAATAGAAGCATTGGATAGCAATATTGCCATATCAGAAATGCAAATAAATGCGCAGGGGCAACTGTTGAATGCATATTGTATTATTTCAATTTTGGATACGGAATAGGATAAAACATGAAAAAGCACATACTAGTATTCGTTCTTTTAGTCCTGTGCATACGATTTGCGTATGCCGAAGAAGACGAAGAGGAAGCCTTACAGGCTGAAGAGTCCATAGTAAAAAGTATCGCCCTGTCAGATGCTCCGTTGTCTCAGGTCCTATATATTATAGAGGAACTAACGGGCAAGGCAGTTCTGCAGGATAGCCAACTGGGGAATGTTCCCATAAGCTTGCAAATTCGGAAAGAGATCAGCAAAGAAGAAGCCATACGGGCAATCGAAAGTGTGCTGGCGATAAATCATATTGCGATAGTGGAACTTGGCGATGGACTATTGAAGGCTGTTAGCACGAAGTCCGCACCCACACAGTCTCCATTCTTCGTAGAAAATTCATTGCTAGACATAGCTCCTAGCGAAAAGATTTGTTCCAAAATTTTTCAATTGCACCACTTGTCGGTCGATGAGTTTTCAAAATTGATAACCCGCCTTCTAAATCCAGATGTGGCATCGGCCATAGTGTTTAGTGATTCAAATTCCATGCTAATAACGGATTCCATAGCCAATTTGCAGCGCATAGAACTAATACTTAGCAGGGTAGATATTCCAAAACATTCCGTTCTTGATTCGAAAATATTTCGCATAAAACATGGTGATGCCAAAGAAATTGCTGATCTTTTGAATAAAGTTATCAAGGGGCAAAATACACAAAATAAGGAATCTGGTAACGCTTCCAAGGGCTCTACAGAATATCAAAACGAAATGGAAAATATGTCATCTTTTCAGTTTTCAAAAAAATTGACCATTGAGCATGACACCCGTAGCAATGCCGTGATTACCTGTGGAACTCCAAAGGATATTGAGCTCATCGAGTCCATAATCAACCAAATAGATGTGTTGCTGGACCAGGTCAGGATCGAGGTGGTTATCGCCAAGGTTACCCTCACGAAAGGGCAGGCTTCAGGACTAGAATCTTTAGGGATTGACAATAAAGCTGCTGCTGTAGCAGGTGGAAAGTTTAATCCGGCAATAAAACCAGTATTCGCTAAAACAAACTCTATGGGGGAAACAAGTCCGCTTACCATAGATGGCACCATAAAGAATTTTGCTTTGAATACGGTTTTCAGCAAAGCTCGCAGCGACAGCCATGTGAAAATTTTGTCTGCCCCAACGATTGTGACAACCCATAATCGGCAGGCACTGGTGAAAATCGTTGATTCTTATCCCGTTATAAAATCCGACATTTCCGATTCAAATGGAGCAGCCACTACGGCAATTAAAAGTACCATTGAATATAAGGATGTTGGAATCGAACTACAGGTTAAGCCGCTGATTGGAATAAACGGCATAATACAGCTTGAAATCAGCCAAAAGATTGAAGATAAAAAAGAGGATGTTACGATTAATAACAACAAAATGCCCTCGATGTCGAAGAGTGAAGCCGTATCATTTGTAAGCGTGTACGACGGAGATACGGTGATATTGGCTGGATTACAACAGAAAAAGGACACAAAGAGCAGTGGTAAAGTATGGCTATTGGGAGATATCCCTGTGATCGGAAAGTGGTTATTTACCCCAAAAAGTATTGAGGAGGAAACTACAGAATTAATCATCTTTATCAAACCTACCATCATTTCAAACCCAACAAATGAAGAAGCGTTTGCCAAGCGGATGCTCGATGGATCGGAATTGCAACCAGAAATTGAACACTATGACAGGACTGGAAAATTTTTGCCGGGTATACAATTCCCAAAAGGAACACTG
>JAISBO010000062.1 GCA_031266155.1 Puniceicoccales bacterium
CATCAATAATCGACCGTTTCCCATCATTGCTAATCGCGTTGAATCGACAGGCGGCGAGGCATGGTTTTTTTGTACAATTTTGGCATAAATCGGTGACGTGTAGGTGGCTGGCTTTGCACCCATTGCATGCACAATGGAGCACGGTTAGTGGTGGCGAGGAAGGTTTTTCACGTTCCAAAGCACGCCGGGCGCATTGGTCCAGCGATTCTTTGCCAGCATCTCCTTCCAAAGCTAGGCCCAAAATACTCATTGCCAGGGCTCGACGAACCGCAACTTCTTTCGAATCTTGCCCATACTCATGGGAAATTTGCCCAATGTTTTCTAAAAAATTTTGACCATTGAATATCCGAATAAGTCTAACCAATATTTCTCTTCTGTGCGGCATCATTTTTCCACATTCTGCACTTCCTTTCAAGAAAATCGATCATTAAATGATTTTTTGAACTATTGTTTGGCCTATCCTTCCCCGATCGATCATCATGTGTCTCGAGGTTTGCGTAAATTAATTTTTCAGCCGAGAAACGCTTTTCTTATCTTCTTCATGGCAACAACTTCAATTTTAACAAAAGTTATTCTGGACATCACAAATACGATGGCAAAAAATGCTAGGAAGAAAATGTGGCTCTCAAAAGGGATTGTCCTGCCCATATGCGAATAGACGAGCGCTATTCCCAATTGAACTGGGAAATGTATGAGGTAGGATGAATATGTTAGGTTTCCAAGCATTTCAACGAATTTTTCAAAATTTGATGGAATTTTTACATACTCTACAAACACGTATATTGCAACGGCACCAAACAGCATTACTCGAAAAGCTCGGTCCGCATGTAATATTTTAAGGCAGCACCCTATTTCAACTATTAGGAGAAAGGCATTCCATAGGATAGCCTTCCTTTGTTGCTTGGGAATACTTTGCATAAATTCTTGCACATGGTTTACTAACCCACCGGCATAGAAAAATAGCATGCACCAGAAGATATTTCCATACCCGGAAACTAACAATAGTAGCAATGCCGCCCCAAATATTGGCAAAATTTGCCACATGCGTTGCCCCAAATAACGAGTGCAAAAGAAGAAAATGAAATACACTATGATTTCCAGGGAAACTGACCATATGGGCGCATTAAAACTATAAGTTGCATTGGGTACCCAAAAGTTAGCCATAAAAATATGTAAAATAAAAGATTTTACCCCATTATCTTGGTATATGAAAAACTTCCCATTTTTAGCAAAAAAAAGATACTGCATGACAAGGACTAACAATAATGTTGCAACATGCAGCGGGTATAGCCTGGAAATTCTTAATATGCAGAATTTTTTAAACCCAACACTACGGTCAGCAATTGCATTTCTGTACTTCCAAAAAAATATATACCCACTAATCATCCAGAAAATTTGTACAGCATAACTTCCTTTTGTGTAAAAGAGGTAAAAGAGAACATGGAACGGTTGTTCCGATTTAACTGCTAGGTCATTTCCGAATGAAAAATGCCAATAATGCCACACGAGAATGGAACATGCACACAAAAATCGTAGCACTTCTATGCCAAGAATTTTTTCGTTTTGTTGGGTAGGTTGCATAGAGATACTCATGCTTAAAACGTGATATGTTTTTTATAAAAACTGCAACACCCTTTTGCCAGCACCTCCTTCTAAAGTTAGACCTAAAATACCTATGGCCAAGGCTCGACAAACCGCGGTTTCTTTTGAATCTTGCCCATACTCATTGGAAATTTGCCCAATGTTTTCTAAAAAATTTTGACCATTGAACATTCGAATGAGTCGGACCAATATTTCTCTTTTGTGCAAAGCCATTTTCCCGTATTCTGCACTTCTTTTCAAGAAAATCGACCATTAAATGTTTTTTGAACCATTACCATGATTTATTTCAACCCAAACTACCCATTTTCTTCTCTATTCCATTCACTCTTTCTGCCCCTCCACATCTATGGTCGGCACCAAATATCCGTGGTGTCGGATAGTCGCATACAAATAAAAAGCTTGACTTTTTTTTGATTTGTACCAAGATGGCTTCCACCATTAGTTAAAGGAAAGGAATATTATGTTAGTAGGTAGTATAGGTATGCCCCATGGTATAGTTGGGTTTAGTGACAAGGAAGCTTGGTTGGTAAACCATTCGGGTCTTCCTCAGGAAACAAAAGACAAGTGGAATGCTATACGGGCTATAGTGATGGGAAAATAGCGGAGTGCTATGCCTCCCAACGGGAGGCACTTCTTGCGTGAGAGTGTTGTATAGATTTTGAAAGATTTTTTGGGTTATATAGGAGAGGATTGCATGTAGGTGGCTAACGGTAGGACGTAGAGTGTGCGGAAGTTGTCGTATATTTTTGGTGGTAGTGTTTGGGGTGCGGTTGCTGTTTTGGTAATGGTGTGTGGTGGTGTTTTTTCTGGGTGTTATGGTTATGAATGGCAAGAAGGAGAAAAAAAGGGGGGGATTTCTCTGAGTTTTACGTCGAAAAGTGTTGTTCGAGGGCATAGGATTGGAGAAAAGGGGTTGAGCGTAAGGTATGGTTCGGTTTTGAGGTCTATGTTCCTAGGGGAGCGTAGGGTGGATTTTTGTTGTGACGTCGGGGTGGATGTTGATTTAGGGGCCGTGCATGATGATGCAATTTTGATGGGTTGTAATTTCATTTATTACGCTGTGCTTGAAGGTGTAATTATGGATGTGGGAGGGCTGATTTTCCGCAATTCTGAGTCTTCTTCTTCTTTCCCGAAGAAGTTTTGGAGTACTAGAATATGGTCCTATGGACTCTATACCGGTGTTGTGATGGAAAGTGTTATTTTTCGGCCGTCGTTATATTGCATTTATAGGTCCTATGATGGGGAGGTCGCTTTGGAAGGAAGAATAAAGCATGAAATGAGTTTATTACCTTTGGGGTTACGCAATTTTATGTTGGGACTTTCTGGGGAAATAGGTTATGATTATACTGGCAAACCCTATGGGTTGCCCTATGCAAGTTCTTTGGGAAGGAGAGACTATTTATATTACGGTGCGGCACTCAGTTTAATTTATAGATTAGCTTCCGGAGAAGCTAGTGTTGGTGTTGCCTATGAGGGTAATATGGCGGAAAAGGACTCATGGGTTAATTATGGGGAAAATTATAAAAATAACGTGTGGTTTAACGCTCTTTTAAGTTTTTCGTTCTAATGGCGGAGCGACGTCAGAGGTGGGCACGGGTTGACGTTGGAAAAGTTTACATGTGGCGATTTGTTTTACGGGGCCCTTTTGCATTATGTTGCCGAGTTTGGCGGTTTTTACGTGTAAAATTCCTCCTGGCATGTGGATTTTGACATTGTTTGAACAAAGATTCAGTTTTCTCGCAACTGCAAATACCGCACATGCACTGGAACCGGAAGCGAGGGTATATCCAGCACCCCGTTCCCAAATTTCTATGGTCATGGTGTTCCTGTCGAGGATTTTGGCAAATTGTACGTTGGTTTTTTCCGGAAACATCGGGTTGCATTCTAAAAGAGGACCCGCGGTTTTGGTTTTTTCGCAGGAGAGGTCATCGACAAAAATTACACAATGAGGGTTCCCCATGGACACCGGGTAGTACCTGTAGGTTGTATCATTTGCCGTAAATGTTGATGAGCCACAGGAAAAATACGGAATGTTGCTATCTTTAAATAGAGGACATCCCATGTCGACTTCAATCTGATCTTTGGAAAGAATGTTGCACGTCACGGTTTTTTTGAAAGTTTTAACAAAAAATTCGCTGTGAGAAGCAACCTGCCCTAGGTCGAACATTGCCCGTGCGAAAATTCTAATACCGTTGCCACTTATTTCCGCCGTAGTTCCATCGGGATTGATTATTTGTACTTTGAAAATGTTATTGCTGACTTTTCTGCCGTAAAGAATTCCATCGGACCCTATTCCAAAATTTCTGTGACAAATTTTTTTTATCCCTGCCATGGTTGGCAATTTAAACCTCGACGCATCTAGAAACAAATAGTCATTTCCCAAGGCGTGGTACTTTACGAAATATAAATCGTTATTTCCTTTGGACATAATGTACGTTTCACATATACTTTTAGACGAAGTGACCCTCTTTGAATAGCGGCACACAAGCCAACATACTCCCAACAATTCCTTTAGATTTAGACGGGAAGGGTTTGTCCTCCTATCGGGGGAATTTTTTTAGAGGCTGCTCTCCTGGTCATTAGAACGGTTAAGCACTTCCTGATTGATTGGTTCTTTTTGACATAGACCTTTGCAAACGCTAGCACTACTTTCCGATTGAAATTCAGTAACCATTATGTTAATCTTGCTAACAGCCGCCAAACCAACATTGTTGATAAGGACATTCTGCAATACTTCACGCAGTGCCCTGGAAATATCTGCTAGATTTTGCCTGCGGCTAATGCGAATGGAAATGTCGATGGAAATGATTCCCCTGCAGCACTTGACTTTTGTGCGTATTTTGTCCTTGACACCAACATCCCTCGCAAGGGATTCAATAATTTTGTTTAATGAATCTTTGCTTAGCGAAACAGTCCCTTCATCGCTTTTGGAAATAAAAATCCTCTTTGGTCTCCATAGTAGGTATAGAATATAAATGATGACAATGCCAACGATGCACCCTCCCAATAGGAATAGGCACTTTAATTGTTCCGCACTCAAATTTTGTAAAATTTCTTTCATAGTTCTCCTTCAATAAATTCATTTTTGTCCGTTGTCTCCGAAATTTCAACACCATCGATGATGACATTCACCTTACTAACACCAGTCATCGTCATCTTGGTAATATGGTCTATTATGTTTTGTTGAACATTGGAAGCTACTTTTGCGAGCTCACAGCCAAATTTCAATGTTAAACAAATGTCAATCAGATAGTTCCCGAATTCATCTTCGGAAACATTAACCCCATTGAGCGTTGATTTTTTGCTTGAAAAAAATGAAGCGATCCCGTTCGCAAACCCATGCTTGCCGACGGCTAATACTCCCTTTGTTTGAATAGCACTTAGTGTTGCAATATTTGCAATTACGGAATGGTTTATCTTGATTTCTCCCAAGTTACAAGAGGAATCGTCGGAAATCATGGGAATGGGGAACGAAGAGTTTTTTTCTATTTCTTTCCTATCTCTTTTTTCTGTAGTCATAGTTTTAACAATTTTTAAAGTTTAGGGTATCCGTTGGAGTTCTACGTAAAAAATCATCTACAAACTTTGTGGTATACTGTCCAGTAATATATCCTTTATCCATCATTACAGCCCTCACAAATGGAATTGTCGTCTTCACTCCACGAATCATATATTCACTCAATGCACTATACATTTTTTTTATCGCAAGTTCCCGAGTTTGTTCCGAGGTTATTAACTTGGCAACCATACTGTCATAGTATTGTGGAATAATGTACCCAGAATAAACATGGGAATCAACGCGAATGCCATGGCCTCCCGGCGAATAATATAGCGCTATTTCTCCAGGGCAAGGGGCAAAATTTCGGACAGGGTCTTCAGCATTAATTCTACATTCAATGGCATATTTATTAATCTTAACATCCTTTTGGTCGATGGTTAGCTTTTCGCCGGCTGCAATCTTTAATTGCCACTTGACCAAATCGATGCCAGTTACTTCTTCCGTTACACCATGTTCGACCTGTATGCGAGCATTCATTTCTATGAAATAGTAACTGCCCTGTTTGTCCACCAAAAACTCGACAGTTCCCGCATTTTGATAGTTGCATTTTTTAGCGATTTTAATGGCTGCATTTCCTATTTCGTTGCGTAATTTATCCGACAAGAAAGGGGAGGGCGCTTCTTCAACCAATTTTTGGTAACGCCTCTGTATGGAACAATCTCGCTCGAAGAGATGAATTATCTTTCCATATTTATCCGCTAAAATTTGAAATTCTATGTGGTGAGGATCTTCGATATATTTTTCTATGTACACGGACCCATCGCCGAATGCTTTCTCGGCTTCCGACCGCACCATTTTATATTCCTTACAGAAGGAAACGGAGTTATTAACCAATCGCATCCCTTTGCCTCCACCGCCGGCCGCTGCTTTTATAATTACTGGGTACCCAATGGAATCTGCAAGACTTTTTGCTTCCATTTCGCTATCCATTATACCGTCACTGCCAGGTACACATGGAACATGCACGCTCTTAGCAATGCTTTTAGCAACTGATTTATTCCCAATGGAGGCAATCGTTTCTGGAGATGGACCAATGAATGTAATGTTACAGTCATTGCACTGTTGGGCAAAGGTAGGGTTTTCTGATAAAAACCCATAGCCAGGGTGAATGGCATCCACATTGGTTATTTCCGCCGCGCTGAAGATTCTGTCTGCCCTAAGGTAGCTGTTAATGCTTGTGGCATCGCCTATGCAGACAGCCTCATCTGCTAGCTGGACATGGAGGGACTGGTCATCGACCTCCGAATAAACCGCCACTGTTTTTATGCCTAATTCTCTACATGCCCGAATCACGCGGAGGGCAATTTCGCCCCGATTTGCTATCAAAACTTTTTCGAACATAGTCTATGATTTTTTAACCTTAAACAGCGGTTGTCCAAATTCAACGGGTTGTCCGTTTTGTATGAAGATCTCCCCAATCACACCCTTGACTTCGGCTTGTATTTCATTCATCACCTTCATGGCTTCTATGATACAAACGATGGTTTCGGTATCGACGAGAGAATCCCTACAGACAAAATCCTGAGATTCTGGAGATGGTGCACTGTAGAATGTTCCCACTATGGGCGATTTGATTATATGGTAACTGGAATCATCTTCCAAATTTACCATATGCGACGCCTTATCTTCCCGTACTATGGCTGAAATGGCGTTGTTTGGCGACTGGGTAACGTGGGCACCTCCCTGATTGACAATCTTCAGACGCATATTCTCCCGTTCCATTTCTAATTCATGAAGATTTGCATCCTTTACCAATGTTACCAATTGCTGTATTTCGTGTAAATCCAAAAAGCCTCCTACCATTTATTGTATGCCTCCATGGAAAGAATTGAAAAATTTAATGCAATTAGAAAATATTGGTAAACCCAGGTTCGCAGCAGAAATTTGCTTGTCTACCAAATTATCTCAGTGGAATATGAACATTCCATGTATTTGATATTTTTCCTGCCTAAATTTTCCCAATTGTTGTCCGATAATTTGTGACAGAATAGATGTAAGTTGTGTTGACTATTTTAGGGATCTTAGTAGTGAATGTTAACCTAAACAAGGTATTACATTGAAAGGGTATAAAAGGGTAATTATAAAGTTTAGCGGTGAAGTCTTAAAAGATAAAGCCAATGAATCGGTCATTAATTTCAATACCGTTTACGCCCTATGCGAAGAATTAAAAATTCTCCATGGAATGGGATTAGAAATTGGCGTTGTGATGGGCGGAGGTAATATTTTTCGAGGGATGTCCGAGAACGAAAAATGGGGATACGACCGCCTCGGGGGGGATTACATGGGCATGTTAGCAACCATAATAAATTCCATGGCAATTGCAGATTTTTTAAGGAAACTCGAAGTGGCAGTAGAGGTTTTTTCTGCACTTCCCATGTTGAATGTCTGCGAAACATATTACCCAAGACATGCCCAAAAGGCCATGGCCGACGGAAAGATTGTATTGCTTGCGGGAGGAACTGGCAGTGCATTTTTTTCAACGGATAGCGCAGCTGCTCTCAGAGCAAGCGAACTGCATGCAGATGTCATTATAAAAGCAACAAAAGTTGATGGCGTTTATGACAAAGATCCCAAGCATCACCGCGATGCCGTTAAATTTAATGAAATTTCATTCCAAGAAGTCCTTCTGCAGCACCTGCAAGTTATGGATTCCACGGCATTTTCACTATGCATGGACAATGATATACCAATACTCATTGTGAATGCACAAAAGGATTTAAAAAATATTGGGCGTGCCGTCCGTGGAGAAGTAGTTGGCACTACGATTTCAAATTTTTAACCTTCAAAAGACTTTCAATCGATATGGATATAAATGCAGAAATAAAAAAAACGAAATCAGCAATGGACGCTGCCGTAAAACACACTTTGACGGAATTCAATTCATTGCATACGGGTAAAGCTTCTCCCGGGATGGTTGAAAATTTATCCGTTGAAATATATGGGTCGGTGTCAAAATTACGTGAAATTTCCGCGATAACAACTCCGGATGTAAAGACCATACAAATCCAACCATGGGACAAGGAAAGTGTCAAGGCGGTTGAAAAAGCAATTTTAGCAGCTAATTTGGGAGTTACACCCATTGTAAATGGCATGATTATTCGTTGTGTCATGCCGGAAATGAGTGGGGAGCGTAGGCAAGAATTGAGCAAGGTAGCAAATGGCATGGCAGAGGAGGGACGTATTAAGGTTCGTTCCATTCGCCGCGACACCATTGAATTTTTTAAAAAAGCCAAAAAAGATGGAATAATCAGCGAGGACGATTTGAAACGGGTGGAAAAAGATGTCCAAAATATTACCGATGCTGCAATAAAAGAAATTGACAGCAGTCTTAATCTAAAAAGCTCTGACCTGATGAAAGTTTAAATATCTTTCCGTGGAATAAGTCTTCACCTACCGGACTAATAAGTTTTAGCCTTTCGGCCAATGGAGGATTCTGATTTCTAGAAAATTTTATTCCAATGGGATGGATTTTTTCTCGACAAGATATGCTAATCCCTTTTATTGCAGATGATGTCTGATTTTTGTGTATATTGGACTAGTGATTTGGGTTTTATAAAATTATGCCAGAGTTTGAAGAGTGGTCTCAGGGAGAAGGTGAGTCTAGGGAAATTGATGATGGGCAAGCCCCTGAAAAAAATCAGGCACGCTATGCTCTTAAGAGAGGGCGAATTCCGCAGGTAAGAAATTTTGCTGAAAATGATGAAGCGGTAGCTGTAGGTGCGAGTATTGTCGACGTTGAGCATGATGCAATAGGAGTTCGTTCCCAGGGAAGACCTGTTGTTGATGTTCCTCCAATAAAAAAGTCAACGGAAATTGTGGAAGAACCAAATCATATTGCGTCGGATAAGCGGTCCCATTCACATCAAAAAACAATTAGACAGGAGAATGAGCAAAAGCCAAGATTCCATGGAGAGAAAACCAAACCCCATGGCAGGATGATGTTAGAAGAACATCCTTCGCCGAAATCTGAGGGCAAACTACTTAAGTTTTGGAAAAGGTTTTTGAAATTTTTTGGCATAAAATCGAAAGATTTCGAAGGAAAAGAGGGTAGGGCTTTGAATCAAAAAAAGCGACACACGGTAAAGAAAACAAACAGTTTTCGCACCCAAGACGCTAAGGTACGCAGGGCGGTTTTTCAAAAAAAAGCAAAATAAATTTCCATGGAAGCTGCTTATATCGTAGGCGATAGGCGACTGGTAGGTGGTGTAAAAGTTAGTGGTTCAAAGAATGCATGTCTTCCCATATTGGCAGCGTCACTTTTAACGGATGAAGAGTGCATAATAAATAATGTTCCCCGCTTGAGCGACATTGACACGATGCTGGAAATTTTCAAGGCCATAGGTGTTGATTTTTCCTATGTCGGTTCCCATATGCTAAAAATTCAAGCCCGCAATATTTCGAGCGAAGTGCCCGGATCGCTTGTAAAAAAAATGCGAGCTTCCATTTGTTTGATGGGAGCATTGCTAGGACGTCTACGTAGAGTTGTCATACCCAAACCGGGAGGATGCGTGATCGGTGATCGCCCTTTTGATCTGCATATCAAAGGATTTAAGGCACTTGGCTATAAAATTTTCGAAGGGGATGGAATTTGGACCCTAGATGGGAGAGATTTGTACGGAACAACGGTTTGTCTTAGTGGTCCACGGGGTAGTACCATGACGGGGACGATAAACGTTGTCATGGCGGCAGTTATGATACCGGAACAAACCATCATTGAGGATGCTGCCGTTGAACCGGAAGTCGTAGATTTTTGCCGGTATTTAGCCCGTATGGGGGCTAAAATAGAAGGGATAGGTACACCTATCCTAACCATCCACGGGGGAGAACCGTTACACGGTTGTAAATATGCTATCATTGGAGACAGGATAGAAACTGGAACGTTTGTTTGTGCTGGGCTAATCACGGGTGGAAACATTAGGATTTCGGGACTTGAATTTGGTCTTCTCGACTCATTTTTACATCCTCTTAGGAAAATAGGAGCCAATGTTTTTCA
>JAISBO010000079.1 GCA_031266155.1 Puniceicoccales bacterium
GATGCCATAGCTTCTACCCTAAAGTCTACCCATAAGACCTATGAACTATTTTCCGTGGCCAAGCTATTTTTGGAAAAGCCGGAACGATTTGCGATGGTGGTAAAGAAAAAGGATACCCAAGAAAATAAATGCCTTTATTTGACCACCGATGATAATTTCATTTTCGACAATGAAAATGCAGCGATTAACCATGCCGTAGAGAATTATGCAGGGAAGTACTTTGACATTGAAGAACTGGAAATTCCCCCGCCAACAGGGAAATTTATCTGTTTGCACAAGTGCGGTATGACGGGGAAGGTTCTGTGTCCGCCGAATTACCATAAATATCAAGAAATTTTATTGGAGCACCACGATAGATTCTTGCCGCGCGTTCCATTTGAGAAGTTCAAGGGAAGGATTGAAAAAATTACGGCCGAGGAAGAAATAGAAAACTGGCGGACCCAATCTTCCAAGGTGCAAATTTTCAAGCCGAAGGGACAAGAAGATTCCGCCGAAAAAATAGAGCTGAAATCTAGCGGCGAGATAAAAAAATATTTCGTTGAACATTTCAAGGGTCAAGCCATTACCAGCTATGATTCGGTGCGGGTTGCCGGTGAAACATTTGCCAGGATGCCGAGAAATTTATTAAGCAAATCAATCTTTGTTCTAGTTGGCAGAGAGAAATCTTTTCCACTGAATTTTGCGAATAATTTGCGGGGACGCCTGGGCCGTTCCGGTTTCGCAATTTACAAAATTGGAAGCAAACCGGGCATCAGTTATGTCTCCGGGATTAGGCGTAAATTTAGGCAGCCCGGGGATACTTTCACGGATGATATACAGAAAATCATCGCCATCATAGATGCCAATCCCAAAATTTCCATCACATCTCTATGTTTACAATACACGCAGGGATGCGCAGGGAATCTTTCCGATGGTGTCGAAAAAGAGAGCATCCAAGTACCGCAAGCGCCTGCTTCGATACCACAAGAACCTTCCAATGGTATGGAAAGTGCAGCCGTATCTCCCCTGAACTCTGCCAAAGAATCTGTGGGACAGGAATTTTTCAAAAATTTACATTGGTTGATCCGCGAAGGATACGTCATAGAGTTTGAAGATGGCGCACTGGTTTCCACCGAAATAATCGTACGGAAAGAACAGCCAAGGATACAAGCGGAAGTAGAGTCAAAAGTTGTTGCAGAATCAGCAAGTGAAGACGTTAGGACCGAGCCCTAGAGGTCAGCGGAAAAGCTTAGTGAGTGTCTTCATTATACTCGTAAAAGCGGGCCACAATATTTTTGGAAACATGGGGATAACCGCTTAGGGTGAGCGTCCAAAGTTTGAGATTAGAACCCCCGGGCGCTTCATTACATTCTACCTCAAAATGTTCATTCGGTGCAAACAAACAATGGACTTGCCTATGAGACCCCAGATCCTTCCTGTGAGTCATACAGTTGTCTATGTCCGCTATTAGGGCAACGGCCGTTTGATCAACCTTCGGCATAGCTGCATGCTCCATAAAACATTTTATTATGGCCAATGTGGCGGTCGTAAAAAGTGCGATCGCACAGAGGACTTCAATCAAAGAAAAAGCTTTTTGGTCTCCGGGTTTCATCTTTTTTACCTATATACTTGTATTTGTGCATGCATATCGACGGCAATGTAGCATGTCCTGCCATCCAGTGAAAATTCCAATTGGAAGGGGAGAAAAAATTTTTCTTCAAAAACCACTGGATTTAGTGGTGTCGTTCCAGCGTCAAAGGAACGCTGAGGTAGGGCTGAGCTCTTACAGCTTAGAGGAAAATTTACCAACCTACAATTCGAAATTCTCGAATCTAACTCTTTGCTGTATTTTTTTCCCCAGTAGTTTTTTGTGACTTCTAGTTTCCCATCCCGCAAAGTAAGCTCAGCTGAAGCACCGGGAGCCATGGAATGTAGTCTCGCCAGAAATACGGCTTCTGACAGGGCGATTTTTGTCCTGGAAATGACATCATCCTTAGTTTTAAACGGTCTAATGGTAAAGCATGCCGTAAAGGCTACCATCAGCATTAGGACAAATATTATCTCTAACATCGTGAATCCTGGCTGTCGTTTGTTTTTCCCCATGGTACTTTTTGATGAATAAAGCACCAAATGCATTTGGTGCTAAATAATTTTCGAATTGATTATTGGCCCAAAGATTAAATATATGGACTGCAATCAACATCAACATTTTGGACGCCTAGATCCGTGGCTTTGGGACCCGGTTTGATGGTTACTTTTTTAGCAAGGACATCAGGATCAAACGTATAATTTTCCCCGAAAGGATCTTTTAATCCATCTTGCCCCACCACAAGATTTGTTTCAGTAAAGTCTGTAGCTGCAGGTACTACCCCCTTCAAAGCAACCCTTGCAATAACGGCCGTTTTGATACGCCCTTCCATGTCTACTTTCGTTTGGTTGACCTTCGCAGCCTGACGTCCGCTCATTGTGCCTCTCGTAAGCATAGCAACTATGCCCGACAGGATTACGAGTACAATCAGTATTTCTACCAGTGTGAAACCACTATTTCGTTTTTTTATGTTTAAAATATTCATAGTAGAAAGACATTGTATGGAACAATTAGGTGCCGTCAAGTTTTAATTGGCAAATTTTCGTTAAATTTTTACAAATTTCTTTCCTCGAAACATTTTTTAGGATACAATTTCTATTTTGATACAGGGATAGGGTGCCATTTGGACTGCCAATAATTGCAAAGTCGGCATCCCCCGCCTCCCCCAGTCCATTGACCATACACCCCATCACGGCGATCTTTAAATTCCTAGAGCCCGTTTGTTTTCCCAAATGGGATTTAAGCTCTTCCAGAACGGACTGAATGTCGTAGGATGTGCGGCCACAGGATGGGCATGCGATGAATTCTATACCATAGCATCTCGCTCCACACCCTTGCAAAATGTTCTTTGCGACCTCCATTTCTCTGATGGGATCTTCCGTCAGCGAAACCCGCAGGGTATCCCCAATGCCATCCATCAGAAGACATCCTATGCCCATTGCTGATTTTATGCGGGCGTAATCCCCATTGCCAGACTCCGTAACCCCGAGGTGAATGGGGTAATAACTTCCCATTTCATCGAGCTTGGAACAGGCTAGGCGATTGGCAGCTATCATCTCTTTTACACCACTAGTCTTAAATGACAGAACGATATCTTCAAATTGAACTTCCCGGGCTACTTCCAGGCACTCCCTAGCACTTTCCCACATGGCCACATCCCCATGGCCAAACTTGTAAACCATACGGGGAGCCAGAGATCCGTGATTAATTCCGATCCGCACGGACTTTTTCAAATCTTTCGCCCTCCGGAAAAATTTGCCCAGGGATTTTTGCAGTTTGTCTTTCCCCAGGAGGAATTCATCATCTGAAAACGATTGGGGCCCCAGCAGCTTGTCGGAAAAATTTCCCGCATTTATGCGAACCTTATCGGCCACTTCCAAGCAGTTCAGGGCGATGGCTGGAGAAAAATGCACATCGGCTACCATGGGGATTGGAATGTCGTTGGCCCGCAGAATTTTTCTGATTTCGGCAAAAAACTTTACATCCTCCAAATTCGTTACCGCTAGCCGGACAATTTCACAGCCTCCCTCGAACAATTCACAGATTTGCCGCACATTACCTTCCACGTTTTTTGTGGGAATGTTCGTCATCGATTGGATGCTAATGTCATTGCTCCCCCCAATGACAACATGGCCGACGGCCACCTCCTTCGTCTGCCTACGTCTAGCAATCATGGTGTATAATTAGCCGAGATTCCCTTTGGTTTTCAAAGGCCGCTTGCCTTTCGACCCACATACGCCTGAGGTCGAAAAAGGTAACGTAGGCCAACAGAGCAACCAGTAGGGCAAAAAATACGGCTTGAACCTTTGCCAAAACTTTATTCAAAGATTTCCACGTTGTAAACCTTTCCAACAGGGCAATGGTAATTATACCGCCGTCCAACACGGGCAAGGGTAACAAATTTAAAATTGCCAGATTTACGTTGATCAAAATAACAAAATACACCAGGGCAAGAACGTTGGCTTTTGCAAGTGCGTGCAGAGTTTTTATCAGGCCGGCTGGCCCCATCAAGTGTTTTGCGGAAACGTTAGAGTTTTTGCTAAACAAGCTCCCCAGGGTTTTGAAAGTAATGTCCATCGAATCGACGATTTGCTGAATTGCTGTTGGCCTATGTATTATCAACTTGGGCTCAAATACTATGCCACACAAATGGTCAAATTGCATATCGGACAAATGAACGTCGGTAATTTTTTCTATGGAAAGTTCTTTCTCTCCAGATTTTGTTAAAATTTTTAGCGTCGCTTGGTCACTATGCCTTAGGCTATGGCCAATTCTTTCCAAGGAAAAGACTCTCTTTCCCTCTAAAGCAACCAGTTGGTCTCCATTGGCAATACCATTTTTCGCTAAAAACTTTTCATTGCTACAAAAAATTTGTACACGAGGAAAGTTTTTCTCTTGACCTTGATTCAATGACACAATGTCTTCATCCGCTGGGACAAAATCAAGCTTCCAACGTTTTTTCGAAAAAGTTAATCCGCAGAAAGGTTTCCTAACGGCTAATTTTACAACTGGCACATTTACAGTCTGAAAATTCCCATCGCGCTCAATTCCCATGGCAATGGTCTCATTTTGGGAGGCAATATCGCGCAACGTTTGCGCATGGAACAGAGGAACACCGTTGGCTGACATCAGGCGATCTCCCTTTTTAAGCTCCAGTTCTTGTGTCTTATCCAAATGCCGCAGGTCCCCAACAATCAATGTTTGTTTGGGATGGAGTCCAATGACCCTAAATGCGTCATGCTGTTGCTGAGAAGAGGAGACAAGCACGGGATTTACTAACACTTGCAACCTTACACCATCGCGTTCGAGTTCAATGGTTGCCAATGGTTCTTTGCGGCTGTTTTTTTTATTTCCGAGGGCGATAAGTTGTACAATTTCATCGAATTTTTTTACCCCATGCCCGTCTACGGACAAAATTTTATCCTTCGGAAGAATCCCCGCCTTGGATGCCGGAGACTGAACCTGGGATCCATCAGCCATGGTTAATGTCGGTGCAACGTATCCGACGGTGGTGGTCAGTGCCTCTTCCAAGACCGGAAGTCCGATGAAATGAATAACCATTGCCAGACCAAACGCCAACAGCATGTTGGCCAGCGGCCCTGCAAATGCGATGCTAACCTTGTCTAAACAGGTAGCCGGTTTCGCATCATCTGGCAGATCAAATCTTCCTTCGACTTCATGCAAATCAGCCAGCTGTGGGATTGCCACATATCCCCCAAAAGGTAACAGGGAAATTACGAATTCCGTTTCTTGCACCCTGAATCCGAATATTTTTGGACCAAAACCAATGGAAAATTTCGGAACCAACAGCCCCCTTCTCTTTGCCAGCACATAATGCCCTATTTCGTGGATCAAGATCGACCCTCCAAAAAATATTATTGCCAGTAAAGCCGGTGCCAGACAGATTAGGAATGCCTTCATCTTCTTTGAAACTGTTGCCAACTACCGAATAGTCAAGCAAATCAAAATCGTGGTAACATTTGTATAGGCTGCAGCAATGACATCATCGACAACGATACCTATCCCCCCCGAAAGATCCTGTGATTTTTTTATACCTAACGGTTTCAAAATATCAAAAATACGAAAAATCACAAAGCCAAGTACCCAAATTTTCCACATGGCAACTGTCGCCGGGACGAAATGTTTTATGCCCAGGAAACAGATGGGCATCGCGACGAACTCATCGAGGATGACACGGCTCGGATCTTTTTCTCCGATCGCCTTTTCCGCCATGTCGCAAATCACGATGGCCAGCAAAATAATGGTGATGAGCGTAAAGGTCATAGGCAAAACCGGCAAGTGTTGTATGAGAATAATATGAAACAGTAATCCCATAAATGACCCAAGCGTCCCCGGCATAATCGGGAATTTCCCAAGGCCAAATAACGTGGCCATATTGACAATAAAATTTTCCAAAATCATTGACAATAAAATGTTTTTTTAGTGAAAAATTGAAAGAAGAATATCACACCGCCGAACATAACATCAAAGAATTTTCCGGCCTTATTTCTTTTTGAGCACTGATTTTCAAGCATATTCAGTGGAGTTCATTGTCTAAATTTCGCAGCTGCCCGTGATAGCCTGTCATCGATCGCTATTCCGATTCCTGTCCGCCGAGGCCGTTCGCACAAAATGGTATCGTAGTGTGCCGAGTCGAGTCGCTGAAGGGTAGAAAACAGGTTCTTGGCTACTCCGTTTAAATTACCATCGTCGCTGAACCAAGAGATAGCTTCTGTCGGAAGTTGTAAATTTTTCGCAATGCCATCGAAATTTTCTGGCCTTTGCATAAACACAACGGCCGTTTTCCCAGCGAAATATTGCAAAAGATCCCTGTTTCCATATTCAAACAGAAGCAGGCGAGTATCGGTGCAATAGTGCTGTTTCAGTTGACCAGGGGCATTCGGATTTTCGGAAACGATCTGAACATCATAGTCAATAACATCTTCTCCTAAAACTTTGGAAATGGCATCGGCAGTTATCGCTCCTGGCCTTAAAATCTTGGGAACCGTGCTGGTTATGTCCAAAATTGTCGATTCCAAGCCAACGGTACATTCACCGCCATCGAGCATTATTTTTACTCTATCACCCAGGGTTGCCTTTACCTGTCCAATGCAAGTTGGACTGACATAGCCAAATGGATTAGCACTCGGAGCAGCCAAAGGCAGGTCCGAGGCCCGCAGAACTTCTCGGAAAATCGGATGGTCAGGACAACGGATTGCAACCGTGTCGAATCCAGAGGTTACAATGTCCGGAATGATTGCCTTTTTGGGGAGAATTATGGTGATTGGACCTGGCCAAAATGCCCCGGTAATTTTTTCAACGCGTACTAGATATTTTTCCCCATGGCTATACCGTACCAACCAGGAACTATCCAGTACGTGCAAAATTAATGGGTTATTTAATGGACGACCTTTAATGGTAAAAATTTTCCTGACCGCTTTTTCGTCGAGTGCATTGGCTGCAAGGCCGTATACAGTTTCCGTGGGCAAAACGACCACTCCTCCCCCCTTCAATTCCCGGGATGCGGCAGCAATGTCAGCATTCATTAGAATGCTCTATTTCATCAGAAGCATGTTGCGGGCCCGTTTAATCATCCGCGTGACATGGCGTTGCTGATGTGCTGTCAATCCGGTAAACTTCCGTGCCAAAATTTTCCCCGTTCCCGTAACAACCATGGATAGCCTCTCAACATCCGTATACTTCAGTTCCAATGGGGAAACATTCTTTATCAATTGCGACTCTGTACTGGCTTCTTCTTCCATTGGCCGGAAATCAATGGGAAAGTACGGCACTTTGCAAGACAAAAATTTAAAAACGTGATATAATTAGGTGCGAAAATGATTTCAAAATCAAAAACTAGTAGAATAATATTGCCTAAAAAATATAGAGGCTCATCTCCCATAGACAGAGCATAAGGCTTCTGCCATCTTTGAAGGAACTTCTGCGATTGCGACACCGGCGTCGCGGAGGGCCGTCAGTTTGCTTTCAGCACTCCCATACTTACCGGATACTATTGCACCCGCATGTCCCATGCGGCGGCCTTGGGGTGCGCTTACCCCAGCAATGAATGCGGCGACTGGTTTTTTGACATGCTGCTTTATATAGGCAGCCGCAAGCTCTTCAGAATTTCCTCCGATTTCTCCCACCATCAAAATCGCTTCGGTTTCTGGGTCGGCATTAAACATTTTTATCACATCTAGATGTGTCATCCCGATAATTTGATCACCTCCGATCCCAACGCATGTCGACTGGCCGCTACCCCGTTGGGTAACCTGCCAAACTGCCTCGTAGGTAAGCGTTCCTGACCGCGAAACGATGCCAATGGGGCCAGGCCTGTGAATATAGGCCGGCATGATTCCGATTTTACACCGTAGTCCAGGGGAAATTATTCCAGGACAATTCGGTCCAACAAGGCGTGAATTAGAATGTTCCAACGCCACGCTTACCCTAACCATGTCCAGCACAGGAATCCCTTCCGTTATGCAAACTATGAGCTTTAAATTTGCCTCGATGCATTCCATGATCGAGGCAGCTGCAAACATGGGAGGGACAAAGATCAAGGCCGTGTCGACTCCCTCATTGGTTACGCTTTCTTCAACCGAATTAAAGATCGGAATATTGCTTGCCGTTATTTGACCACCCTTTCCTGGGGTAACCCCCGCCACTATTTTGGTTCCAAATTCTAGACATTGGTTCGAGTGAAATGCTCCAGCTTTTCCGGTGATTCCACAGACTGCCACACGCGTTTCTTTGTTGACCAGGATACTCATTTGTTGGATTTTATATTAATTATTTTATTTGCACAGGTTAACGATTTTATTGGCAGCATCATCGAGGTCATTGGCAAAGGTGATTTTTAGGCCACTGCTTTTTAATACCTCTTTTCCTTCTTCAACATTTGTCCCTTCAAAACGAACAACCATGGGAAGAGAGAATGAGGTTGTCTGTGCGGCGTTTACAATCCCTTGGGCCACCGCATTGCATTTTACAATCCCTCCAAAAATGTTAACAACAATTCCCCTAATATTTGAATTTTTAAGGATAATTCTGAAGGCTCGGGTAATTTGCTCCTCATTTGCTCCTCCCCCGATGTCCAAAAAATTTGCCGGTTGCCCCCCATGGTACTGTATTAGGTCCATCGTTGCCATGGCAAGCCCAGCCCCATTTACCAAGCATGCGATATTACCACCGAGAGCGATATAGTTCAAATTATACTGCAACGCTTCCACTTCATTTGGATTTTCTTCCTCGACATCACGCAATTTTACAATATCCGGGTGGCGTGGGAGAGCATTGTCATCGAAATTTATTTTCGAATCAATTGCTAAAAAATGACCATTTTTATCTAGGACAAGTGGGTTAATCTCAATTAGAGAACAGTCTTTGGCTACGAACAACGCATATAGTTGCAACAATAGGTCAGATAACTCTCGAGCCTGTTCCATGGGCAATCCTATTTGGTCGGCCAGTTCTTTTGTTTGACTAATCGTCAGCCCCATGGAAGGTTCGATGATTATTTTATGTAACTTTTCCGGTGACCTGTCGGCTATGGCTTCTATGTCAATACCTCCCTCCGTGGAAAGCATTAGCACGGGCCTTCGAAGATCTCTGTCGACTAGGATCGCGGCGTAGTATTCCTGGGAAATTTGTACCGGCTCCGCCAAATATACTTTGTGGACAATCTTACCGCCATTTCCCGTTTGCTCGGTTACCAATGTATTTCCAATCATGCTGTTAATAACATCAAGGGCCTCTTTCTTTGAAGAGGCAATTTTTACACCTCCATAGCCAAGATCATTTTTGAAATGTCCGGCTCCTCTTCCGCCAGCATGGACTTGGGCCTTGATACAGACCTTGTCAAAGTGTAAAGCCTCTAAAATAGCCTGATAATCATCCCCTGAAAATACTACCCTTCCAAAGGGGACCGGGACGTTGAATTCCTTCAATAAATTTTGTGCCTGATATTCATGGATATTCATAAACCATTGGCTAACAATATGACAGCAATTCTATACCATACAACATTTTTCTGCCACAAAGTGTTTTGTTGCATGCGATTACTTCACAACATTTGACCTCTTTAAGGCATATTCACGGAGAATTTTTACAAAAAGCGGTTCTCTTTGGAAAGAAAATGTTTATTTTGTTGACTTTTAAAAAATCCCATATTAGAGAATAACCAATTTTACATTCAAATGAATACAAATACTCCTCTAGTTGTGCTGTCAGAAGATGATAAAAAATTGGCAGAGATCTTGCAAAAGCAAATAGAATTTTCTGGCATGGACGTTCGAACATTTCATGATGGTTCAGGTACCGTCGAATTTTTGCAAAAGGAAGTCGCTAGCATACTGCTTCTTGACATTAATTTGCCCGACATCGATGGTTTTGACGTTATAAAGCAACTACAAAGTAGTCGCGTAGAAATTCCGGTAATTTTTCTAACGGCTTTTTCGGATGAATACTATAAGTTAAAAGGCTTCGATGCGGGTGCCGAAGATTTCATAACAAAACCGTTTAGTTTTACGGAATTAATTGCGAGAATAAAAGTTGTGTTGCGAAGGACATATGGCAGAGATAGGGATAGCGTTTCTAGCAATGTTGCCCTATGCGATGATGATTTTGAATTTTGCGAAGCGGTAGTAAAGCCATCTTTGATGCAAATAATATTTAAGAATGGTAATGCTATTCCGATAAGGCGGAAGGAGTTAGGAATTTTAAAACATTTTGCCTCCAATGAAAACACTATCCTAAGCA
The DNA here is from genome assembly GCA_031266155.1 of Puniceicoccales bacterium. Lineage (GTDB taxonomy): Bacteria > Verrucomicrobiota > Verrucomicrobiia > Opitutales > JAIRKQ01 > JAIRKQ01. The sequence continues at coordinate 10,325 of JAISBO010000079.1, forward strand.
GGCGTAATCTTATCCATAATGTGTGGGGGAAGTATGCCAACATTAGAAGCCGGTCATTGGATCAATATATCGTCAAGATTCGTCAGTTGCTCAAAGAAAACGGATCCGACGCCAATGCTTTACGTACCCTTCATGGCATAGGGTACATCTACACAACGAAATCCGGTATTCCCGACATGACTCGGCGGGAGTATGCGGACACTTTCGATGTAATGCTATAGGTTTTTATCCCGCATAAGAATAAAACCTCGGATAAAAAGGAACTAGTAAACTTTTCCATATTCCCAAAAAACTTGTCGATAAGTTTGTCTGCGGAAAGGGTTAATGTTTAAAAGAATTTTATTATTCGATGTTTCATTTTTGTCCTAGGAAGCTGCCATCAAAGTAAGATAGGCAAATGAAGGAAAAGGGGGGGACGGAACTTTTTGATTGGTGCATTGTCTTATGCCAGCGTTTTCCCTTGCCAAGTTCTAGCAATAAAATTTCATGTTGCCCTTAATTGCACAACTATGAAATTTGATATGCTGGGCAGTGGAAGCACAGGGAATTGCGGCCTCATAAGGACCAAAAACAGCATCGTGCTAGTAGATGCAGGGTTCTCATGTAAACGCATAAAAGAAATGTTGATTGCCCGCGATGTTTGCCTTGAACAGGTAAGTGCTGTATTCATAACCCACGAGCATTTCGACCACATTCAAGGGTTGCGTGGGCTGTCGAAGTTTGGACACATAAGCTTCTTTGCCAATAAAAATACTGCTAATGCCATAGAAAATAAATATGGTTTTAACATACCCTGGCAAACATTTTCAACCGCTGACAGGTTGATGTTTAATGACTTGAACATTGTTTCTTTTAGTGTTCCCCACGATGCCGTTGACCCCCTGGGGTATGTTTTTTCCGTGGAAGCTGGCGGCAGCACTGGAGGAATGCATAGCATAGCATGGATGACGGATTTGGGATACATTCCATCCCATGTTTTACCCTATGTTTCCAATGTCGATCTGCTCATACTCGAGTCCAACTATGACAATGATCTGTTGACCATGGATACGAAACGCCCACCTTTCATTAAGGCTAGAATTCGCAGTCGATATGGCCATTTGCCCAACGAAATGGCGATAAATTTTATAAAAAACAACAAATGCAATCAATGGAAAAAAGTTATCCTGGCCCATGTCAGTGCAGACTGTAACAATGAAAGATCCATACGGAAACTATTGGACACCATCGAAGAGCTCCATTTCGAGGTTGACATAGCACACCCCTAGGAACTCCCCCCAAAATATCGATAGTTCAACATGTCACACCACAGGTGATATCGCCCCATATATGTTAGTGTTACGTTGTCATTTTCTTCCAATTTTTCACACAACCCAGCCTCACAATTTTCTAGTTCAATTTGGTGCTGCTCCCCGTTGATTGTTTCCCAGCTATTTTCGTCGTCGATTACTATGGTTTTCTTTTTTGCAATGCGAGATGCATGAATTTTTAGCAATTTTTCTAGGGAAGCCATCGGATACCGTTTGACATCCCACGATTGCGGATAAAAACTAGCGAAAACCGTCTGCAAGTTATTCGTCACAATCGTTTTCCCATCCCTGGTAAATGAAGTAAGTATGCAATTCAACATCGGACACCCGTTGCGAAGAAAATCAAAAATGATTTGCAACCGCGAATGTTGATTGTCCCCATAGAATATGGGAGAGTACATGACGAAACAATCATCGTTCCCTATTTTTAATAGGGTCTTTTCGCTAAATTTATGGGTAAGAATCAACTGCCGGGTTTGGTCGAAAAATTTTCCTATTGGCCAAACGAAACTTTCTGTACATTGCCTAAACCTTGGAAATACGGGGATATCAATTTTTGCAAAAATGTTTGTTAACCTCCATAATCTCATGGATTCTATCAAAAAGAGTACCAATAATACCGTTACCATGAGCAGCGGGATTGGTTTGGGTTCTTCGCTACATGCGTTTACCAAAAATGAAAAAAACAATGAACAGAAAATTCTTACAGCCCATATGTTAATAAGCGCAAATTTTGGACTTCCAATGTGCCGCCTAAGATTCAAGAAGATTGCCGTCAGCAAAAAAAATATGGCGGCCCAATCTCCATTTGTCGATAATTCAAAAACTTTTGATGTCATATCTCCCCAATGTTTCCCAATATTGTCAGTGTTTCCTGGTATCGTTTTTCAATGATTCTAAATATTTCCAAAAAGATGAATGCTGCTCGATCATTTGCATTTCACTAATTGGAAATTTTGCCCTAAATAGGAAATCCGACAGGGTATGTTGTGGCAGAACGTAGTGACAATACAAAGTATCGCTATTAATTTTTTCGACATATACCCTAAGCGTATCCACTTTCAAGCGATAGTATGTTTTCCCATCGCGGCAGAAGCTAGGAATGCCCGAATCCTCGTATTTAAATGCTTTCGCCGAGAGTTCGCTAATGAGACTAACCATCTGCAATTGTTCATCCTTTGCGAATTTATCCAATTCCGAAAGACTTTGTTCACTGAAGGTAAGTTGATACATATTTCCCTAAAATTAAATTCAGTTTTTTAAAAAAAGCAAATTTTGATTTTATATTAGTTCATATGGCTCTGCGACTAAAAGCAACCCTGAAAAAAGAATTTTTATGGGTCGTGGTCTGGGAAAAAAGATATTTACCCTCGACTTTTTTACTAAAAAAACTTTCTTGGTCGGCTAATGGAAGCACTAGATAAGGTTTTTATTCCCAAACAGGTAGAGGAAAAATGGACGGCCAAATGGTTGAATGATTGTTGCTTTGACAAAACAGTGGATAATGGGAAGGAGTCTTTTTGTATTTTGATGCCCCCTCCGAATGTAACAGGCGTACTGCATATGGGGCATTTGCTCAACCAAACTTTACAGGATGTGTTCATGCGGCACGCTAGGCATTGTAACAAATGTGCCACCTGGATTCCTGGCACGGACCACGCAGGAATCTCTCTGCAAGTAAAGGTTGAAAAAGAATTGATGGAAAATGCTATCAATCCTAAGAAAATTGGACGTGAAAAATTTTTGGAACACGCCAGGGCATGGCGCGACAAACATGGCGGGGTTATTTTGTCACAACTGAAAAGTCTTGGAGTGTCCTGTGATTTCAAAAATCAAGTCCATACCCTCGATGGAAGCTACAGCCGGGGAGTATTGACAGCTTTCGTTGAGCTATATAAACGCGGATATATTTACCGCGGGAAACGGATGGTAAACTGGTGTCCTAAAACACTGACGGCTCTAAGTGATGAGGAAGTCATCATGAAGCCACAAAAAAGTAAGTTATATTATGTCCGCTACGAAGTCGTGGAACGGCTTGGACAGTTTATTGAAATTGCTACCACACGCCCGGAAACAATTCCGGGGGATGTGGCGATTGCTGTCAATCCAGAAGATGAACGCTATAAAAACCTGGTTGGACTACATTGTAGACGCCCATTAAATGAAGCAGACATTCCAATCATTGCGGATGGCGACGTCGTTAAAGATTTCGGGACCGGAGCCTTGAAAATTACACCTGCCCATGATTCTGTAGACCTAGCAATCGGCCAGCGACACAATTTGCCGATAATTGATACTTTAAATGCCGATGGATCTTTAAATGCCCTAGCCGGCCGTGAATTTGCTGGTTTAGACAGATTTGCTGCCCGGGAAAAAACGGCGGAAAAATTGGAAGCGATTGGAGCATTGGTAAGAATAGAGGAATATGAAAATAACGTCGGATTTTCCGAACGGGGAGATGTTCCCATTGAGCCAAGGCTTTCCGAGCAGTGGTTCCTAAAATACCCAAAGGTCCATGAGTCGAAACGTGCGGTTTCGGAAGGATTTATAAAATTCTATCCAAAACATTGGGAAAAAACCTATTTACACTGGCTGGACAATATTCAAGACTGGTGTATTAGTCGCCAATTATGGTGGGGCCATCGCATTCCCGTTTGGTACAAAAAGAATTCCGATCGCAGCGACAGCAACAATTGGCACGTTTCCGTTGATGGCCCCTTGGACATTGAGAACTGGGAACAAGACGAGGATGTTTTGGATACCTGGGCATCATCCTGGGTATGGCCATTTGGCGTTTTCGGATGGCCAGACCAGGAAAAAATGCGCAGAGAATATTTCCAATATTTCTACCCAACCAATGTGTTAGTAACGGGCCCCGATATCATATTCTTTTGGGTGGCCCGAATGATCATCGCCAGCATGGAATTCATGGGTTCAAATAAAAAATCTCTGAATAGCGAAGAAATCAAGGCACGCATTCCGTTTAAAAGTGTATATTTTACAGGAATTGTACGGGACAAAATTGGGCGTAAAATGTCAAAAAGTCTAGGAAATTCACCGGAACCACTGGACTTAATCGCTAAGTACGGTGCCGATGGTTTACGATTTGGAATCCTATTAAGCGTGGCTAGTGGCCAGGATTTGATTTTTAACGAGGACAATTTGAAGCTGGGAAGAAATTTTTGCAACAAACTATGGAATGCTTTTCGCTTTAGCCGAATAAACCGTGCCTATAAACCATACACTAAAATATCATTGGCCGACATAATTGCAAAAGTTTCCATTCAAGACCTGGACATAGATGACCATGGAATTCTGTTAAATTTGATAAAATTTTGCAGCACATTCGAGAAGCAAGTAGAACACTTTGAAATCAATGCGGCCGTAAATTCCATGAGTTCATTTTTTTGGAACGAATATTGCAGCTGGTATGTAGAGGCTTCCAAGGCCAGACTAAAGGAAGGGAACAAGACGGTGTCAGCGGTCCATGACATCGTCATGCGACAGTTGCTTCTGCTTTTAAATCCGTTTATGCCATTCATTACCGATGAATTATGGAACATGGGCGAACATGACCAACATAGCATGCAAAACGTTTACTGTGAAACGGCGCAGGATTTGCGGCTAGCATTTGGCATTATTGGCCTGGATGAAACTTCCGTCGATACGGTTTCCCAACTTAAAGAGTTTTTAAATTTATCCCGGCGATTAATTTCGCAGTCCCAGGAGTTAAAAGAGCGCATGTCCCTGTTGATTTGTCCAAAAAACGAAACGGCAAGGAGTGTTTTAGACGGTTATATCCCCAAATTACAAAAGCTCGTTGGCATAGAAAAAATAGAATTTACCAATGAAATTCTTCAATTTGCATCCATTCAAACGTCCCTCGGAACAGTTTATCTCCACGTGGCAAGGATCAATACCGTTGAAGAAAAAAAGAAGCTTACCTGGGAAATTGAAAAGCTTTCCAAGCTGATAAGGTTAAACGAGATACAATTGTCGAACAGGGAATTTTTCAGCCGTGCTCCTACACATATTGTGGAAGGAACCAAAAGAATGCTACGGGAAAACACTCTCAAACGGGAAGAACTGCGCAAAATTTTGTCGACAATGGAATAGTTTCTCGCCGTTCATCGCCCCGAAATAGGCAGATAGTAAAAATGCCTTTTTCTAGATTTTTCTATGGTTTGGAAAAATTCCTCATGTCCTAACGGTCTCCGTGATGGTCCACCAGCACTTCGTCTATTATTCCCTTGCAATATAATTCCAATGCGGCAATAGAGTATCCTTGTTTTCTAATGCTGTCACATTCATGAAACTCTCCCCTCATATGCTCACATTTTTTCAAAATATCTTTATCGGCATTGTACAAAATTTCGTATTCCGACCCTTCACAGTCGATTTTTAATAGCTTACAGGATTTTAAGGCGAATTTTGCAAATATATCCTCTAGCGTCACAGACTGCACATCACAGCTTTGGGAACTGTCAGCTTCTTTCTCCGCACACAGGCCCGATCCTCCTGAATTTGTCATATTAATATTCAAATTAACGGTTCTTGCGTCTTTGGTAACTGCCAAATTTTCTACGATAATAATCCCGTCGGGGATTTTATTCAGTTTAATATTTCTTCTAAAGTTCTCAAAATTCTCTTTCACTGGCTCGAATGCGTAAATCTTTAAAAATGGGAACTTTTTAGCTAGGAAAATGGAAATCATCCCAACATTTCCTCCGATGTCGATCACCACATCTCCCTCTTTAAAATCTATGTTGGAAAAATCGTATGAATTATGTCCAAATTCGTTAGCAATCATTTTGACTGCGTCGGACATTACTAGGTCACAAAATATAAAATGTTGGTCTTCCAGTAGAACCTTGTGTAAAGAAAACGCCCGTAAAAAATCTTCACCCAGTACTTTCCTAACAAAAATTGCATCCGCTTCCGATAGCCCATTATAATAATGAGAAACTTCTAACCTCAATCTTCTTATTTCCTGCTTGGCCCTTTTATGATTGGAATAGAAAGAAACAGAGACCCCACAAATCGCCGCCAAAAGTAATGCTACCAAAATATTACATATATTTTTCATATGAATGCTCCTAGCAATATTTTTCCCTTCCTTTTGTAAGAAGAAAGAGCCTCTTGTTATTAACACGCAATCTCACCGTAAAAAGGCATAATTTATCCGTCATACTTCTGACTCCTCATGTCACGGAGTGCTCTTTTATCAATTCCTTTTTTTATAAAAAGTGACAGCAGCAAGCCAACAAAGGTCAAAATTGGCATGGTTAGGAGGGCATTTCTGAAAGCGATATGGGGGATTGCTTC
>JAISBO010000083.1 GCA_031266155.1 Puniceicoccales bacterium
TGAATGGTATGAAGTTTTATGGGAAAATTGAAGGTAATAATTTGATTTTGGAAGATTAATTTTATTGAAACTTAAGAGAGGAGAGACCGGCGATGTCAGATAACACAGAAAATGAATTGGAGAATGCCGACGAGATGGAGGGAAAGGCAGATTTTGACGACGCTTTGGGTAAGGACAATGATGGCGGAGATGACCATGGAGCAGAAAAAGAAGAGGAAACGGAAGATACTTTAGGTTCCGATGAGAATTCATCTGCGGCTCCATCCGACGGAGCTTCCGATGAATCATCGGAAAATGCGAAACAAGAAGATTTGCCAAGTAATCTAGTATCCGAAGATGCTACTGAGCAAGAAAAAGAGAATGCAGATTTTAACAACGTTTCGGGTGAAAATGGAGAAACAGAAAATAATGGGGAGGATCCGTCTACGACTCCATTAGACGAAGCATCCGACGACAGAAAGCAGGAAGGTTCAGAGCCAGATAACCCAAAGGCTGAAGATGTTGCCGAGTCCCATGTGGAGGAGAAACCTGCCGAAGAGTTTACCAAAGAAGAACCGGCAGAACAATCCGCCGACGTCGTGGAGCAACCTGGGGAACAAGACTCGCAAGTCCCTGCCCCTTCCATTCCCCCCGAACAGATAAAAGTAAAGCGGGTAGAGAGAGAAGCGGTAGATTCTCTAATGCTCGATTTAACCTTTGAAACCGTCAGGAAAACTATAACACTTGCAGAATTAAAGTCGATAAAGCCGGGATATACCTTTCTTTCTCAAAACCCCGTCAACTCACCTGTTGAAATAAGGGCTAACGGTAAGCTTATTGGATATGGCAAATTGGTTAGTGTGGATGGCAATATTGGAGTTCAAATAACGGAGTTTATATAGCATGACGGAGATATCATTAAATCCAATAACGATAATCGTACTATTAATCGCGCTGTCGCTGGCACCATTTGCGATTTTGTTGATTTCGTCATTTGTAAAAATGGTTGTTGTTATGAACCTAGTTCGGAATGCATTGGGTGTTCAACAGGTACCTCCGAATATGGTACTCAATGGGTTAGCGATTATGCTAAGCATCTATGTGATGTTCCCTGTGGTCAAAGAAATAGGGGTTTTGGGGGCAAATATTCCACTGGAATTTGACTCATTGGAAAAGATAAAGGCCGTTGCCAATACCTTGCAAGCACCGATTCAAAAATTCTTGGACAAACATTCCAACCAAAAACATAAGGCATTTTTCCTGAAAACTGCTCGCAAACTATGGCCGCTGCAAGATGCAGAAAAATTGCAATCGGAAGATCTGATTGTCCTCATTCCCGCGTTTACGGTTACTGAGTTGACGGAAGCGTTTCAAATAGGATTTTTATTATACTTGCCTTTCATTGCCGTTGACCTCATCGTTTCCAACATTTTGCTTGCTCTCGGTATGATGATGGTGTCTCCAATGACCATTTCTCTGCCATTTAAATTAATGTTATTTGTGATAGTGGATGGATGGTCACGACTAATTCACGGTCTAGTTCTGACATACCGATAGTGTCACGTAAAAATACTTCAATGATTTGAACCATTTTCGACAAAACGGATGGCTATGGTAAGAAATCGAGGAGGTTTGCTGTTATCGTTGTCGCATTGGGTGGCATGTTTTGAGCAGTAAAGCTATGCCAAATAACAGTAAAAAAACTGAATAGAATTGCCCGCGGGATATGGCAAGGATTAGTTGTGCATCGGGTTCACGAAAGAATTCCATGGAAATTCTAAAAACTGAGTATAATATTAAAAACTCTCCGCTGAGCTTCCCAGGAGTAATCTTTTCCCCGGTCCAGAAGCGGATTTGCACGTATATAAGCAATAGTAGTCCCTCGAGGGAAGCTTCGTAGAGCTGGGAAGGGTGCCGAGCGGGAATTGCAGAAAGACGCAATGGAGAGTAGCCACTTTGCGGAAAGATTACTGCCCACTTGACATTTGTGATTTTACCGTAGAGTTCCCCGTTGATAAAATTTGCGATGCGACCAAGTAAAAAACCGAAAGGTGCAATGGTTGAACAGATATCCGCGAGGGAGAACAAAGGCAGATTATTTTTTCTACAAAAAATAACCATTGCGATAATAGTTCCAATAAACCCTCCGTGACTAGACATTCCACCATGCCAGATAGCGAAAATTTCCAATGGGTTATGAATAAATATGCTCGGACAATATAGGAGCATGTATCCCATACGACCGCCGAACACTACACCTGCGATTACATAGCTTAGAAAAGATGTATTTTGTTCCCTCGACAGGGGGGATTTGCTTTTTTTGGAATAAAAATTTAGTGCAAAAAACATAAACCCGAACGTCAGCAAATAAAAAACGCCATACCAACGAATTCCTTCAATAAAACACCATTCGGGAAATTTAAAGGCAAAGGGGTTAATGCTATGAATGTAGTATCCCAGAATCATTGTATGTTGTTCCTAGTAAATCGCGGATGTTTTCTAAGTGAAAAAAGCCCCAAGCTAGATATCAAGACGAAGGTTGAGCCCACATAGCTTATTTCTTGCAATGTTAGAAAATGGGATAGGCCATATCCCAGAAATGGTGCTAATAATCCCCTCAGCCCGACGATGGTAACATTTGTACTCATATAGACACTGAAATTTTCCTTGGGAGCGATCTTTGTTACCCACAGGCACCAAATTATTTCTCCGCCTCCCCAGGCAATTCCAGCAAATACGGACGCTAAAATGATAAGATTTCTTGATTTGCAGTGAAAAAATAGTAAAAATCCAAGAATCGCAAAGAGGTTGACCATTAGTTTGACGGTTATGAGTTTTGCCCTGTCGAAAAAATATCCCCATAGCAGTGAACTTAAAACTCTAAACGTATAGGGAATGGCCATGCAAGCAACCGTTTCGAATATGTTGGAGGCGTTTATCCCATATGTGCTATTGATAAGAAATTCTGTACGCAGAGGGTTTAACATTTGAGTGGCAACCCCCGCAAATGACCACCAAAGCAATATCATGCCGAATAACTTATCTTGAAAAATGATCTTCAGGTTAGAAAATATAGATTTCCCCTTCCGTTGCGGCAAGATCCGGGATGGTATTTGGGCAAACGACATCGCCGAGCCTACGGCTGACAGAGATACTACGAAAAGGATTAGTTTGTAATTTTGCAAATTGAAATCCATCAGCTTGCTACCAATGAGGGAAAATATTATGGCGGACAAAGGGATGACCATCAGGACAAATGCCAGCCGACTGCCCCGTTCCTGGGGAGAATAATTTTGGCCATAGGCATCTTCTATCAAGGGTACGGGTTGTTTGAAAATCATGGTGGCCAGCACCATCAAGATTAGAAATACCGCGAGGGACTTTACGAAAATTGAAGCAAAAATAAGCAGTGCAAGGGTAAGCATATACCTTTTACAAAAGTCCATGGTGGTTAATCCTGTCTGTTTGCTCGCAAAAGCCTGAGTAATAGTGGTGATAAAGTATCCAACAAAACCAGCGGAAACCAAAAATGATTTGGCTATTTTTGATGCATGAAAAATCCGAATAGCAATTACCAGTGCAAGGTTTTTAAACAGTGCCTCTATTATTCCTCCACAAAAACAGCGGCAACTGTCGAACAAAAACGTTTTCCTTGCCGTTTCAGTTTTTGAGAAATTTTCAAACATGGCACCAAGAATGGCTAAAGTCATCGAATTGCAAGCATAGACGATAATTAGTTGAGCCCATTGATGATGACTTTAGCAGTCCTGCGTGCTTTTATAACAGATTCTTCACAACTTTTAAGGGATGTCATGGGTTCTCCGGAATAGATATCCAATGTCCTAGCCACTATTTCGCTGATTTGTGTAAATTTTATCCCGTGATTTAGAAATTCATCGACGGCTACTTCGTTGGCCGCTTGGAAAACGGCACAGGCATTGTTATCTGCTTGTAAACATTGGTGAATGATAGCCAGGTAGGGAAATTTTGTAGCGTCTGGGGCAAAGAAATTTAACCCGCCTTGTTCGGCAAAATTGATACTCGGCTTTGCTAGCCGTTCCCTCTCCGGAAAGAATAGGCAGTTTGCAATGGGATACTCCATGTTCGGTGGGCACATCTGAGCGACTATGGATCCATCACAGAACTTTACCATTGAATGAATGATACTTTCGGGATGAATTATCACATCTATATGGTCCCCGGGGACGTCGAATAGCCATTTGGCTTCCACAATCTCCAGAGATTTGTTGGCCATCGTTGCTGAGTCAATGGTAATTTTCTTTCCCATGTTCCAAATCGGATGGCGAAGGGCTTGTTCGACGCTGACGTTTTCCATCTCTCGCCGTGAAAAATTTTTAAATGGTCCCCCCGAAGCGGTTAGGATCAACCTATCAACAAAATCATTGTCGTTCCCCAGCAAACATTGAAAAATGGCATTATGTTCACTGTCTACGGGCAATATTTGGACATTGTTTTTCTTGGCAGATTCCATGACAAATTTCCCAGCGGAGACGAGAATTTCCTTGCTGGCAAGAAGAAGAGTTTTTTTACTTTCAAGGGCGGTCATGGTCGGCCTCAACCCCCCAATTCCGACCATTGCCATCAGCACGGCAGTCGCTTCGGGAAGCTTGGCGAGTTCACATATACCATCTTCACCTACAAAAAAACGTGTCCCCCGTTTAAACAGTGAGTCTTTTCCGGCAAAGGCGTGTTTGTCGAAAATTCCAACATTCGGAACGCTAAATTCATGGGCTATTTGTGCTAGCTTTTCCACGCTGGTATTCGCTGCTATGCCAACCACATTGAAATGGTGGCGATTACGCCTGATAACATTTAGCGTACTTGTTCCGACTGATCCCGTTGTCCCAAAGATTATTACATGACGAAACATGGACATAGTCCTGCAAAAATTTTAATTATTGCAATGGCAAATTTTTGTGAGACTGTTATTGGCCATGGTAACGAAAGATGAAGATGAATTTTTGGGGAAAATGTCGTAATAATTTTTACAAAAGAGCTGGATTTTTGAAGTATTTTAGTTTTTTGAAAGACTCAAAACTAAAATTTTTATTGGCGATTGTGGCGGGCATTCTGTATGGGGTTTCCAGTGGATTTTG
>JAISBO010000085.1 GCA_031266155.1 Puniceicoccales bacterium
ACGAGAAATTCGAGGTAAACTTTCTAATGGACACCATTAGAAAAACAGGTGGATAAAAATCTAATACAGGGATACATGTATCGCGTTAATCGAGTAAATTTGCAAAAAAAACAATAGCACGATGCAGACGGAAATACAATTTATAGACGCTGAAATCAGTTCGTGGGGCGGGATTTCCATGTTGAAGAAGGTGCTGGATCGAAGCGGTTTTATCTCTTATTTACACGGCCTCCCCCTTCCGGTGCAAGGGTCAAACAGGGGCTATCCACCGGCGCAGTTATTTCTAGCCTTCATGAGTGGCCTTTGGTGTGGCGTGGAGCGTTACGCGCACCTGGACATAACCCGTCTAGACGATAACCTTCGACGGCTGTACGGCTGGAAACGGATGGCGGAACACAAGGCCTTTGAACGATACTTCCGCAAGTTTGACATGTCGACGAGTCAAATCGTGTTCGGGGGCCTTTACCGCTGGATCATGGAGAACCTGAAATTCGATAATTTCACCATGGACGTGGACTCGTCGGTCATCACCCGTTACGGGGAACAGGAAGGCGCGGCCAAGGGATATAACAAGCACAAGCCGGGTCGTAAATCGCAACACCCGATCATGGCCTTTATCGCCGACATCGAGATGGTCGCCAACTTTTGGTTACGCCCCGGCGACGCGCACACGGCCAACAATTTCAAGGCATTCCTGGAAGAAACCCTTTCTTTTGCCGGGGACAAGAAAATAGGTTTATTACGGTTGGATTCAGGATTTTACAGCAAGGATATATTTGAATTCCTGGAAAACCGGGATACCCCCATCGATTATATCACGGCCGTCCCGATGTATGAAATCATTCAAAGAAAAATAGCCGCTCGAGGCAGTTGGTTAAAAATAGAAGACGGCATAGAGATCACGGGGTTCGAGTACCAGGCACGAGGCTGGAAAGGGCCGCGGCGAATGATCACCGTGCGCCAGAAAATCAGCGCCCGCCCCAAGGCTGTCGGCAAACAACTCTCGCTTTTTGAAGATGACCTGGAAATCAGCGGTTATCGCTATACCTGTTATGTTACCTCCTTGACTTTAAGCGCCGCTGATGTCTGGCGGCTTTATCGCGGGCGTGCCACCTGTGAAAACCGCATTAAAGAACTTAAATACGACTACAGCCTGGACAAAATGAATCAAGCTTGCTTCGAGGGAACGGAAGCCTCGTTAAGGTTGATGACCATTGCCTATAACTTCATGAGTCTCTTCAAGCAGCTTGTCATCGGTGGAAATGTCCGTAACAGGCTGAAAACTCTCTGGCACAAAATGCTCGTCATTCCCGCCATTATCGAGCACGCGGGTGATAAAACGATCGTGAAGATGGCCCTGCACATGAATCGACGGAATTGGATGATTAAACTTTCTTCACGTGTCGATGAACTTTACCCAGAATCCGGTTAATGGACATTTTGGGATAATGGGCTGATTACAAGGATTCAATAGGGTGGCGGCTTGTGGCCGGGAGTGGCGCTGAAGTCGGAAAATAGTAGCCAAACCACTTAAGCAACTCATAAATAGTCTCAAAATTTAATCACAGGAAATTTCTATCTATTTATCGGAAATTTTTTATGCAGAAAAGGAAATTAATTTGTGATTATGGAAATAATCGCGTATATTTGCGGAGAAATAAATCAAAAAATATCCTCTGATGGAACATTTTAATATCATACAAGCCCTTTGTCGTTCAGCGTTATCAACACCGAATAGTGCCGTGGTACAGCAGATCATACGATTAAAGGAGGCTTTGAAAAAAGAAGGGCATAGCAAAGAAGCCAAATCTCTTGATGCCTTATTGGTGCCTTCGCAAAAAGCACTTGAGATGACCCCTAGTAAAATTAAACAATCGTTTGCCATTGGAAAAGGAGATGAATTGACATCGAAAACCCCCATACCCGTTGACAAGGAAACTTCAACGCCGTTAGCTGAAATTTATTTTGGGGATGATCTACCTGACGAAATTCCGGTTTTTGAAGATGCGATAAAAGAAGCTATATTTTCGATTATTGCCGAATGGTCAAAATTCGATAAATTAGTTGAGATAGAGGCATATCCTGCAAGTTCTTGTTTGATATATGGACTTCCCGGGACAGGAAAAACGCATTTAGCCAAATGGATAGCAAAACAAATCGGTCTTCCGGTGGTACTGGCTCGCTTGGAGGGTCTAATGTCTTCATTCCTTGGGACTACGGCAAAGAATATCGGAAATCTATTTGCCTTTGCAGATAGATACAACTGTGTCCTTCTTCTTGACGAGTTCGATGCCATAGCAAAACTTCGAAATGATCCACAGGAAGTTGGCGAGGTTAAAAGAGTTGTGAATACCTTGCTACAATGCTTAGACAGCAGAAAAAATAGAGGATTCACTATTGGGGTTACTAACCATGAGAGTTTACTCGACCCTGCCATTTGGAGGAGATTTGACATCCAAATAGAAATTCCCAAGCCATCGTCGAAAGTGGTAATGTCTTTATTAAGAAAGTTTTTGCAGCCACTGGAATTTGCAGACAACGAAATAAAACTGTTCGCGTGGTGTATTGATGATTCAACAGGAGCAGATGTTGAAACATTAGCAAAGTGGATTAAACGATCCTCTGTGATAGACAATAACATGACATTTGCCCACACCATTAGACAGTTTGCTTTGTTAAATTCGGGGCGAGTGGACGAGAATAAAAGGAACATTATACTGAATAATGAAGAAGAGTTCATAAATGCTCTTATTGAAGATGACAAATACTCTTTTAAGCAAGTTGATATTGCTCCATTATTCGGAATGACCACATCTTCATTGAGTAAATTAAAATCAAAAATGAAATAATTATGGCAAATAGTCCAATCCAAGTGGTGCTAAACACTAATGACTTCATCGCAGACGTTGAAAATGTCGGGGGAGGTCCATCTACGGATTTCTTCGAGAATCAAGATGCTGGTTTTGTTGATCATAGAATATCTTTATCTCAACAACTGCACGAAATTAGAGAAATGCAACTCACCAATGAATTCGCTCCCGTTTCATATGCGAAAATCACATTGAGGCAGTCGGCATTGGCTAAAAGCCATCGCCCTTCAAGAGCGATGTTTAATCCTGATATTGCTCCAATCATCGGTGCAGGTGACTTGGGCGAGTTATTTGTTGAACTTAATCCAGGAAGTATTGATAATGTAACTACTCGAATGGATAGAGCCGAGACAGAAACACGAACGAAAGAATATCAAGGAAAGGAGATTGCCAATCCAAGTCGCATACGGAGCGAGATCGGTGCGATAGACCATATCTCACCGCATACCAAAAATGATAAACGGAAATTTTCCGTCAAAGAAGCAATAGATTGGCTCTCTGACCCCCGTTCGGGCGGTTCCTATCTCGTTGAGTTATTTGATGATCCTCCGGCTAAAAAAGACTGGGACACATTATCTGTTTCCAAAAGAAAACTATTCAGCAGTTTCATTAATGGATTAGAGTCTTTTGATTCGGGATTATTTGCTCTCAAAATCAGACAAGACAAAGGGGCTGCCGTGTTGTTTGGGATTAAATTGGAAGAAGGTGGCACACCTGTTGTTCAGATGTTTCCTGTACAATCATCGGCAGCAAAAAGTAGTACCCGCAAGCCTGTAAATCTTAATGCGACACTGCACGCTAAGCTACTGGAGTTTTTGGATAAACATCCGCTGGTTAGAAGAGTAACACTCCCTCCAATCATTACAACAAGTAATCCTTCTGGTTCTTCCCGAAAGGGAACAACTGCGACTATGCCGAGTATTGATCGGAATGCCAGTTATCCACGGTTGTGTATTGTCGATGGCGGTGTTTCAGATGTATTTGGCGATTGGCTTATAGACAGGTGGGGGCTTATTAGTCCCGATGACAAAAATGAGCATCACGGGAGCTTTATTGCCGGGATAGCTGTTTTGGGCAAAGACCTAAATGGCAATGAAATATGCAAAGAAAATAATGGCTGTCATATTATTGACTTAGATATTTTACCTTCACTACATTATGATTCTTACTACTCGAAGCCATTGGAGTTTTTTAATGAACTTGAAATAGCGGTACAAGAGTTGAAGGCAAGAACAGGAGTGCGGGTTTTTAATTTTAGTTTGAATATCGAAGTTCATGTTACGTCAAGCGAATATAGTATTCCAGCACAGATTTTGGATAAAATTGCAGAAGATAATGATGTGATTTTCGTCATATCTGCTGGTAATACCCATCCCAGCCATATTAGGAAAGAATGGCCGCTCGATCCTGTTGAGGTATTGAAAACCTTTGTTTCAACAAGAAATGACTCCTTGAAAGTTCCGGCAGAGAGTTGTCGGAATATCAGCGTTTCCGCACTAAATCCACCGGCGGTCAATGGCATTGTACCTTATGGTCTAAGTAATTATAGCTGTCGAGGTGTAAGTTCAAGAACCGGATTAAAACCCGATTTAGCACACGTCGGCGGCTCTGGAACGGTACACTCCACAGAGGGACACGGACTTTTTTCGGTAAATGAGAATGGGCACATTGTTGACGGATGCGGAACAAGTTATGCAGCACCCAATGTTGCCAAAACTATTGCGAGCCTTGAAAATGCGATAGAAGGCGATGTGTCAAGAGAAACGCTGATGGCCCTTTCTGTACACAATGCAATTGTGCCTGAGCCATTCAATGACAA
>JAISBO010000061.1 GCA_031266155.1 Puniceicoccales bacterium
CAGGAGGATCCATAGGAACAGGGACTTCCACCTTCCTCAACGATAGGAGATGAAATGGTACGGTCGCATCTTTCCCGATTCCCAATGGCCGAGAACTTAGGCTGCTTCCTATACCATGCGAAGTCGTTGCATCCGATGATTTTTCATCTCCAAGAGCCGATGTTTCTCTCCGAGCATCTACCTCATAATTCGTTGCACTATCAACCCTATCCATGTTATTCTTTCTTTAATTATTGTGCATGCCATCTACACAACAAATCTTTTCATCGCAAGCTTTTTTGCAAGCAATCCATGCAAATTCGTCGAATCTGTTTGCTTGTCATTTCCTGGGGGTAACGTTTCCTCCCCGGCATCTACCCTATGATTTGTTGTAACATCAACGTCATTCATATTATTCTTTCGCTAGTTATTATATACAACACCTACGCGGCAAATCTTTTCATTGCAAGCTTTTTGTGAAAAATTTTGCTTTCTGTGGATAGCCAGGGAAGCCGGTAGGGCGGTAGCGTTTCCCCATATGGTAAATGGTACCGCCAAATAAAGTGTTTTTTACGAAATGGGTTTATTTGTCTAAAATATTTTCTATAATTGTGGCCAATGCGATTTAGGTTTTTAGCTGTAGATTCTCACCATGCGGTCGTTAAAGGTGAGATTGTTTCTGACACTAAAAGCCTCGCCGAACAGGAACTGGAGGATAGGAAGTTCGATGTACAACTGTTGCAATGCTGCGAAACAAAGGGAAAGAAAAACATTTTGAACATGGAGAAATTTTGTAGTTTTTTCTCCCGCAAAAGACCCAATCAGCCCCATTGGAAATACGCATTTTTTGAACAATTTGCAATGTTGCTAACGGCAGGGTTACCAATTGAACAATGCCTTTCAACGTTGACCGTCGGGCTTAAAAAATGTTCCGCAGGTTACAATATAATACATTCTCTTAGGGAAAAAATTTCCGCTGGAATGTCATTATCCGAAGGAATGATGTGCTGCCACCAATCTTTTTCAAATACCGAAATAAAAACAGTCAAAGCCGCAGAAAAAATAGGATGCCCAGGAATCGCATTGCGGGAAATGGCCGAAGTTGGTAAGAAAATGTCGTCCATTGGGGAAAAGGTAAAAATGGCACTGATCTACCCAACGATTGTGCTAACAGTTGCCGGGATTGCCCTAATTTTGCTCATGACAATTGTTGTTCCAAAGTTTGAAACGATTTTCATATCCCAAGGGTCCGATGGTCAATCTCTTCCATGGCTAACCCAACGGGTGGTAAACTTTTGTAATTTTATCGGCAACCACTGGGGTATAATGGCACTGTTTACCGTAGCTGCCATCGTAGTTTTTAAAATTTATCTTCGCAGAGGATCTTTCAAAAATCAATGGACCATTTCCCTCCACCTGCCAATTTTTGGTAAACTATTCCTGGCCATGAACCTCAACACTTTCTTCAGGACCATTGGAATGCTGATGTCATTTGGAGTACCACTTCAGGAAGCCTTGCAATTGTCGATTGAGATAATAAATAACAGCAAGTGCAAGGAAGCCTTCGAAAAGGTTCTAATGAAGATAACACAGGGAGAAACCCTATCGGACAGCTTCAGAGGCAATAAATTTCTTACGGCAACAGACAATGGCCTGATTCTAGCGGGAGAACGATCAAGGGGATTGGCAAAAACATTCATAAATATATCGGAAATATATGACCGAAAAATCGAACAGCAATTGGCTTTTCTGACAATCCTGATTGAACCGACCATCATAATTTTTTTAGCTGTTGTTGTTGGTATCGTTGTCATTGCAATGTTTTTGCCAATGATCAGCTTGATGCAAAACATGAGGCTTAGATAATTTTTAACCCATGCAAATGCAATTCCGTAGGGTAGACAAAATTTACCCATCAGCTATCTTTGGCCATGAATTCCCGTGACAACTTGACGATATCTGTGATGTCGCAAATTAAGTTTGTTACGTTCTTTATTCTTTCACGGGTTGTTTTCGTAATCAGCCTAAATGGCTCATGATACATAATAAAATTATTACCTATGGACAGCGTACCATCGCATTTCTTTGTCTTCCAAATGTTGTATAATTGATCCTGAATTTCGTCGTATTGCAGTATCAAATTTAAAAGGTCTTGCCTAGTGGTCGAAAATAACAACCTGCTATCCAGGATCGGGTTGTTTGTAAAATATATACCTCTGTCGAAAATTTTATGGAAGCTTATAAAAAAAGGCCTTTTTCGGGCTACAATGCGAAATGGTTGGGCAAGCTCGAGGTTACTTTTCACCACAAGTCGCAGGGGAAACTGTTTGATGTTGGGAAATTTGATAGTATATATTTCAAGGTCCTTTCCCCGAATTTTTCCACATAGGGTGTATTTGCCGAACAAATTGCAAAATTTTGGAAAAATTTTACAAAATGCAGAATCCGCCGTTGCTTTTAAATTCAGGTCCTGGGCAAGCTGTTTCATGGTGTTTGACAACAAAATGTAAAACGAAACATCTTAGAGCAAAAAATATGACCCGATTCCCAAGAAAATGAACATTCCGGCAATATCGGTTACCGAGGTGAGAAAAATATATGAACTTTGGGCGGGGTCGCATTTGATACGCGTCAAAAATATCGGAATAAGTGAGCCTATGAAGCCGGATAGTCCCATATTAAGAATCATTGCCAAAAAAACTACTACCCCAACTTTTACGTTTTGTGACCAAATACCTGTCACAACGAGCGCGATAAAACCGATTATAATGCCATTGAGGAACCCTTTTAAAGTTTCTCTAAGTACGACCTTTGACGAATCCCCACTGTGATATTCGCCCAAAGCAAGACCTCGGATTGCGATTGCCAATGTCTGGGCTCCAGAATTTCCACTCAATCCGGTTATCATTACCATGAAAACCGCCAGTACGGTACACTGTGCAATTCTTTGTTCAAAAATGCGAATAACACCAGCCGTTACAAACGCAATGCACAAATTTATCACCAGCCATGGTGTACGCCGAAAAATACTATAGGGTACACTATCATGAATACTTTCATCTCCACCCGCTCCATGTAATTTTTGAATATCCTCCGTTGCCTCTTCCCGTAAAATATCGATAACATCATCGTGGGTAACAATACCGATTAGTCGATGCTGCCCATCGACAACGGGTAATGTGTTGAAGTGATTTTTCGCCATCATATGGGCGACTGTTTCCTTATCCTGCTCCAGAGAACAAATACCTTCGACTTCACCACACATCAGGTCCCCAATCTTGGCGTGGGGATCAGTCCATAGTAGTTTTTGTATATTTAGAACTCCGACCAAATGCTTTTCATCATCGGTGACGTATAAACTTTCCACATTCTCCGCCACATCCTTGTTTTCTCTCAAAAATTCAATGGCTCCATCGACCGTCATATCTATTTTCAGGGCCGCAACATGGGGAGTCATGACACCACCCGCAGTATTCGGATCGTAGGTCAAGAGGTTGCGTAGGGTTGCCGCGACCTGTAATGGCATTTTAATAATCAGTCGTTCTCTTACCTCATCTTCTAGCTCACCTAGCAGGTCAGCGGCATCGTCCGGAGCAAGGGAGCTCAAAATCTTTATGGCTTTGGCATCTCGCATTTCAGAAATGATTTCAGCCGAATCGGAAACATTCATTTCTGCCAAAACTTCGGTTACGTCGTCGACGGATAATTTGCGTAAAACTATTTCTCTCTCTTCCTGCGAGAGCCTTTCAAGCCAGGCACCTATTTCATGGTGAGGGGTCCTTGCCAACTTGATGGCATTCAAATTTTTGAAATCGTTTGCGGCACAGTCCTGCAACTCCTCAAAGGTATAGTGCCTGAGAGATACTTTCCTATCTTCGATGTTTTTATTTGATGACATTTTAGGAAATTAGAAAACGAACACAAAAACTAATACCACCGTATTTCCTATGAAATATCAAACAAATTTTGACGGCATAGGCAACACTTTATGACTCTTTGTTTTCAAAGAGCACAAAATGTAAAGAGAAAAGGAAGTATTGCCGGTCCACGTGTTTGGGGAATTATCTAATTTCGATGTGCAATTGGCAACTTTACCCGAAAGGTTGTTCCCTCATGTTCCTTGGATTCAACCTCTATGCTTCCATTGTGCAACGCGATACAATGTTTAATTATAAACATACCTATTCCCATGCCCTTGCGACCCTTCGCATTGGCCCCCCGGTGGAACAGCTTAAATATCCCTTTCAATTCTTTATGGGGAATACCTATCCCAGAATCCCTGACATAGATGGTTAATGTTTCCCCATCGTAAACCAAGTTTAAATATACTAATGTCATCGGATCAGAATATTTTATCGCATTGTTTAGCAGATTAGAAATGATGTGGTAAAGAAGCGTCGTATCTATGTCAATGTTCCTCGGAAATGATTTTGATATCTGGAGCACAATTTTTCTCCCCTCATTAAGGTTTTCAATTTCGTTAATTATGTTTTTACAAAACAATACCACATCGGATTCTAACGGTTGGAATGATAGTTGATTACTTTGCACTTTACTCAAGATTAATACCGCATCCATTGTCCGTGTCATCCGCAAGATTGCCCTTCTTATTGACTGCATGTAATTTTCTTTATCACCATCACTCAACTTGTCATTGCAGTGTTCGATTAGATCAACCGCCCCCTGTATAACCGCCAGGGGAGTGCGCATTTCATGGGATACCATATTAATAAATAGCTCTTTTGCCTGATTAATTTCCCGTTCTTTTCGTAAACTTTCGAGGAGTTGTTGCCTGATAATATCTCCTTCTTCGATGTCATTTTCACATTCTGGAACCATGAAAAGACATCCAACAAATTTTATCTCCGTTTCGGTTTTTTCCGTTATCCTGACTTTTTCAACAAATAGCCCATAAACATTTTCATCGGTGAGCAACTGATATGTCCTAATAAATGATGATTCTTTTCCCAAAAGTTTATTTTTCAACGTATGCACTAAATCAACGTTATTTGGGTGGGCATCGCTTCCCACAATATCGATATAATTGTCGCTTTGGTGATAAAAATCCCCAATCCGTTTATGAACATCATCGACCACCCAGCGTATTTCCAGGGTTTCCGTATTCCTATCATAATTTCCTCGATATAGGGCTAATTTCAAATGTTGACATGTTTCAACGGTAGACGTGGCTGAATCGCTGAATCCATGCGAATCTATGGTATGGTGTATTAGGGGACACATGACTTTTTCTACCACAAAAAAAGCTACAATGCCATACTTTTCTAAAAATATTACCGTCGGTCACAAATATTTTTGGTGGGGTTAAAATAAGATTTCTTACAAATGTTGGGATGAAATAATACATTTCAAAACATAAAAATTTTTGTTGCAAAAACTTTTTTACTAAATATCCTCAATAGACTAGAATTTTAACAAGGAGGATTGAGATGGCAAATATAGGAATTTCTAATACAAATACTAGTCAGGTGGATGCGAACGTTATTATGCCTGGCCCAACGGGAGTGGTAGGAGATATGAAAAAAAACCCCACGGCAAACCCAAATATTTCGCAAAACGATGTCGGTAGCACGCAGCATGTTAGCAGGGAAACTACGGATGTAACTCGCCCAGGAACAAAAGCCTTTGAAAATAAACAAGAGGCGCTGGAGAAATTCGACCCCGAACAACAAAAGCTAGACAGTGGCGTATTAAAGGCAGTTGTGGCTCATAGCGGTTCAAGTGGGGTAAATTTAAATACCAATCCCTCCATAAGCGCAGACTATGGGAAGTGATAGATAAATATTCCACGCGGACCTAGCGGTTTTGTTGGTGGGCTAGGTAATAGGGAAGCATTGTCTTCAATATCAACTCCAAAGAGTCATATTTTGGGGACCAGTCTAGTTCATTCCTGGCCCTATTGATATCGAAGTATAGGCGCGAAGGATCTCCAATACGGGAAGGTCCTTCGGCTGTTTTAATCGTAGTTCCAAACAGCTGCTCGACCGTTGTGATTACTTCTCTAACGGAGTGTTTTTTACCACTCCCAACGTTATAGGCCATTCCTTCACCACGAACCGATAATTTGGGAATCACATTCACGCAGGCACTGCAAAAATCATCCACATGTATGTAATCCCGCTCAGCTGTTAAATCGATGGTGTCGTAGGAAGTCCCGAAAATATTCACTGCGTCTATTTGTCCTAAAACATACCGCAAAAGGTTTGGAATAAGTCCAGTTCCTAGGTTTTGTATAAAATATTCATTTTCTACCTCGCCCATCCCGGTGATGTTCGACGCTCTAACAGTTGCATAGGTTAAACCATGGGATATTCTAAAAGATTCCAACATATTTTCAACGAATAGCTGTGCATTTCCCAGTGGATTTATGGGATTGCGAATCGTTTGCTGAGTAATTGGCATTTTTTCAATTTCCCCGAAAACGGTAGCCGAAGAGACGTATACTATTTTGCCAATATTCGACTTCAACAAAGTATCTAGAAGAAATACGTTACAGAGGACATTATTCGTATAATATGCCATTGGGTCCGCAACCGAATGTTCCACGATGGATTTCCCAGCACATTGAATGACCATTTCAACATTTTCCTGTCTAAAAACATTTTGCAGGGAAGATTGTGTTCCAAAATCATAGCCATAGAATGGAACATTTGATG
>JAISBO010000057.1 GCA_031266155.1 Puniceicoccales bacterium
GGTGAAGTCGAAGGTTTTGAAGGTTCCGAAGATACTTTTCTAAAAGCCCATTTTGGATATTTAATTATTGATATGTAAACCTAACATACGAGTGCTTTTATACCTTGCCAGCAATTAAAGTTTTACACCGTAAAATTTCCGACTGCCCTATGTATAACGTCGTCCAATGATTCCCATTTTTGCTAACAAATATAGCACTATGTAGAACAAAAAATCCAGATCCAGGACAGACCAACGGCCATTTATCCCTTTTCGCTAGTTACCAGCTATCCCGCATGAATCCTTGGTGGGCCCTGCAGGATTCGAACCTGCGACCAAGGGATTATGAGTCCCCTGCTCTAACCACTGAGCTAAGAGCCCTCTCTGTGATCCTATCGTAGGATGACAAAAAGCATTTTTACTTCAAAAATCCTTGTCGGCATTTTCGACAACTAAACTTTCTTATTCTAAGAAGGCAAGAAAGTTTTACACAGATTTTAGTAAGTTAAATGGTAATGAATTTATTTGTCAGGTTAGTCATGAAGAAATGAAAGAGATAAAAAATGAGCCAGGGATATAACTAAAACGACGACCTACGAAGGATTTAGAGAGTTTCGCAATTTTCTTCAAATTTTAAGGTAAAAATCACCGACAAAATGTTGCATATTTGCGTTCAAATATTAAACGGGTGCTTTATTTTATATAGGCAAAGTGGGAGTAAAATTTATGGAGCGAAGAATAAAGTTGTTTTATTGCATTTCAATGTTGCTGCTATCGATGGTCCTTCCAAACCATTTGAGGGCGGCTTTCGATGGTAGTACTCCCCCGAAAATATTGTTTTGGGAAAAAGTAAAAAGGGGAGCCAATGTTTTCAATGAAAAAATTTTTCAAGAAGACATTCGGGCAGCGAAAGCTTATGGAATAGGGTTTATTAGGCTAGCCTTGGACAAATTCCCAAGTGCAGGAAAGGATTTTCTCGTGGGTAATGCTGATTGTTATCAACATCTCAATGGGGATGATTTGGCATTGCTGAAGGAAATTCTCAGCGTTTGTGCGGAAGAGGATATGCCAGTCATCATTACCATGTTGGGCTTGCCCGGTTCCAGGTGGAAGCAGCTCAATGGCGATGAAGATGACTTGAGGATTTGGCAGGATGCTGATTTTCAATGGCAGGCGGCGAAGTTCTGGAAGGATTTGGCACAGGAGTTGCGCGATTACGAAATAATTGTGGGCTATAACATTTTGAATGAGCCTCATCCGGAACGGCTTTTTGACCGAAAAAATTGCCATATCGAAAGCGTAGAACAGGAAAAGGTCCAGAAAATGCTATTTAATTTCTACAATTTGGTGATCGGAGAAATACGGAAAGTGGACACGAATACACCGATTATCGTCGACAGTTCGGCCTATGGGGATCCCAATACTTTCAAACATCTCAGAAAGCTAGACGACAATAATGTTATCTACTCCTTTCACATGTATGAGCCCTACGAATACACGAACCACCAACTAAACGCCGGGACGTATGTTTATCCAGGAGACGTGGATGGGCAAAATTGGGACCGCGAAGTTTTGCGTAAGTATATGGAGCCAGTCATTGAATTTCAAAGGGCACATGCCATTCCATCAAATAGGATTTTGGTGGGAGAGTTCGGCTGTTATAGAAAACAAAAGGGCTTGCCCGAATATTTTTCGGACCTCATTTCCATCTTCGACGAATGCGGATGGCATTATGCTTTTTATGCATTCCGGGAAGATAATTGGGATGGTATGGATTACGAATTGGGAGATCAAAACGTACCAGAGACCTATTGGCAAGCCATTGAAAATGGTGAAACGCCAAGCGGCCATAGGGAAAGGACAACCACACAATTTGCCGTACTCCTGAAGGCTTTATCCGATCAAAATAAATGACCGGGCGAATTGGACGGCTGAAGGTTAGCGAACGTATTCGGAATGGAAATTTTACCAATTTGGGAAAAATTTTAGGCTTGAAATCCTCCGTTGCAGCCAAGGTTTGTTCGCCGGTCCATGCGGCTTGACCTTTTCCAAAGAACTTTTTAAAGTTTGATCAGTTGTCACAACATAGGCACGGCTATGGGAGAAATTTCAGCGGAAGTTTTTGGAAGAAGAATTATGATTTTTGGACCAAGTGCATCTGGTAAGTCCACGATGGCGGTTGCGCTTGGCGAAAAATTAAATATTCCGGTCCATCACCTTGACCAGCTCTGCTTTGTCCCGAAAACCTTTTGGGATCCACGGCCCGCTGAAAAAATCCGAAAATTGCATGGGGAAATCATCGACTGCGATGAGTGGATAATTGACGGAAATTTTTCGGAGCTCATGCCGTCTCGGATAATGCGTGCAACGGCGATAATTTGGTTAAATCCATCTACCATGGCGTGTATTTTTAACTTTTACAAAAGATTTTTCAGGAAACACCGCAGGAAACGCCCCTACGCCGGCTTGCTCGAAGGTGCCAAAGAAAGATTTACACTCACTAGGCTAAAGTACATCTTCCAACACAAGAGAAAAAAATTATTTTTCTCCAAACTGGTCGAAAATTTCCCAAAGCATAGAATTTTTTACCTGAATTCATTCCAAAAGATCAAAAACTTTTCTGAAAAAATTCAAAACTAACTCTGACAAATAGAGACATTTTTCACCCTAGAGGACTTTTCTACGTCTAGGGAATGGAGGGCGGAGGAACCATGGGAAGTGTGTACATATTCTAAAAAATTTCGTCTTCCGTTGGTTTCACGCCTAGTTCTTACTCGCTATAGGCTGAGTTTCCTGTGCCAACAACGATGCCGCAAATATTCCTCCGTTCGTTTTCCATCCAATATACTTTAAAATCGCGATGATTCATGCATCCTTCATCGGTGTTCAAGAAATTCTTTGGCATTTCGTACAATAATGTTGTCGGATCTGCGGCAAGGACTATGGGATTTCCAATACCTCCCCCTTCTCCCCTTTTTACATATGGCGAGCGTGCGACCCAAAAGTTTACCGGAGATTTTGTCGCAGCCACCGAACTTGGAGCAGTATCCCGTACCCCAACTTGCCAGCCATTTTCTAGGATAAACTGTCTATAATTAAGCCGACCGCTAAACAGTGCTACTTTCCCATCGGCACGCCTAAAAAATTCGTATTCCGGATCCACCTCCGAAGAGTCGACTTTGAAATCGAGTATACGCCCCTTTCCGCGGAAAAACAACGCATTGCAGTCGTCGGACACTCTCCAAGACTGCCCATCAGTAGAATCCGCGATACTTCTGGGAACACCTATATCGCCATCAACTTCGTTGCCTGGTGGTGGCGAAATCGTGGCAGCTGCACCGCTTTTTTTACTTCTTGATGTGTGTGAAGTATTCTCCTTAATTGGCTCGACCGACCTTTCCGCCAGCGATGTAGTGGGTATATATCCATTCGGCAATGATGGAAAACTCCAATCACCGTTGCAAATTGCGTGCCCAGAATAGGCGCATACGCGACATTTTGATCCTTCGCCTACAAACGTCACCACACACAACTCATTTGCAAGCTTAATACGAACTGTGGCATCGCTACTAACATCAATGGAATCCATATTCTCCCCCGGTGGGGGACATGATTTAGAGTATTGAAACTTTTTCAAGCTCAAAATTTTATGCTCTATGTAAATAGCTCCAAGGTTCCGCCGAGGAATTTCGGGATATAAACCCGGTGAAATCTGCTCCCATGCTGCAGCTTAACCGAGGTCTATGCACCCAAATCAATTCCGATCGCATTCACAATCCGTGTATTTTGCCACTCAACCGCTGTCACAACAGTAACTTGAAATTTTTACTTTGAAACTCGTGTTGATTTCTATTGCGGAAGGTTGGCATGAATTTCGATAAAAATGTTCAAACGACGGCGAACGAAATTCTCAGATTTCCATTTTTGTTTTTAATTTTCGTTATTTCAAAATTTCCAATTTCACCCGTCGATGCCAGATGTGTTCCTCCACATGGAATCGGCTTATGGGTACCGATTTGCACTACACGAAATTCTTCTCTGGGCGGCACGGGATAGGGTAATTTGTAAAACTTTGCCTCAAAATCTCCTCCCGCAATTTTGAAAACGGAAATCGGCAATCCGGCTCCGATGGCATCTTCCATGACCTTTGCTATGGATTCCTGGTCGCAAATCCCAGGTCCCTGAAACTCGACGTAGGCCTCGTTTGGGAAGCAATGGGCTTTTACCGCAATCATTTCCCGGCAAATGGACTCCGCAATATTACTCAGCAAATGCCCCGCCGAATGGTATCGCATGTTCAGAATTCTAGCGGCAACATCTAAAGTACACAGGCAGTCGGCTCCCTCCAAATTATCTGTATATTGGTTTCCGACGTAATGCCTTACCGCGTCTCCATCCTTTCTTACACCTATAACATCGAAAGACAAATCGCGACACTCTATGGTTCCAATGTCCGAAGGCTGTCCCCCTCCCTGGGGATAAAACACCGTCTGGTCCAAAACCAAGTACGTCCCTTTTTCATCGCTACCTTGGGCAATAATTTTAGCATGGGTGTCGAATAGATAGGAATTTTCAGCAAACAAACAAAATGTCATTTCGCTCTGAAATAAAGCGATTCACCCGCCAAAGTCACGTTTTTTTGTGGAAAATTCCGAAAAAATAATTTTTCAATTTTCAGCCCATTTGGGGTGCTTTACCGAAGGACGAACCCAAACCCAAACAATAAAAAAAACAGCCCCGAAGTTCCAGTTTAGAACTTCGGGGCATAAACCCGGCGACAATCTACTCTCACACGGCAGCGTGGCCGCACTACCATCGACGGCTGAAGGCTTAACGAACGTATTTGCAAAAAAATTGTATATATAATTTCCTTTATGAGGAAATTTTTTATACAAAGAGCAACAAATGATAATGTTCAATACACAAAAAATACATTTTATAAACAATATCGACGAACATAATACAGGAGACATGGCAACCTCACCATTAAACTATTTTTTCGACTTTTTTAAAAGTTACAACATCATAGGACACAATGTCGATTGTATTAAGTGGATGGAAATTTCTACCCATGATATTGTCATCATTGGCGGCGGAGGATTACTCTACCTCGTAGAAAGTTGGCAAAAAAACATCGCCAGGCTCTGCGAAATTAACCTCAACGTCATAGCATGGGGTGTCGGCTTCAACACTCATTATGGCCAACCAATATGCTATCCTTTGGACATAACGAGGTTCAAATTGATCGGCATACGTGACTACCAACATCCATCGTCCTTGCCGTATTTACCCTGCGTTTCTTGTTTGGCAAAGGAACTTAGGAAAAAAATACCTACTAGGAGAGAAGTGGGCATTGTCGAACATGCAGCATTTCCCATAGACGGATTTACCTACGAAAAAATATCAAATGCCCATAATTTTCAAACAATAACTGATTTTATAGCTTCATCGAAGGTTATACTCTCCAGTTCCTATCACATAGTATATTGGGCAACATTGATGGGGAAAAGGACAATATGTATAAACCCATTTAGTACTAAATTTGAATACTTTAAATACAAACCGATCTTTTATTCTGGAAATCTAGAGGCTGATATAACCAAAACAGCAATCTATGAAGGCTGCCTAGAAGAAGCTATCGAGCTAAATAATCTCTTTTTTGATAAAGTAAAAGAGATCGTATGTTCGGTTATAGCGGATAAGGATAATGAATATCAAAAAATATATGAAATGAATCGATATGTCATCCTTAATAGGGCACTTGAGGACTATGTTGCACAAAACCCAAAGCCAGTAATGGAAAAACAAACTAAAAGATATCCCAAATGGCTGATAAAATTGCTGTGCATTTTCATCCCAAAAAAGAAAAATAGAGCTCGCTTGCGCGATAGACACATGAAGCAAAATTGTGAAATACACACGGCGAAAGTAAGCTATTAAAAAACAGCCCCGAAGTTCCAGTTTAGAACTTCGGGACATAAACCCGGCGACAATCTACTCTCACACGGCAGCGTGGCCGCACTACCATCGACGGCTGAAGGCTTAACGAACGTGTTCGGGATGGGAACGTGTGTTTCACTTCGCCTATGGTCACCGAAAATTCTTAAAAACATATCAACACAACCATAACACTTTATCGTAGCCCCTCTTTATCAAAAAAGACCTAGGCAACTAGACATCACAAAAACCTATCAGAATTTACCTAAATCAGATAAAATGAAAGCAAGCAATGGACATGTTTTAACAAAAATGATCATAGTTTAATGCATTGGAACCCAATCTAAAAAGACATTTTTCGAAGAAAAAATAAAACCTCACGAGTCATTAGTATCGGTTAGCTCAATGTGTTACCACACTTACACATCCGACCTATCAACCTGGTAGTCTGCCAGGACTCTTTAGGAGGATTAAATCCTCAGGGAAACCTCATCTTGGGAATAGCTTGGCGCTTAGATGCTTTCAGCGCTTATCTAGTCCGAGCTTAGCTACCCGGCGCTACCGTTGACACGATAACCGGAACACCAGCGGCTCGTCATT
>JAISBO010000019.1 GCA_031266155.1 Puniceicoccales bacterium
GGCGTATTTACGTTCGTTCCTTTTTTTACAACCAATTTCCTACTATTTGTTTTTAATGCGCACATCGAATTATCCCCATTTCCCTGTTTCAAACAATCTTTCCGGAGAAACTTTTTAGATACCACTTTGATACCACTTTCTATCCTAACATTTTTTTAAAAAAATAAAATGCTTTTTATCAAAATTTTTTAACCGTTGGCCTTGACAAGTTTTGTCGCTAAAATCATTGTGTCATTCCATGAAGTACATTGGGGAATTTGTGACTGGTATTTTACTCTTGCTAACATCGGCTTGTAGCAGCGTTGACAGCTCAAACCTGAAAAGTTCACAATTACCATGGGCGAAACCAACGGAATGGGAACAAAACCCTACGCTTCGTCTGGAAGATTTATCCTATTCTAGTAGCCGTAAAGCTAATTAGAAATTTTAGCCTACCATAGTCCGTTCCCACTAAGATGTCAAAACTGATAATAGTCCCAACACCCGTAGGGAACCTGGATGATGTTTCGGCCAGGGCCATTGATGCACTGGCTAGGTGTGATATCATTCTCTGTGAAGATACGCGGGTATGTTCCAAATTGCAGAATCGTTTGAAAATAGAAAAGAAGATGCTCCTCTACCGTGACGATAACGAAGAAAGGCAGGTACCGAAGATAATAGGTCTTATAGAAGAAGGAAATATCGTTTGTTTGACAAGTGACGCGGGGACTCCTGGGATAAGCGATCCGGGATATAGGATCGTAAATGCATGCCGTAGGCGTAAAATTCCAATTGAATCACTTCCAGGCCCCTGTGCACTTATTACCGCTTTGGCAGCGTCGGGATTACCGAGCGATGGGTTCCTATTCCTTGGATTTTTACCGAATAAAACATCGGCCCGGACTAATATGCTCAAAAAGTATGCCGATTTCGACTATACTTTGATATTCTATGAGTCCTGCCATAGGATTCTGAAATTTTTGAAAGACCTGCAAAGTGCAATGGGGGCGACCAGAGTAATCTGCGTGGCCAGAGAAATGACGAAAATGCACGAGATATTCCATGTGGGCGAAATTGGTCAGATTTACGATGAAATTGCAGCGGCAGCCGTAAAAGGTGAGTATGTTATAGTAGTAGCTCCCCAACGATTCAAATTTAACCCGTAACCCCGCCATTCATAATTTTCTTGACCGTTGGTGGATATGACATAGCAATGACAATTATGTTTCCCGAAGATATGTCCCGCAGGCGGAAAAACAGAATTTTTGCCGCACAATTCATGTACTCCTGGTCCATAAACAAAAATGAAGAGCTTGTACAAATCGGTGACATCGTTGATGCTTTTATAGATTCTTATTTCCCCGGGGAAAACGACCAATACAAATTTGGGAAAGAACTTGCGGTGGGGGTTGTCGAAAACATTGACATCATCGATGATCTGATAAAAAAACATGCAACCCATTGGTCTTTGGACAGAATAGCAATCGTTGACCTAGCTATTTTAAGAGTCTCCATATATGAAATGTTATTTCGGGACGACATACCTCCCATCGTTGCCATGAATGAAGCAATAGACATTGGAAAAATTCTGTCGACGGATGAATCCGGAAGGTTTTTGAATGGGGTTTTGGATGGTGTTAAAAAGAAGCTAACCCGTCCACTGCGAGAAGCCGGAAGATAGTGTCGGCACTCGTCCCTGTCGGCCATTTCTCTAGCAAACATAAATTCCCCTTCGCTCGGTTTTATGAGGGCTGAGTCCAGAATAAATTCAATGACTGTCTATCCTTAAAAAAGAGCAATTTGGGAATCTTCCCGAGAGGCGTGAGATTTTTTATGCCAAACATTTTTTATAAAAACATTGCCTTCCTCTTCCAATTCTTTGAGCACGTCTTTGGCACGGGCGATGACTTTGCTGGGAATGCCTGCCAGTTGAGCGACGTGGATTCCGTATGACTTGTCGGCTGCTCCGTCCATAACTTTTCTCATAAAAATTATTCCGTCATTCCATTCTTTAACCTCCATCTGAAAATTTTTCATGCGGGGAAGGGTTTGGGATAGTTTTGTCAATTCATGGTAGTGGGTGGCGAATAGTGTTTTAGGTCCCCGGCCGTCGTCCTTGTGGAGATATTCGATAACTGCCCAGGCAATACTCAGTCCATCGTATGTACTCGTACCGCGACCCACTTCGTCCAAAATTATCAGACTAGAATTTGTCATATTGTTCAAAATATTGGCGGTTTCTGACATTTCCAACATAAACGTTGAGCGGCCACGGGAGAGGTCATCGCCGGATCCAATGCGTGAAAAAATTTTGTCGACGAGGGAAAGTTTGCACTTCCTGGCGGGAACCCAACAGCCAACATGAGCCAACAGTGCAATTAGGGCAACCTGGCGAATATATGTAGACTTGCCTGCCATATTTGGTCCGGTAATCAAAGCGATCTGAACTTCATCATTTTTTAGTTCCAGGTCATTGGGTATGAAATTCGAAATGTCTCCGCAAGTATCCGAGTTTTCGCGTTTTAGCACCTGCTCGATGACCGGGTGTCGACCATCTACGATTTCCAAACAATCTTCACTGGCTATCTCCGGACAACAGTAGCTATACTCCTGGGATAGCTCTGCCCACCCACAAAAAACATCCAACTGGGCCAGTGCTCTGGAAGCCATCCACAAGTCTTGAAAGTTTTCCAGTGTCTTGGCAACCAATTTGTCGAAAATTTGTTCTTCCAATGCGATGGACAAAGTTTGGGAATTTAAAATTTCTATCTCCTTCTTTTTTAGTTCATCCGTAGTATACCGTTCCGTGTTAA
The DNA here is from genome assembly GCA_031266155.1 of Puniceicoccales bacterium. Lineage (GTDB taxonomy): Bacteria > Verrucomicrobiota > Verrucomicrobiia > Opitutales > JAIRKQ01 > JAIRKQ01. The sequence continues at coordinate 2,793 of JAISBO010000019.1, forward strand.
CCGTCGTTTGTCGCCGAATGTAGTAGTCTGGAACGAGGCGTAGGTTGGATTTGGTTACTTCGATAAAATATCCAAATCCTCCATTGTATTTGACCTTTAGGCTTTTGATCCCCGTTTGCGTTTGTTCCTTGCGTTCGAAATCATTGATCCAGGATTTGCAATTCGTCGATAGATTTCGGTATTCGTCGAGTTGAGCATCATAGCCTGCTTTTATATAACCACCGGAAAGTAGGTCGGTCGGCAAATTATCCCCTAGGGCAGACAATAGGAGCCGTTTTAATTCGTCACAGGGGTGAATTTGTTCGGAAAATTTTCTCAGTTCAGGAACCTTACTTGCTTCTAAAAAATTTTTTAAAGCAGGGAATTGCTCAATGGTTAGCTTGACCGCATTTAGGTCCCGTGGATTTCTCATGTGGTTTTGTAGGCGCGTCAAAATCCGCGACAGGTCATGGGTATTTTTCAAACAATTTTTAACATTAATTCGCAGGGCTTCATCTTCCCAAAACGCACATACGCAGTTTTGCCGTCCCATGATTTCGTTTTTTTGCAAACTGGGTTCCATCAAAAACCTTTCCAGTTGTCTGGCCCCCGATGAGGTTGTTGTGCGGTCTATGGCATGGACAAGTGATCCGATCTTTTGACCGGAAACGGAATGGAAGATTTCCAAATTTTTGATCGTAGAATGATCGATTTGCACACATTCCTGTGGTCTATACAACCGAATGGATTTGACATTTTGTGGCTTTTGGCGGAAATTTTCTTCGGCATAGTGAAGAAGTGCTCCGGCAGGGCCGAGGGCGGGATAATCATTGGAAGTTATTCCATAGCCATCGAAGTTTAATACTCCCAAAATTTCTTTGGCAACGTTTGCACCATGAACCTTATCGAAGTAAAATTCCGGCAATTCCGATAGCGTGCGTCCTTTGACCAGATCATTTAGAGATTCCCTAGCATTTGTATCCAGGTTTGGCCATTGAGATTGTGAATTTTCTGGAACTATGATTTCGGAGGGGTTCAAGGCGAAAGTAATGGGGAATAGTCTTTGGGAATCAGGGGATGTTGCGATTTGCAATTCCCCCGTCGATGCTTCCAGCCATGCTATGGAAAATTCGTATTTTTTTATATTTATTGCCAGAATGTATTTGTTCTGCTTGGCGTCCAATTGGTGTTCTGCGAGTATGGTTCCCGGCGTAAGAATTCGTGCCAGGGATCGTTTTACGAGATGTCCCGGCTTTGGTATACCAATTTGGTCACAGATGGCGATTTTATAACCACGGTTTAAAAGTTTATTTATATATGATGTGGCGGCGTGGTAGGGAACTCCCGCCATCGGCATTGTTCCTCGCCGGGTTAACGTTATTCCCAATAGACGTGCCCCAATTTCCGCATCTTCGTTAAACAGTTCATAGAAATCACCGAGATGGAAAAATAATAGTGTTTTTTTCGGCAACGTTTTTTTGATTTCCAGATATTGCCGCATCATGGGGGTTGATGATTGGTCAGTTTGCATCAATTTGCTTTAAAATATGGTCAACCATTTCGATTACAAATAAAATTTTGATGTTTAATTGGGAGTTAAAAATGAACATCCCAGTATTACAAATGCACCTAGGACGATCAGCCAGTTGATTAGGGGGGAGGAATGAAAAATTTCCGCTTCTTGGAGAGAAGATTTGTTTTGAAAAATTGCCAGTATCCACTTGAGATATACGTATCCCATGGAATAAAAGCAAATGGTGTACATTAGGAAACTCCATGGCCGACTGAAATTATAAACAGCCTTTAAAAATTCCGTTCGCCAGTAAAATCCCTGCAAGGGAGGAATCCCCAGTAAAAATACCATTGCTAGGCACAGTGGAAGGGCAATGACCTTTCTTTTTTCAAAGAGTCTATAAAAGTTTTCGATGTATACGGACCGTTGATTATATTCCGATTCTTTTAGAAAACCAATTGCCAATAAAATAGCATTACTGGCGAGATATGGTATGAAAAATGCATGGAAGAATTTCTGTGGATTTTCAAATGGTAGTCCAATGGCAAACATATTTGCCAAAAAGACAGATTGTGCTAGATCCATACGTTCAAAAAACCTCGAATAATTTTCAGCGTATAGGGCAAAGGCTACGGACAATGACATGATTAAATTCAATGAGACAAAAGGTATCCCAAAGAATTCTAATCCGGCAGCATACAAAAACCAGGCCAGCAAAATTTTACTACCAATATTGAGCAATAGCCGCACAAATAGGGAATTCGGCCGCAATGGATCAGGCAAATTTCCTACCGCGTATAATACAAAAAATACCGGTATCGTTAAAATATTCATCCGCAACAGATTTTATCATGAGTAAAGATTTTTTGTACAATTCAAATGTTTTTTATTTGCGACGGAGATAGATTCGGCAAACCCTGAATATAGGAACCCAGGTAATGATTTGCCGCCAACGAATCAAATTAAATATATTGCCATTCGCCGTCGGCATGGTAACTTGGCACTAAAAATTGAGTTTGTTAGCAATAGGAAATAGTGACCAAACATATTATAGAGGAGATTGAGGCATTTGGCAGCCCATCTTCCGCAAAACAATGTGGAAGATTTTTTCAAACGGGGCCAGGTCAGTATGGATATGGTGATAAGTTTTGCGGCGCAAGTGTTCCGGACCTACGGAAAGTCGCAAAAAAATATTCCAACATTTCATCCATTGAAATTGAAAAATTACTGCAAAACTCGCTGCATGAGGCACGCTTTGTCGCCCTCGTTTTGCTAATTGAAAAATTTAAAACGGTTCCGGAAGAGGTGATTTCCGTTTACCTCGCCAACACACGATTTATAAATAACTGGGATCTGGTGGATGTCGCCGCATACAGAATTTGCGGAGCATATTGTCAAAAAAACAACGGAACGGATATCATTTGGAAGCTGGCAAAATTTGACAATTTATGGGAAAATCGCATTGCCATAGTGTCCTCGTTTGCATTCATCAAAAATGGCAATTTGCAACTAACAATTGACCTATGTGAGCATTTTCTCAACCATCCCCATCACCTTATGCACAAAGCCTGTGGCTGGATGTTACGGGAAGTGGGGAAAAGAGATACAAATTTGCTCCTAAATTTTATCAATTCCCACAAGCTGCCAGGAATTATGAAGTCCTACGCATTGGAAATCATTCGGAAATCTATCCCAAGCTCTTCTAGCATTAACGAAAAGCCTTTGATTATATCTTGATTTAACAAATTATTTGCGCAATTTACGCTTTCATAACATATGGAATGTGAAAAAATTAAAACTGGCTGCGAGAGCATGTTATGGGTACTATTGTTGCTAATTTGTCCCATGAGGATGGCAGCAGCTGGGGATACACTTCCCTCCGTTGAAATACAAAATGTAGCTTACGGCGAAAATGCCGACGATGTTATTCCCGTAGTCCTCGTGGCGGATAACAATTATGGGCCGCAGATGTACATAACGATGCTATCGATTTTGAAAAATTCAAACGCTGATACACGCTATGATTTTTATTTGCTCGTCCCTTCGGATTTTGAAAAAAGGTATGAGAATTTCATTCTTGAGCTAGGGGATAGCTATGGGTGTAAGGTCAACTTCGTAGATATGGGGACAGCATTTTCGGACGTACCGGATGGATCTTCCTTGCCATCTGCTGCCTACTATCGATTGTTGGCTCCAAATTTGTTGTCAAACTACAGTAAATGTGTCTATCTCGACACCGACATAGTCGTTAGGCATGACCTCGGGGAATTGTTTAACACGGATCTCGAAGATTGTTATATCGCCGGAGTGAAAGATATGCAGATGGTAGTAAGCGGGACCGAATACCTGTTGTCCATTAACCTACATGATGCAAACCACTACATAAATTCTGGTGTTTTGGTCATGAACCTCGATTTGATGCGCAGAGATAATTTGCAGGAAAAATTTGTAGCAATGGCAAAACGTGGCATTAACAATAAAAGAGCTTTCGTATTTGCTGATCAAGATATATTCAACATCGTATGCCATGATAGAATAAAATTTTTAGATTTAAAATTTAATGTTTCTCCCGAAAGGCTTGAATCGGCTATGGATTTCGAAGATTATCGAATAAAGATGCAAAAATTTTATGGGGAAAATCAATTTGATGACGCTTGCAATGACCCCATTATCTTACATTTTTTTGGGAAAAAGCCTTGGGATTTTCGTACGATAATGTTTGACGATAGGTGGTGGGAAATATGCCGCATGAGTCCTTTCTACGAAGAAATGCTCTACAAGTATATCGCATCTAGGATAATGGCCGATGTTGATGCTAGAATTGGTACCAACACTTTTAGGTATAACAAATACAACTATTATAGGAGTAAGATTCTCTCCAAGCTAACATGTGGCAAGAAAAAAGTTCATTACCAACGCAAATGCGAAGAGATAAAAAAAGCATTGGGAATTCACTAAAATGTCTTAGGTAGTTTTGCTTCTATGAAAAATTATCCAGGATTCTTGAGAATACTTTACAATAAGTCCGAAAAACCTTCGATCACGTCTTGACTTAAAAAACAGTTTGCGCAGTTTACACTTCCATAACATATGGAACGTAAAAAATTTAAAACTGACTGCGGGAGCATGTTATGGGCCCTATTGTTGCTAATTTGCCCCATGGGGATGGCAGCGGTCGGGGATACACCTCCTTCCGTCGAAATACAAAACGTAGCTTACAGTGAAAATGCCGACGATGTTATTCCCGTAGTCCTCGCGGCGGATAACAATTATGGGCCGCAGATGTACATAACGATGCTATCGATTTTGAAAAATTCAAACGCCGGTACACGCTATGATTTTTATTTACTCGTTCCTTCGGATTTTGAAACAAGGTATGAGAATTTCATTCTTGAGCTAGGGGCACAATATGGGGCTAAAGTCAATTTCATAGATATGGGGACAGCATTTGCCAACTCACCATTGGAAAATGACTGGCCAGCTCCTGCCTATTATCGGCTGTTGATTCCAAGCTTGTTGCCGAATTACAAAAAGTGCCTATACCTTGACACCGACATAATCGTCGAACATGACCTAAGGGAATTGTTTAATACGGATCTCGAAGATTGTTACGTCGCTGGAGTGAAAGAAGGTCATCGTTGGGTAAAGGAAGCCGCCCCTCTATTAGCCCTTGATGTGCACGAATCAGACCATTACATATGTTCCGGAGTTTTGGTCATAAATCTCGATTTGATGCGCAAAGATAATGTGCAGGAAAAACTTGTATCAGTGGCGAAACATGGCATCGATGGGAAAAGAGCTTTTATAGCCCCCGACCAGGATACACTCAATGTCGTATGCCGTGATAGAATAAAACTTTTAGATTTAAAATTTAATGTTTCTCCTGGAAGGCTTGAATCGACTCTATATTCCGAAAGTGAGCGAATAAAGATGCAAGAGCTTTATGGAGGAAAGCAACTCAATGATGCTTACAATGACCCCGCCATCTTACATTTTTTTGGGAAAAAGCCTTGGGATTTTCGTACGATAATGTTTGATGATAGGTGGTGGGAAATATGCCGCATGAGCCCCTTTTACGAAGAAATGCTCTACAAGTATATCGCATCTAGGATAATGGCCGATGTTGATGCTAGAATTGGTACCAACACTTTTAGGTATAACAAATACAACTATTATAGGAGTAAGATTCTTTCTAAACTAACATTTGGCAAAAAAAGAACCCATTACCAACGCAAATGCGAAGAGATAAAAAAAGTATTGGGAATTCACTAAAATGTCTTAGATAGTTTTTGCTTCTATGAAAAATTACCTCGAACTTTTGAATGCAGTATTAACCAATGGAGAAAAACGAAACGATAGGACGGGCGTTGGGACCATTGGATTATTTGGAGCCCAACTGCGGTTCGGTCTGGCGAATACTTTTCCTGTTATTACGACCAAGTTCGTAAATTTGAAAGCAGTGATCCATGAGCTTTTGTGGTTCATCAGTGGGAATACCAACGTTAAATACTTGCAGGACAATGGCGTAAAAATTTGGAACGAGTGGGCCGATGAAAACGGAAATTTGGGGCGTGTTTATGGGGCTCAGTGGAGAACATGGCAAGCTCCGGATGGTCGGATAATAGACCAACTGGCTAATGTCGTAGAACAAATTAAAAAAGATCCATTCAGCCGTAGACACATTGTGGCAGCCTGGAATCCGGGAGAAATAGATAGAATGGCCTTGCCCCCATGCCATGCATTTTTTCAGTTTCATGTATCATCCGATGGAGGGTTGAGCTGCCAACTATACCAGCGAAGTGCCGATATGTTCCTGGGAGTTCCCTTTAATATTTCCTCCTATTCCCTTTTGACCATAATGGTTGCCCATGTCTGCAATCTCCACCCAAAAGAATTTGTACATACGTTTGGAGATTTGCATATTTATACAAATCATTTGGAACAGGTAAAAGAACAACTGTCCCGAAAACCGTTTCCTCTGCCAACTTTGAAATTCAGTCGACAGGTTCCTTCCATCGATGATTTTAAATATGAAGATTTTGAAATTGTGGGATATGAGCATGGTTCAGCCATAAAAGCTCCCATTGCAGTATGACGAAAATGTCAACAGACCTATACGATATTCTATTACAAAAATTAGATATTCGAGCGATTGCGGCGATGGCAGCCAATGGCATAATCGGGAATAATAATTCCATTCCTTGGAATATTCCAGAAGAAATGGCATTTTTCCGCAGAATGACACAAAATGCATCGGTGCTAATGGGCCGTAAAACTTTTGAATCCATCGGGCACCCTCTGCCCAATCGACAGAATATTGTAATGACAAAGGATGCCGCTTGGCATTGCGACACTGCTATTGCAATCCAAAAGTTGGACCAGCTGCTGGAGCTGGCCATTGAAGGTCCAATTTGGGTATGCGGCGGCGCAATGGTCTATGAAATGCTATTTCCGGCATGCCGCGAACTATACCTAAGTACGGTTTTTGGGAAATTTGATGGTGATACGAAAATGCCTTCCTTTGGGGATATATTTGTAATAAACAAAACGATTTTAACTTGCCCAACGTTTAAAGTCGACCATTATGTGACTAGACGACATGCGAATATTGAGAAAAAGCCGCTATCTTTATAAAAAGTTTTTGAGAAAACTTTATGGATTGATAAGTCACATGGAAATATTCGTAACGGACGTGCTATACGATAGAAAAAAGTCATTGGGAACCACGTGTGCCGCCGTGGTACTGCTGCCATTATCCTTTTTGTTTGCCCTGATTGTAAAGTTGAGGCGTTTTTTATATGCAAGAAGAATTTTCACATCGAATGTTTTGGGATGTCCGGTCATAGTTGTTGGGAATCTGACGCTGGGGGGAACGGGAAAAACTCCAGTCGTAGAAAAAATTGCCCGTGAATTAAATGAGCGGGGAAGAAAAGTGGCAATTCTTAGCCGCGGATACAAAAGCAAAAGCGAACCCAAATGGAAAGCATTTATCCGTTGGATTGCCCACCGCGATGAGCCACCACCCAAAGTTGTAAGCAATGGGAAATCGGTACTATTGGATTCTGAGGTGGCAGGGGATGAGCCATTCATGTTGGCTAAAAATCTACCTGGCGTTGTTGTTATCGTAGACAAGGACCGCGTTAAAGCAGGGCACTATGCAATAAACAAATTCGGGGCCGACATAATAATTTTAGACGATGGGTTCCAGTATTTTCCATTGCGAGGCCATGTGAACCTTTTGCTAATTGACAAGACCAATCCCTTTGGCAATAAGTATTTGTTGCCCCGTGGAATTTTGCGAGAGCCAATTTCCCAAATCAAGAGAGCTTCCTATGTTCTTTTGACCAAGTCGGACAATGTTCCCCATGGTTCCATCATTGACATGATAAAATTATATAATCCGGATGCTAAAATTATCGAGTGTACCCACCTCTCGAGAAATTTGTCGATCATACATGACAACGAAGTAAAGCCAGTCAACGTTATCGAAGGGAAAAAAATAATGGTATTTAGCGGAATCGCATCCCCCGATGGCTTTGAAAATTTTTTATTACAGAATGGGGTCGAAATTGTTTACAAAAAACGATTCGTAGACCACCACAGGTTTTCCAAAAATGAGCTTGAAAATATTTTTAACATCGCATGTGCCAGGGGAGCTGCGTTAGCAATTACAACGGAAAAAGACGCTGTCAGGATTCCAAAGGATTTTGCATTTCCCATCCCGGCCTATTTTTTAAAAATAGACATAGAGATCGTTTCCGGTGAAGAAGTATTTGAAGAAGCAATTTCCAAATTTGATACGGCCCCTTGAATTATTCGTGAAAGCTAAATATGGAAATAAGTCAAGAGTTGAATACCTATTCCTCTTTTTCCTTCAATTGTTTACAATAATCCAGCATTTTTTGGTTCATATCATACATTGCCCGTAGCGTTTCATTGGGATAAATGACAGACATTCTTCTAATTGCTTCAACATTTTCTTCGGAAATTTTTCCCTCCTCGTATGCTTTTTTAGCCGATATTGGGAAATCTTCCAGCAGTCTTTTAGTAAATTCTTCAGCTTTGTCCGATTTTAAATATTTTATCGCAATATCCAAATTTCCAATGGCTTCTTTTATCTTCTTTCTTAACTCAATTTTGGAAATTTTATTGGAAAAAGCTTCATTGTAGAGATCAAAAATCTTATTCATTTATTTTCCCCTAGTGTGCATGGGGATAATTTTTGCAAAACGTTTGTTTTTGTCAAACCTCAAATTGAATTTCGAATGGACAGGTATCTATTTTTTAAAATTATTAGTTCGACGTTTGATGAATTGTATTTAAATCTATGGACTCGAGAAATTGATAAACGATGATTGGAAAAATTTTCAGACTGTTTGCCGGGTATACCCATAGAAAATTCATCCAAAAATGCCAACCGACAATAGAGAAAATCAATGGAGTGGAGGAAACCTATAAATTGTTATCCGATGATGCCGTTGTTACAAAATCAGAAGAACTAAAGCGAAGGCTGGAAAAAGGAGAATCCCTCGATAACATTTTGCCGGAAGCATTCGCGCTGGTAAAAAATGCAGCCTATCGCCTATGTGGGAAGGAAATCGAAGTGTGTGGCCATAAATTAATTTGGAATATGGTGCACTATGATGTGCAACTGCTGGGGGGGATCGCCCTGCACCAGGGGAAAATCTGTGAAATGGCAACGGGGGAAGGAAAAACGTTGGTCGCGACATTGCCGTTGTACTTAAATGCCCTCACCGGAAAGAATTGCCAGCTGGTTACGGTCAATGATTACCTTGCCCGCAGAGATGCGGAATGGATGGGCTATCTCTATAAACTCCTCGGCATAACAGTTGGATGTTTGCAAAACGAAATGGACACTGAGGAGCGTCAAAGAGCATACGGTTGTAACATAACCTACGGAACGGCATCGGAATTTGGCTTTGACTATTTACGCGACAATGGTATAGCAACTGCCCTGGAAGAGCAAGTCCAACGGGGACATTATTACTGCATCGTCGATGAGGTGGATTCCATCCTGATAGATGAAGCGCGGACCCCCTTGATAATTTCAGGAGAAGCCCCAAAAGATGAAAGAAATGTGCCCTATATGGAGCTAAAGCCATCGGTTGCCCATTTGGTCGAGTTACAGCAAAAATTATGCAATCGTCTGGCATCGGAGGCCAAAGTCATGCTGGATGATAGCGGAACGGATTACAATCGCGATGCCTACAAAAAACTTTGGCAAGTAAAGCTTGGAATGCCGAAAAATAAGCAATTTCTGCGCCTCATGGAAAATGGAACCTATCGAAAAAATTTCGACAAGTTCGACCTTGAGATGAACTCTGAATTGCTCAAGAGTGAAAGGTATCAAGTCAAGGAAGAGCTCTATTATTGCCTGGATGAGAAGGATAACCAGTCGGATCTGACGGAACTTGGACGTACCAACTTGAGTGGCGATGAAAGTGCGTTTATTCTGCCAGACCTGCCATCAATATTTTCCGCCATCGATGTGGACGATTCCCTATCGCCGGACCACAAGGTAGAAAAGAAACGGCAGGCGGAGGAAGAGTTTGCAGAGAAAAGCATCAAGATTCACTGTCTAACCCAGCTTTTGCGGGCATATTCTTTATACAACAAAGATGAGCAGTATGCCATTTTAGATGGTAAGGTTGTTATAATCGATGAGAATACTGGTCGAGCCATGCCAGGACGTCGTTGGAGCGATGGTTTGCACCAAGCCATTGAGGCCAAGGAAGGCGTGCAAATAGAGAGAGAGTCTCGAACCTATGCTACCGTTACAATGCAAAATTACTTCAGAATGTATGAAAAATTGGCCGGCATGACGGGCACCGCTGAAACGGAAGCCCAGGAATTTAATGACATCTACCATCGGTCCGTCGTGGTGATCCCGCCCCATAAAAAATGTATCCGCATAGATTTAAACGATGAAATCTATAAAACTCGTCGGGAAAAATACAATGCGGTGGTCGAAGAAATTAAAATGGCCAATAAAAATGGGCAGCCTGTTTTGGTAGGGACGACATCCGTTGAAGCTTCGGAACTGCTGAGCAAAATGTTGAAGCGGGAGATGATAAACCACAAGGTTTTGAATGCCAAATATCACCAGCAGGAGGCGGAAATCGTTGCCCAGGCCGGCCAAAAAGGAGCCGTGACAATTGCAACTAATATGGCAGGGCGTGGTACGGATATTAAACTGGGGGAGGGTGTTCCGGAGTTGGGAGGACTGTTTGTGATCGGTACGGAGAGGCATGAATCCAGGCGAGTCGATCGGCAGCTGCGTGGCAGATGTGCGCGCCAAGGAGATCCCGGATGTTCGAAATTTTTCGTTTCCTTGGAAGATTCTTTGATGCGAATTTTTGCTTCGGCAGGTCCCATAGCCCGGCTATTACAGAATACGTTTAAGGAAGGGGAAGTGCTTGCCCATCCGCTATTGAACCGTTCCATTGAAACAGCCCAGAAAAAGGTTGAACAGCACTATTATTCCATTAGAAAACATCTGTTACAGTACGACGATGTCCTGAATCAGCAAAGGAAAGTCATCTATTCTCTCAGAAACGATTCCCTGGCTGAAAACAATGTGCAAAACGTTATTTCTAGCATCATAGGCAACGAATTAGAATTCAGGTTGGAACAATTGTCGGATAACTCCATGGAAAACAAAGGGGACGACGACAGCATCAAAGCACTATTATCATGGGTAAACATTAATTTCCCTTTGAATTTGCAAGCATCTGACCTAGCGAACAAATCCCGGGATGAAATTTATGAATTAATCCTGTCTAAAATAAAAGATGCCTACGAAATAAAACAATCTACCGATGATCCGGAATCCCTAAAGCTTGTCGAAAGGGTGATTCTGATTCGTACAATCGATGGTAATTGGCAAAAACATTTGACGGAAATGGATGCCTTGCGGAGTAGTGTTGGGCTTCGCGGATATGGCCAACGGGATCCGATAAATGAATACCGCACGGAAGCATTCGGATACTTTGACATAATGTTGAAACAGATAAATTCCGATGTTTGTTCCCAACTATTTCGATCGGCAGGAAGCGCCCAAGCGTTCAATAGAATGGTTAACGAACTACGCAAACATCTTGTAATGTCTGGCGGTACTTTGGAAAGCGTAAATGGCGAACGGCAACAACGTGGTGAAAGTACTCCTAGGGTGGTCATTAAGCCAACTTCACTGCCTAAAATCAACAGAAATGATCCTTGTCCCTGTGGAAGTGGGAAAAAGTACAAAAAATGTTGCGGCCTAAAGTAGCAGTGGCAATGTCTGGTGGCGTTGATAGTGCGGTATCTGCACTGCGATTAAAAGATGATGGTTATCAGGTGCATGGCATTTTTATGCGCACGTGGAATGCCGAAGATTCGAAAACCCCGATCGGGGACTGCCCGTGGAAAACGGATTTAAACGATGCGAAAAATGTTTGCGAAAAACTCGGCATAACATTTGAAGTCATCAACATGATATCGCAGTACCGAACGTTGGTGGTGGAAGAACTGGTAAAAGGTTATCGCGATGGAATTACGCCCAATCCCGATGTCCTATGTAATGCGCGGATAAAGTTCGGCGTATTCAAACGCTATGCCCACGCCAATGGTTTTGAAAAATTTGCGACTGGACACTATTGTAGGGTGGAGACAAATGAAGATGGTACCGTCGATATTTTGGAAGGGGTTGATAAAAACAAAGACCAGTCGTATTTTCTCGCCCTGCTTTCCCAGGAGCAAATACGAAATACACTATTTCCGATGGGGGAACTAACAAAACCTGAAGTTCGCAGAATTGCGGAAAAGGCAAATTTGCCAAATTGTAAAAAAAAGGACAGCCAGGGGATCTGTTTTTTGGGCAAGGTAAAAATTCAAGATTTTCTATCCCACTACATACAAGATCAGCCCGGCGATATCGTCAATACCCAAGGCGAAATTATTGGAAAACATCGGGGTTTATTCCGATTTACCATGGGGCAGCGGCATGGTATTAATATCCCATCAAACCTTGATTTTTCCTACTACGTCGTCGTCGAAAAAGATCTTGCGAAAAATCAATTGGTCGTAGAAATTGAACGGCCAACCTTGAAATCCCTATTTGGGGATGAATTTTTTATTCATGGTCTAAGCTTTACAAATGGAGGATTTGGAGATTATAAAAATCTGTTGGCTCGCCCACGGTACCGCGATCCTGCCCAGAAGGTTGAAATTTTTCAAACGGGAACACACACAGCCCGTGTTGTCTTTGAACAACCACAGCGGGCAATAGCAAGTGGACAAATTATAGCATTTTATCGGGATGAAACCCTGCTTGGCGGTGGCATATTTGATTAAAATCAGCCAGCCATATTCTATTTGAATAGATGTTTTTCGATATTTCGTGCACTATAAATGAATGTCCTGATGTCTTTAATGGCTTCGGTTGAATCTTCCAATAGAAAATGTCCAACCATTTGATAGCGCTTATAGGAAGCATTGGGTAGCACCTTCCCCCAGGCTTTTAGAACATTGAAATTATAGTGAAAATCATCATCGGCCCAAAAAAATTTGATCTTTTTATTGCACAAAATAAACGCCTTTTTACCTATCGTGTTTAAGATTTCCAAGGATGGATGGTCGGACAACCATGGAATATCATCTATGCCGGCAGCAATGGCCATACGGTTAGAAAATTTTCTGTAGGGCCACAGGAAACCGTTGACAACATCCCCATCGAGCATGGAAAACGTTCCCAGGTGTAAACAAACCCGCGTGAACAAATTAAAAAGCCTTGCGCATAAGAATGTAAAAAGTGGAAACTTAAACAGTAAAATAACGGTAGGCAGCCGTGGTAGGGCAAAAGCAGCAGAATTTAGGAAAGACATGCTACTAATTCTTTCGGGCCAGCGCTCCGCCATGGCCAAAGCTACCACAGCTCCAAAATCTTGGGCAACGATATGGAATTTTTTAAACCGTTTTACTTCGGCGAAGCAAATGGCATCTTCTATGTGCGTCTTGATATTATACCTATAGCTTTTCGGTTTGTCGGATAATCCATATCCAATATGGTCAATCGCTATGCACCTAAAATCTGGACGTAGCGAAAGTATCAAATTTCTAAAGAAAAATGACCACGTGGGATGCCCATGCAAGAACAATACCGTCTCTCCGGAACCCTCTTCGATGTAATGCATCGTTGGTCCATTTCTCAATTTAACGTAATGTCGTTGAAAGGGATAAATTTTTCTTAGGAAAGGTGGTAACGTTCGTTCCATCATACCATTTTGAATACAATAGCTATCCCATTGAATTTTTACGAATTTGCAATTCGATTTTTATTTTTTGGATAAAATCCACAACCCCCTAGGGGACATAGCAGGGCTCATCAGTCCCAATCTACTTAGCATCTATTATTAATTTGGCCTGGTTCCTTCTGGAGCAACGACCAGATAGATTCTAGAAACATTGCCATTTTTCTTTGCTTGGATCAAATCATCGAAAATCCTTTGATCAAATGGCAAAAGATCTCCTCTGTCCCATCCGCTCCCCCTCTCTTGCCCATATTTATATTCACCTACATATGCCGGTTTAAGGTATACTTTTTTCCCTACAAGTGAAAATTGCTTAATAGATGGTGCACACAAACCTAATAGTGGGGAATTTTGGGAACCGCTACCACCATCCTGTCCGATAACAGACGTTGAGGAACTTTGGGGATCGCTACTGCCATACTGTCCGAAAACAGACATTACTTCCGGTGATGGTGAATGTAAAGCGACTACGGAAAATACCCAATCATTGGGACTTCCTAGTTTGATAAATTTTGGTACATCGATGGCCTGAAAATAAAAATGCCACCCCAATACCTGAAGCATAACCTGGTCAATTGATTTATATTCTTTGGGACTGAAACGCTTGGATGCCATTTTAGTGAAAGTTTCGTAGTAGATGATACTTTGTTCTGTTTTTAATGCCTGAGAATCAGCAATTTCAAAAAATTTGCCACTCAGTGCCAAAACATTCATTACTGACAGTAGAAAAACACATGCAATCGATGCGGCCACAAGCATTTCAACCAATGTAAAACCTTTTCGTAAAGCTTTCAAAATACATATTTTTGTTAAATGTTTCTAATCTAGAAAGTTATGTAAGTTCACATGTTATTATACACGCACCCACCAACACCTGGAAAAAAAGTTTATGTAAAAAAACGACCTTGTCAACTCGGAATTAATAATGATATCCTGCAACATGAATCCGATCTGAAACGTGGTTTATATCGTAGAAAAATTTGAGCCTGTGGTGCCCCCACTACATTACACCAAAAAGTATGTTGCTAGCTATTACAAACCTCGCTTCCCGCCTTTCTATTGATTTTTGAATAAGCCTCCTTGTTTCTTCTCAACATTGGATTGTATTTCCAAGAACCTATTCCCATTCTTCCAGCTTTTCTGGTGAAAGATAAAACACTGCCCCCCAACTTTCTTACTCCTGCAATTACCTTTGTCCCCGCTTTTTCTACTGCTCCGACGGCTCCCGCGACTCCGTCAGCTTTTGCGACTGCGATGGCAGGGAGCGACGCAGCAGAAGCTATGGCCACCTTTGCTTCCATGGGTGCGGACTTTTGTCGGATATCATCACTCATGAGGTAATCTTTCCCGCTTGGCAGGATTATGGGTTCCTTTCCCGCTACAAGATCTCCCATGTTCAAGAAAACACCTTCCTCAAGGTTAAAGAATGGCGTTCTCTCTCCACTAGGTACTTCAAAAACATTCGTTCCTTTCTCTCTGCTTTCCATCTACGCTCTATCTCCCTCTTTGCTGCTTGATTTGACAACATCATCCGGGGGAAGGTTTAGTAATTAGCGGCTAATATTAAAAATCTCCTTGCAAAGATTCGTTTCGCACTACATATATCAATCCATGTCGGGACTTTCGGAAAATCAATCTTTCATGGTATTGAATGCATTGCCTCATATTGGACCATGC
>JAISBO010000075.1 GCA_031266155.1 Puniceicoccales bacterium
CAGTATCCCGGACAGTACCCTGGACAATACCACAGGTAAATACTACAGGCAATACCATAGGCAACATACAGGGCTGATGGTATTGCTTCCGAGGATGCGCAAAAGCCGAAAAACGACATGTTGAAAGCACTTTATGGGTATAAAAAATCCTGATAAACGGCAAGGCCTAGAGTGCCTCGTCTGTAAATATACTACGGATGGTCACTGCGGCTTCTCTTCTTCTCTTTCTTCTGAAATAATTTGATTTCGCAAATCTTCGCAAAATTTTGCCCGTTCGGAGATTTGTTTTTCGCCCCCCGAATCTTTGGGATACCAAAACTTTTCCGGCTGTTCCATGTAATGTTGGCCAGAAACGTTGTGTTCATAGTCATGGCTATACTTATAATCTTTCTGATTGCCTGCCCGCTTATTGGCCTTACCGTGCCCGTCACGCAGCCATAATGGAACATTTTGAAGCCCATTCTTGGCCACATAGGATCGGCTCTTTAGTAGTGCCAAGTAGGTGGAGTTGCTTTTCGGTGCGGTGGAAAGAAATACGGTGACGTGGGCAAGGTTAAGGGCACATTCCGGCATTCCAATTTTTTCACAGGCTTCGAAACATGCAACTGCCAGAGGTAAAGCCCGGGAATCCGCAAGCCCAACGTCTTCGGATGCAAAAATCACCATCCGACGTGCAATGAACCTGGGGTCTTCTCCACTATCCAACATTTTGGTAAGCCAAAATATTGCCGCATCGGGATCACACCCGCGCATACTTTTTATGTAGGCAGAAATGGTATCATAGTGCTCATCCTCATCGGCATCATACCTCAGTGCTCGCTCGACGGAAAAATTTTCAACGTTGTCGGCTCTTATCTCCGACCCAATCGGCAAGCTGGATACAATGGTTTCCAATGCGTTTAAAGCCCACCTCATGTCACCGTTTGCAAGCACCGCTATGCTGGCTATAACCTCGTCCTTTCCGTGGCATTTCATCGACCCAATCCCCCGTTCTTCATCGGATAGCGCCTGTTGCAAAACTTTTGCAATCGCCGTAACATTTACAGGGTTTAACTTGAACAAATGGCTTCTACTTAAAAGAGGAGAAATTACATAGAATCCAGGATTGTGGGTGGTGGCTCCAATCAGCCGAATATTTGCATTTTCCACATCCGGCAACAGCAGGTCCTGTTGGGATTTGTTAAAACGGTGGATTTCGTCGATGAAAAGTAAAATATTCTGTTCCGGGTGTCGCCGGGCCATCACAAGAATTTCTCGCAATTCGGCTACGTTTGATAACACCGCGTTAACTTTGACAAACTTTGACTTCGTTTCATTGGCGACGACTTCGGCAAGGGTAGTCTTGCCACAACCGGGCGTTCCACAAAGAATTATGCTGGAAAAAGTTCCAGACTTTATAAGCTTTGGCAACAAACATCTCGGGCCGAGTATGTGTTCCTGTCCTACTATTTCAGACAAAATCTTCGGCCGCATTTTGGTAGCCAATGGCACGTAGCGCGGTGTAGTTGGGGAAGTTTTTTCTTCGAACAAATCATCAAACTCAAATTCATTCTGTTTACTCAATGCCATATGCTACTATTTTGTGACGTTTAGGAGCAATTCCTCTCTTGGATTCCCTTAGAAAGAAGTTTAAAAAATTTGATGTTTCGTAGGTCCCCCCGTATCCACTTTCTAGCATAGCCTTTGCCCGTTCCTTATAGTCTCCACTTCTTTTATAAAACTCACAGAAACATTCCTTCAAAGCAACGATCTTTCCATTGTCCATTTTTTCCCGCCGAAGACGGACCAAATTTAACCCAATAATGGTGGAAGCATAGGCCGCTATGACGTAGGGAGGTAGGTTAAGGGCCGTCGCCGAACTTCCTGCCAGAATTACGTAGTCTCCCACGATAACATCTTGGTGGATGGTAGCTCCACCTCCAATGAAACACTTTTGACCCAACTTAACTTCTCCGCCTAGCATGGAACCATTCACCAGTATGCTATAATCTCCAACTTCACAGTCATGGGCAACGTGCGTTCTGGATTGTAATATACAAGAGTTCCCCACCTTTGTAAATCCTATTTCTCTGGTTGCACGGTGGATGGTTACATGTTCTCGAATGGTTGTATCGTTCCCAATGATTACCCTACTGGGTATGGCTACATTAAAAGTTTCATGCTGGGGCAACCCCCCAATGACGGCGAAACTATCAACAAAACATCTCTCTCCGATAATCGTACCACTTCTCACAATGGCATGGCTCGAAATGATCGTTTCCCTACCGATTTGGACATTGTCTTCGACTATGGCATAGGGCCCCACATAGACATTGTATCCAAAGGAAACATTTTCGCCAACCATCGCTAAACTATGCACCCCCGACATGGAGTGGGTATTCTTTTAAAAATATTCGTCAAGTCAAGGTATTACGATTTTCACGGACCAACTTGCATGTTAAACTGCGATGCAAATGCTTGCATCTTTTTGATGCCCTTTTCCCCTTTGAACGACTTCATCATTTTTTGCATATGGTAGAATTGTTTTAGCAGCGCATTAACATCCCTGAGCTCTACACCCGCACCCTTGGCTATCCTCATACGACGCCAGGAATTAATAATAGATGGTTTAGCACGTTCTTGGATTGTCATGGACTGGATAATTGCTTCCGTCATTTTCATTTTTTCACCATCGGAACCCGACGTTGGCATTTTTGGTGCGCCGGGAAGCATTCCCATTAGCGTAGACATGGGTCCCATTTTTTTGATCTGTTGAATGCTTGCCAGAAAGTCATTCAAATCGAATTCTGCCTTTTTTATCTTTTTCGACAATTTCTCCTGCTCTTGTTTGTTGACGTGTTGCTGTGCTTTTTCAACGAGGGATACCACATCTCCCATCCCCAAAATGCGGTTGGCCATTCGTTTTGGGTGAAATGCAGAAAAATCCGCCGATTTTTCACCCGTCCCGACGAATTTTATTGGGACCCCCGTGACATATTTCATCGACAGTGCAGCTCCACCACGTGCATCCCCATCGAGTTTCGTCAAAATTATGCCCGACAGGGATATGGCGTCGTTGAAGGTTTTGGCGACGCGGACGGATTCTTGCCCCAGAGCTCCATCGGCAACTAAAAACACTTCGTTGGGGGAGGCTATTTTTTTGATATCTTTGATTTCCTCGATTAGCTGCTTGTCAACGTGTAACCTGCCCGCAGTATCGAAGATTATCGCATCAAAACTGTTGTCTTCGGCGTGTTGTAAGCCATGCTTTGCAATTTTACACGCATTTTTTGAATCCGGTTCGGCGTAGTATGCTACGGAAATATTATCAGCCACCATTTTTAGTTGGTCGATGGCGGCAGGCCGATAGATATCACAGGCGACCAATAGGGGATTATACCCCTCATCCTTTAGTAAAAATGCTAATTTTCCGGCAGTAGTTGTTTTCCCGGAGCCATGCAGGCCTGCTAGAAGAATTTTCAACGGTTTGACCGTATATTTTTCTACCTCCTGGCTACCCCCAAGAAGTTCGACAAGCTCGTCGTGAACTATTTTAACGATTTGTTGCTCCGGCAAAATTTTGTCCAAAACCTTTTGGCCGATGGCAGATCTGTGAATTTTGCCAATAAATTCGTCGGCAGCTTCCCGGTTAACATCCGCACTCAGCAGGGCAATTCGGATTTCTTCCAATGCATCCGTAACATTTTTTTCTGAAATCTTCCCGAGACCACGTAGGTTCTTTAAAACATTGGAAATTTTATCGGTTATCGACGCAAACATGGGGTCATTTAATAAGCATAACCACAGCTTGGGCAAGCGTTTTAGTGTGCGAAATTGAAACTTTCATGGCGGAAATTCCTAGAGCTTTTATTTTACTTTCACCCTTTTCTGACAAGACGATATATGGTTCTCCGGAGGATTTTTTCCCAACGGAAATATCTTTCCAGCCAACATTTTTCCCAATTCCTGTGCCGAGCGCTTTCGAAAAAGCTTCCTTCGTGGCAAACCTGGCGGCAAAACTATTGGCCGGCTTAGCAGTTTGTTGGCAATAGGCAATTTCGGGGACATTGAAAATTCTAAAAAGAAAAATATCCCCATATTTTTGAATTAGCCTGTCAATTCTTTTTACTTCGACGATGTCTGTCCCAAGGGATATGTTCTTAACTGTCATATTTGTATGAATAAAATAATATTCGTCCTTGCCATTGCAAACAAACGTTCCGCCTATTTCAGATATTTTTCGAAAACTGCAAGCAAATAGGGCAATTCTCAATTACATGTTTTTTTGCTGGGCAAAATTGCCGTCCATAGAGGATCAATTGTATGTGCAAGGTTTTCCATGTGTTTACGGGAAAGAGTTTTTTAAGGGAATTTTCAATTTTTCTCACATCCTGGGATTTTTCGAGGCCCCAACGGTTTGCTAGCCGGGCGATGTGGGTATCGACGGGGAATGCAGGTTCATCGAAACATTGACCCATGACAACCGAAGCAGTCTTATGGCCTACACCGGGTAGTGCTTCAAGCTCCACAAACGTACGTGGGACCTGGCCACCATGTCTTTCCAGGATCGCTTTGGCGGTATCAATGATATATTTCGACTTCCAATTGAAAAGCCCGCACGGCCTAATGATTGATTTTAACCGCTCTTCCCCCAAATCTATTATTTCTCGAGGAGTTTTGGCACTATTAAACAGCTCGTTCGTTACAACATTTACGACGGCATCTGTGCATTGGGCAGACAGCATGACAGCAATTAAATAGGTAAACGGATCGGAAAAGTGGAGCTGAATTTGAGGACTTGGGAATAGTTCATTTAACTTATCCAAAATAAACTTTGATTTTTCAGAATGGTTCATAATTTTTGGAATGAATATATGGACGTTGGTGGACAATTTGCGAAAAAATTTTTTTCCGAAAGGATAGGCGGCAAAAATTTCGGAGACGATAATCAGATCTATAAATTTGAAAAAATTAAACGGGCAAAGCGGGAAGCCCTTACTAAATTTCCCAGTCGAGTTTTGATAGATATGGGGGTAGGTGAGCCCGATGATATGGCTGCCAGTCCGTTGGTTGAGGCCCTAGCCCACGAGGCTAAAAAACATGAAAATCGTGGCTACGCCGACAATGGGTGCCAGGACTTCAAGGAGGCAGTGGCCAACTACATGAAATCGCAGTTCAATGTTTCATTGGACCCGCAAACGGAAATTATCCACTCCGTGGGTTCGAAGGCTGCCCTATCCATTTTGCCGCTATGTTTCATAAACCCGGAGGATATCGTTCTGATGACAGCGCCGGGATATCCCGTTTTCGGCACCCACTCCCGCTACCTTTCAGCAGATGTCATGAACCTTCCACTCCGCGCAAAGAATAATTATTTGCCTGTGTTGGATGACATTCCCAGTCATATTTTACAAAAAACGAAAGTAATCCTCATAAATTATCCCAATAATCCAACGGGAGCTTGTGCCACGGAGGAATTTTTTAAAAAATTGGTCCATTTAGCCCATGAGTATTCCTTTTTAATAATAAACGATGCAGCCTATGCCTCCCTAACATTTCGTGGAGGCGATAGACTTTCCATTTTTAACGTGGATGGGGCAAAAGAAGTGTCATTGGAACTGCATTCCATGTCGAAAGGATTTAATATGACGGGTTGGCGACTTGGTTGGGTTTGCGGAAATTCCCAGTTGATGGCTGCCTATGCCCATGTCAAAGATCAAACGGATTCCGGTCAATTTTTAGCGATACAGAAGGCGGCAGCCCAGGCACTGCGGAATAATACGTCTATTCCGGTCGGAAATGCACAAAAATATGAACGGCGAATGAATCAAATAGCTCCAATTCTAAAAAATTGTGGTTTCAACGTTGGTAATGTGCGGGCTGGGTTTTTCCTATACACCCAAATTCCAAATTCCGCAGAATATGATGGCCAAAAAATTGATTTTCCTTCGGCGGAAAAATTTGCCGAGTGGATGATAACGGACCTTGGAATAGTCGTTGTTCCATGGGATGACGCTGAACCATCCCTAAGGTTTTCAATGACATTTGGGAGCAAAGACATGGACGAGAACGAAATCATTGATTTATTCAGAAGTCGAATGTCTGGTGTCAGGTTCAATTTTGGCAAGTCGAAGTGATTTCAAAATGCAAACCCACGACCTCATCGCATATGCCAAGGCTCAAATTGCCGATTGTAAAGGTTTTGAAGCTGCCAATGGGATTTTGGAACTTTTGAATAAAAAAAACAGTGGAGAAGTTGTTTGCATCGCGTGTTCGGGGGGCAGTGATTCCATATTTCTGGTAAAATATATTTTTGGAAAATTTCCCAATTTAAAAACTCGTTTGGTCATTTTGCATTTCAACCATAATTTGCGCGGTCAGGATTCCGATGAAGATGAACAATTTGTAAAAACATTGGCAAAGGACTGGGGTATGGCATTTTATTCGGAAAAGTTGGTGGACAGACCGGCAAATGTTAGCGAAGATCACTTGCGTCGCCTGCGGAATGAATTTTTTGAGCGTGCGCTCGAAAAATTTAATTCCAAAGTGCTAGTTCTCGGACATCAAAAAAATGACATAGCCGAAACGCTACTAAT
>JAISBO010000017.1 GCA_031266155.1 Puniceicoccales bacterium
TTTCGACCGTTTTTGTTGTGCCTGGATGGCTGAAACTAAACTTTCCGTAGTTTCTTGCTCACGCGTCGCCATCGTAAGAATATATACCATGACTATTGGCAAATTTTGGTCTAGCAGGCCTTGGACGGATGATCCGCATTTGCAGTTGGGAGATCCCAGATCGAATAGGTTCGAGAGAGTATCTGATCCTAGCTCCAATTTTGCCATACGACTTGTGGCACATGCGTTTGTTTCACATTGGGGACATGGTGTCGATGAATCGGAACCTGTTCCACATGTGCTACAGGGAGAACCATCGTTGCAAATACAATCTACCATAATCTTGTGGGTTTAAAATTTTTATACTATTTGACGGCCTGTTGTTTTTGTAATTGTTCGGCCACCACGGCGAGCATCATTCTAGCTCTCGCTTCGTAGGACTTAGACTCTTTATCATTTTTGAACTCTTCTTTTTGCGCTATGCGAATGAGTTCCGTAAGGTATCTTTCGGCCAGCTCCAATAGTTCGAGCTTAACCGTACACTCTGCTAGCCGCAGTAACGTTTTAGGGGTATAGTCTCCATGAATTAGAGCGATCCTAAAAAACTGGGATGCATTGAGGTAGTCTTCTAGCATGAAGTATGTGGAACCGCAGGCCGACAGGTACCTAATCGATGTTGGTTCTAGGACGCATAGTATGGTAAAAACTCCTTTGGCTTCTTCATATTGTTTATGCTTAAACATCTCATAGGCGACCGTGTAAATTGCTTCCAATCCCTCGTTGGAAATGCCATAGTACTCCTTAATGTCAAAATTGCCGGAGACTATTTGCATGGCAGCATCCTGTAATTTTTTCTGATATTCAATTTGTGCTTGTTTATCTTCTTTATCTTCTTTTTTCATAGGTATCCCATTTGTAAAATTATCGAGCGTTGGAAGCGGTCGTTTTATTGAACTCTCCCACGGATTTTAGTACCTGGGTACACGCACTGACACAGGCATTGGAGTTTTGCATATACTGTGACATTTTCGTGGTCATTAGTTGGGAATCCGTAGATAGTTGGTCGCTATATATCCTTGTGGAATCTTGTCTGTTTGATAGCATTGTCAGTGTTGCCTGCTCTGTAACATCTATATTTTGCGTTGTGGTTGGATTGTCCTTTGCATCTTTTCCGCCTCCTGAGGAAGGCGTATTTCCATCTCTATTGTAATGGCTATACTCAAATCTAAATGTACTTTCATTCCATTCGTAGGGAGTTGTCCCCCCACTTCTACCCAGGTTCCCAGCCCCAACCGTATGTTCCAAAAAGTCGTCCAACTCGCCAAAAGTCATATCGACCCCCGCGGGAATATCATCGTTTTTCAAATGTGCTGAGCCATGATTTGCTTCGACTGATGCCTGAGCGTATACCTTGTCATAAATCCAACTTAAAAGTTTTAGTGCCTTATTACTTTCCTTAATCGCATCATTAAGTTTTTCCACCTGTTTTAGCTGTTCCACAAGTACCAGTTGCTGTATACCTACCTTTTCATACATGATGGCAAGGGCAAGGTAGGGTAACGAGAAGTGCATGTAGCCATCTTCCTTGGAAAAACTTGCCTCATACTCCGCTTGACTTATCGTTTTTGTATTATCATATTTTAGTGCATAGCTAAAATTACCACTCTCTTTATCGATGGTCCTTGTGATGCCGGTTACTAGCCTATAAGTTCCATTCGCTTGCGGTTTTGGCGTCGATGCCATCATGCACAGGTTGAATAGCTCGTCTTCACTTGCATTGGGATCATAACCTGGTATTAGTCCATTTAGTTCCGCCAACCTGTCATCCACGGCCTTCTTTTGGCCGGCAAGATCATTCAACATAGTCGCTAGGGCTCCACTTACAAGATTACTCGCGTTGAAAAGAGCATCACGCTTTAGTGGCTCCTTAAGGGATGAACCTTCATAATATATGTCTTGTGCGGCCGAAGACAGCAGTGTCTTAGCTGTGGAAGTGTTGCAAATTTTGAGGAGGCCTTCCAGGCTGTTGTAAAAATCATCAAATTTAGTAAATACCTCTTTAATTTTTGTTTCACAGCCTCCAGCACGAGTTTCCAAATTCAAAGTGGTCAAAGTGGGGAACCGTTTATGTACACCGTCAAAGGCTCGGAAAGCACGTTCAACTTCCCAAAAAAGGGCTGGAGATGTTGTCAGTGAAGTCGCCCCGTTGTAGTCAGTAATGGCGGCGTCCAAGTCTGTCAATTTAGCACGCGTATCGCTTGTCTGCTCAATAGTGAGATTAACCGAATCGAATAAATCTTTCCACTTTCCCGTTTCCTTTAGGGTACTTGGGAATGTTGTCCCGCCTAGTACTGCCTGTATGGCCGAAAGTTTGGTTATGACATCATCCAAATTAGCTTTAGTTTTGGTGCCTTTAAATGTGGCAATGGCGGTATTAGCCGCAGTAAGCTTGTCTTTCAAACCAAGGTAAGCAGTTAGACTATCTTTCATAGCCGTGACCCCTGTAATTCCGTTGAGATAACTGTTGGCAGCGTCGGTTAATACCGTTTGGACAGCTTTCAAATTGGCATCGGTTTTTCCCCCGGTATAGGTGCTAATTGCGCGTACTGCCCCAATGACGGATATTGTTTGTGTAACCGATGGTGCGGTTGCGACTTCAGTGTAATTCTTGATGGTATTTAATTTATCTTTGACATTGTCCAAATTGCCGTCGGTTTTGCTTCCGGTATAGGTAGTAATTGCGGCTATTGCTGCGTTGATGTTGTTTTTTTTATCTCCATCAGCCAATCCCCCTGCTGCCGTCACTAAGGCTGTGTTGAGGGCGGTTAGCCTACTATCTACGCCCAGCGTAGTCTTAAGAGTCACCAGGGCTGTATCTTCGTGGAAGGCAGGAGCCGGCAAACTATTTGAAGAATAATAATTATCTATTAATTCATTGCTGATGTCGCAGATAAGTTTTACAACCTCGTTGTAGGCAGTATCAATGGTAGCTTTAGAATCTTTGGGGAAAATACCGTCCTCATCCATAGTATAACTGTTCATTTTTTCGACCAGGCCTTCAAACTCAAACGCCCCCAGTTCTTGAAAGGGTCCAAGATCTGCCGCAGCCTTGGCGTATGCTTCTCGAGCTTCCTCTAACGCTTCTTCTGCTGCAGCCACATCATCGCGACTCTGTGCATCTACAGAATATAATATGGTGTAAATCTTTTCCAAAACAATCTGGTCATACTGTCCTTCCAAAAAATAGAATTGCGTGCCCAACGCCTTAGCCAAATCTAAAAATGGATTGGCCACTCCGGCGATTGCTTCTTGCGTAATTGCATATCCACTAGCGTTTACCGTTACTTCATCAGACATATCCTACCCCTCGCTGTTAAAATATTAATGTTTTATATTTTCATCCTTTTTACTACCCGCTTGGTATTTTTAGGAGTTTTTTCATTCTTCCTGCCGGAAGAAATCTTTTTTACACTTGCATTGGAAACATCTCCCACATTTTCGACAAATTTTCTTTGTTTTGCATGGTCCCCATCCGACGATTTTTCAGATTTCTCTTCCCGGAGCAAAATTTTTGAAAGCTCTCCCATCGTCCTTCCTTCTTTGGCTGGTCTTGTAAGGCGAGCAAGTGTCATTGCCCAGCCATCCTTCGGGGTTAATCCAAGGCTATTACAGAGCTTCATTTCGTGTTCCCGAGATAGCTTTGCCAGGTCGTCGATCCCCGTTAGCTTATCCTTTAACCCTGTGACGATGGGATTTCCTTCGCCCAGCTTATGCCCCGACGCGGTCAAAATTTTCTGTTGCTTGACCAAAACATCCTGTATCTGCTTCACCAACTTTGTGCTTCTAGCTAAAGCCTTTTCCGCCATTTCCTGTGAAGCGGTTACTTTCTCCATGACATTCGCATGTAACTTGTCGACGTCTTCCCTGTAGTCCAATTTAGCCCCCAGTGGAAGGCTATTCATGAACCTACGTCGTGTAGGTGCCTTTACACTAACCATCTTGTTCCCTTTCCGCAAACTTTTAACGATGTCAACGGTAGAGCAAAAGAGTAGTAAATCTTTCTCCCGCCATCCTATTGGCAGTATTACCATACCTTAACGGTGGTTAGCTTACTATCCAGTAATTTTATGTCAACAAAAATATAATAAAACTTACATTTCCATTTGCGAAACCTATGGCAATTACTGGTGGAGGTGGCGGGAATTGAACCCGCGTCTTATGTATCTTCGAAAAACACGCCTACATGTTTGTCCGATGATCAATTTTCATCCTAATATCATGCATCGGCACATTATATTAAGACTATCGTAGTGTAGATTATCCCCACGGAACACTGCGAAATTCCGTGGAGACGCTCGATAAATCGACATCATGGCTGCCTCATCGAGCATCGGACAGAATGATGCGCTGCGGCTAAGCTGCAGCTTTGTTGACTCCATTGCTGAAGTCAACATTTATGACATTGTTGCCATTTATTTGTTCAACGGTTTGGTAACGAAGCCTACCGTTAACTCCGACATGCAATGTTGATTTACAACACACAATCGAATCCATGGCACCCCCAAAATTGTAAAGAACTACATTTTTAATTACTAATCAAAAAGTTCGTAAATTCAACAAATTTTATGGGCAAATTTCTAGGGATGATTCGGGAATAGCTCAATTGGCTCAGCGGCAAGAACAAGAATACGATGGTTGACATGTCCAAAAAATTTTTTCACATCGCAGATGTGAATTATCTTGGCATAGATTACGGCTCTAGGCGAGTTGGAATTAGCATCTACCATGGGGCAGTCAAACTCGTACTGCCCATGAAAGCCATAGTTGCAGAATGTGATGACGGAAAAGCGGAAAAAATTTATACGGTGGTAATGGAAAACGACATCGATGAAATCGCCATCGGCTATCCGATAAATATGGATGGAACTCGGGGTGATAAAACGAAACAGGTGGATAGGTTCATAGAAATTTTATCGAATAGGCTATCGGATAATATTAAAATCAACCTCGTCGACGAACGGCTAACGAGCGAACAGGTTCTCAATGAACAAAAGTTGTTCTATACGAAACAATCGGCTTCTAGAACGCGAAAACGGCGAAATCAAGGGATTATTGATTCCCAGGCCGCCATGGTCATCCTTGAAGATTTTTTGTGGGAACTGGAATTGAAAAATAAAAAACAATGACCGATCCTAGGGAAAATTTTTAGGCGACCGTGGGGCGTGGATTTAAGGCTAATTGTGAATAATTTTTTATTTTTTTGAACAAACTGCCAATTCCCGAGTCTTACTTTCATGTAAGAGTCAATCTCTTACTGTTAGATTTAGTTTGATGAGAATTACATGGGCGAGGTAGACTTCTCGCCCACTTTCTTTTTCGAAATACGAAAAATCCAAGTATTTGGCAATTTTGAAAAGTTAAACGTTTAGTTTAGTTTTTGCAAAATTTTTTACGCATATCCTCCTACAACATGTCAAACAATTCCACTTGGTCGGAAGGTTTGTACCTTTTGCGGGCCAACGCTAGAAGTGAATTCAATTGCAAATTTTGAAGCAAATTAAAAATGTCCTCAGGACTCCTGCTAATTGTGGTCGCCGGGATATGGAATTCCATTGTTTTTTGCAATGTAATCAATTCGCGGTTACGTTCTATGAGTTCGAGGGATTTTGACAGATTTTTTCTAATTTTTTCGGAGGAAATTTTATCGAGATTTTTCAATAAATTTTCGATGTTACCAAATTGATTTAAAAATTTTTCCGCTCTCTTAGCTCCTATCCCTTCGACTCCTAGAATATTATCGGAAGCATCGCCCAATAGTGATAGATAGTCGACGATCTGTTCCGGGAAAACGCCGAAGTTCTCTTTGATCCCATTCCGGTCAAGAATCCGCCAGGCGCCCTTAGATTGTGCGGTTGGAGGTAACATCTGAAAGGTATGTTCCCCGACACACTGGGCGAAATCCTTATCTCCACTTGCAATGTACGACGTTTCCCCGTATTCGTTCAATTTTTCAGAAAAACTGGCCAGTAGGTCATCCGCCTCAATGCCTTCCTTCGCGGTTATGTAATATCCATGGGCTACGGACAATAAATTCATGTGCTCCAGCTGCTGTTTGAGCTCTTCGGGCATAACTTTTCGATTGGCCTTGTATGTGGACAGAATATTCTTCCTGGCGGTCGAACCACCCGAATCAAAAAAAACACAGATGGCATCGGGCTGGATCATATCTTCCAGTTTCCACAGCGATCGAACCCATCCGTAAATCGCGTTGACGTGCAGCCCGTAGGTGGTTGTCATTTGTGGAACGCCGTAGAAACATCGAAAGGCCATGTTGTGCCCGTCGACGAGTAACCAAGTTTTTGTATTTTGTTTCATGCTAGTGTTCCCGCTGGAAGAGTTTTAGTCGCAAAAATTTTGTATCTCCAAGCCCATCGTCTAAAAAATTTTCTTTCGCCGGGGAAATTTGAGAAAGTTCACTGGGAGATGAGAAAACCATATCACCGACTTTGCACGACAAAACATTGGTTTCATCATCAATATTTTGGCAATTCACATTATACCGATCTCCCGTCATGATATCTTCACAAAGTATCCCATTGGTTACCACATTTAGGTCCATATCTGTTAACGCACATACTTCTGAAATGTGTATGCCACTGAGAATGTTGTGGGGCATGATATTTTGTAGTAAGTCGATGGCGGATACGATGGGCGATTTTTCTCTTCCACTGAAAATATTTATACTCCTTACATCCAGTACCTCCATGGCACATTTCAAAGCTGGCATTGTGGCATGGCAATGGGCATTATGGCTCGTCGGTAAAAAAAAACCAGCCGAAAAACTCTGTTCAACGCACCTGTTGCCTTTCACTAGAGATATGTAGGGCACCTTTGTTTGTTTTTTCAAACTGATAGTTGCATCGGGGGTCATACATAGGATACACAAAACTAC
>JAISBO010000086.1 GCA_031266155.1 Puniceicoccales bacterium
AAAGAAACCAAAATCTTCCATTTTCCGTTCCTGAACCATAGGCTTTGAACAAAAAAATTACATTATTTTAGCATTTTACAAGATAATTTTTGATCTTTTTTACAAAACCCTTGCAATGGCCGCTCCCTTTCTTTCCTTTTACGGTTTGTGGGATGTAGTGGCACTATTTTTGCAAGACCAAGGGGCAAAAAGCATAGTTACTGCCTGCCTCCGCCACCGATTTTCACTAGACCAACGGCAAAAAAATGTAACCGCCAAGCGTTGCCAATCGCAATGGTGGCAATATTTTTGCTCTTCCCCGCAATCTTCGGAAGCCCATATTGCAAAGGTGCTTTACTATTTTTTATCAACTTATTCACATTCACCCTGCTGCTAAGAATGGCCTTGTTTTTTATGGGCATATTCCTGCATAAACCGAGCAATTATAAGGCCTACAATTTCGACGATGAGCAGCGAGAGTGGCCGCTCTATACCGTACTTCTGCCCCTGTACAAA
Source organism: Puniceicoccales bacterium (assembly GCA_031266155.1). Classification (GTDB taxonomy): domain Bacteria; phylum Verrucomicrobiota; class Verrucomicrobiia; order Opitutales; family JAIRKQ01; genus JAIRKQ01. The sequence goes on from JAISBO010000086.1 coordinate 496, forward strand.
GAAAAAAAGGAAACCATCGCTAACCTCCTCTCTTCCATGGAAAATCTTAGCTATCCCAAGAGCAAAATAGATTTAAAAGTGCTTGTGCACGAGGGAGATGAAGAAACCATCGCCGCCGTTAATTTTTTGAAAAATATGCACATGCCCTTCGAAATTATTGAAGTTCCCCGGGGAGACGTGAGGTCAAAGCCAAATAGCTGTAATTTTGGTCTCGCAAAGGCGAAGGGAAGATATTTGACAATCTATGACGCGGAAGATATGCCCGAAAAGTATCAGCTCAAAAAGGCTGTCCGGGCATTTGAAACTCTTCCAGGAGAATACGTTAGCTTACAAGCATCCTTGAATTTTTATAATAGGAGAGAAAATTTTTTAACGAAATGCTTTGCGGTGGAATATTCCATGTGGTACGATTTTACCCTGCGTGCTATCAGCAAATTGAAGCTATTTTTCCCCCTCGGCGGAAATAGTAACCACTTTAAAACAAAGTTCTTAAAGGAATGGCACGGGTGGGACGCCTATAACGTGACAGAGGATGCCGATTTGGGGGTGGTCATAGGGAGGGGAGGCTATAAAATGGCCTTTCTCGAGTCAATCACCGAAGAGGAGGCCCCGACGACCTTAAAAGCCTGGATAAAGCAGAGGACCCGGTGGATGAAAGGGTTCATGTTGACGTTCTGCGGACATTTCGCAAGCCCACGGGAATTATGTAAAAACTTAGGATTCGGCAATTTTACAATTTTTTTCGTGTTCGTATTTTTCTCTTTCCTGTCATTTCTCTCCCTCCCCTTCCTATGTGTGCTTGCGCTCGCACTATATTTGCGCGGGGATAATTCTTGCCATGATTTCTTGTTCAGCGGTCGACTGGCAGTGCCCTTTGCCCTACTCACTGTGACCTACTGGATCATCGCCATCAGAAATAGGTTCCAAGGACTATTTTTAACCTCCTTTCTCTTTCCATTTTATTGGATTTTCCATCCCATAGCGAGCTTCCTTGCATTTTTGGAACTCATAAGCAGGCCATTTTACTGGGATAAAACTGAGCACGGCCTCTCAAATTTTGTAAAAAATTGTACCCGTCGATAGTGAATCTTCCGTAAAAAATGAATTGTGAAAGTGAAAAAATTGGTGCCCCATTGCCACACGCCATGGTAGATTTCTCCAGACATTGTCTCAAATTGTTAAAATTTTTCAAAAAAACACAAAAATTTGTAAAAAATAATTGACGCATGCTAGCGGCTGATGTAAAATTCATTGCATGAGCGATGCAATTCCAGATGCGAATAGCCTAAGAGAAGTTTCACAACCAACGGAGCAGTCGGAAGGTGCAAGTTTTGGACCTCATACTATGGGACTAGGTCCAGGTGAAGGTGAACCTTCACATTCCGAAAGGCAAAGTGGCACCACTTTAGCAAAGCATGCTGCTGCTGTGGCATGTAATCCCACATTATGTGATGACATAGATAATGTTTTAATCCAAGCTCAGATTCCGACCGGACTAGGACGTGGAGATTTTTTAAGATTAAGAAACTGTACTATCGAACAACAGGCTTTAATAATACAATATGCTGTAGATATGATCTGTGGCGGTAATGAACCAGAACAGACTGCTCAGATATGTGCAAACATGGTAATTTTATGTCAAGGTAAATTAAGGAATCCATTGGCAGGATGTTCCCCCGAACAACAAGCTTTTATAATACAACATGGCATGGACATGATTGGCCATGGACTTGATACATCATCTGCAGCTCAAGCGTGTGCACAAATAACACTTTTATGTCAAGGTAAATTAAGGAATCCATTGGCAGGATGTTTCCCCGAACAACAAGCTTTTATAATACAACATGGCATGGACATGATTTGCCATGGACTTGATACAACATCTGCAGCTCAAGCGTGTGCACAAATAACAGTTTTATGTCAAGGCGAATTAGGAGGTTTATTGGCAGGATGTTCCCCCGAACAACAAGCTTTTATAATACAACATGGCATGAATATGATTAGCCGTGGACTTGATACAACATCTGCAGCTCAAGCGTGTGAGCAAATAACAGTTTTATGTCAAGGCGAATTAGGAGGTTTATTGGCAGGATGTACTCCCGAACAACAAGCTTTAATAATACAACATGGCATGGATATGATTGGCCATGGACTTGATCCAACATCTGCAGCTCAAGCGTGTGCACAAATAACAGTTTTATGTCAAGGCGAATTAAGGAATCCATTGGCAGGATGTACTCCCGAACAACAGGGGCACATAATACGATATGGCATGGATATGATAGGTGACAACTATAGCTTAAGCTATGTGAAAGATGTTGGAAAAGGAATGGTAGAAATGTACCAAAAAAGAATAGGAAATATTTTTAGCCAGATTTCTATTACCAGTGAAGAAGAATCTTTAGCTGTGGCTCAACTAACCCATGAGGCGGCAACACTTCGTGCTCAAGCAACGGAAATTCTTACAGGAATTATGAGCGAGCACGGAACTAATTATGCTATTGTTGCCGATTGGCTGTTTTCTCATCAAAGGATGGGACCCAACAGTAATGGAGATAAAGCCATGAAGTATTTCTTATTTCAACAACTTGCAAATCAAGATGAAGCATCACTAAATGATAACTTTTATTTTTCAAAAGAAAGCGTATCAGATTTACAAGAGTCCTATGAGCGTTTCTTTGAAAAACTTATATGTGGTGAAGACAAAATTTCTTTCACCGGAAAGCAATATTACGATGCAATGGTATTATACAGAGCCTTTACAGCTGTTGGACTTTTGGAAGCAAATTATATTGGAAAAGTTCCCAACGGAGATAATAATTTTGAAATTGAGGTTCGCAGAAGTATACAATACCCTCCAAACCATTCCGTTCACGGGCATAGACAGGGAGATGTTTTTGAAGATAAGCATGGGATAGTCGATTCCGCTGCCCTTATAAGTCCTCGCCACAAATGGCGCACACCCCTATATACAGTTCTTAAATTTACCACACCAATCTCCCGTATTCATGCCGCTTATTTTCTATCCCAGCAACTTTGTTGTGAAGGGTTGTTAAGTGAACGAAAATCTCCAAACAATATTCCACCTGATAAACTCCGCCTGGAAAGAGAATTTGTTGCTCACCTTGGTGGGAGCCCGAAAATAATTATAGACAAACCAGCAGCACTGACTATCGACACACGATTTGGTCAATTTAGTGTTAAAGACATCGAGTCTGATGAAATGAATTGTTTTTGGGAAAGTGTAAGCCGATTTGTTTCCGAAGGCCCAAAATTCCCACATGCATCTGTTAGAGATAGGGTAAAAAAATTCCTTAAAAATAAAGGAAAAAAAGCAATTGAAAAGTTAGTGCCCAGTTTTAAGACTCCAGATAAGTCGCAATGGGGAACAGTACCCGAATATGGAGGAGAAGCTGAGGCAAAACTGGCGGCATTAGCATATGAACGTAGAGTTTTCATATTTTATCGTAATAGCCATATGCAAGGCTTCAATGCTGAAGGGGAAGAAATTAACATGGACCAACCAGATTTGCAAATTAACACAAAAAAACCAGATATGGACATCGTGCTGTATTTTGATTTAGACCCAGGTGGATCTCCCCAAAAAGGATATATACGAGCGCTTGAGTTTGCCCAGGCTGCTGCTGAGGATATTCAATAATTAATAAACTTGCAAAAAGTTTTTTTTGATAAACTTTAAAACTAAATAAAACATAAAGGATGTTCATGGAAAAAATTAATAGAGCAGGTGCATCGATACAAACGCAAGACATAGGTAGTAATGTAAAAAAAATAAAGATAGAAACTTTGCCAATAAAAGTTGTAGAAATCGGCGAACGTGGGGAAATATACCTATTGATTGGGAACCTCCCAGCGTCAATAAAGGAACCGAGGTTTCATCTTTTCGAAGAAAAGTTGGTCTACCTTGGCACCGAAGATTACACTAATGCATCTTGGGAGGATCTTTTGAATCCAGACGATATGTGGACACGTGGTTGTAGTGATGATCCGCGTTTGCTAAAAATTGTATCGCTAATTTTTGGAGTCAATATGGATGCTGACCCGCAGCCGGATATAAAACACCTACGCGTTGGCCTTACTTTTGATCCAATACTATAATTATAGACTTTAGTGGGGTTCCAAGAAAGTTTATGGGGACTTTGGCGTATTTGTTACTTCATTCGCCATTCCATTTATTTGCCTGTGCCGTTAACTAACCGGGCTCTTTGTGTATCCCTTGTGCTTAATGTGCCATGCTGAGTGTAGTGTGCCTTGTCGCATTGTGTTGCAAAAAAAGTCTTTTCTGTTTAGCTACCTGGGCAAAACAGAAGACGTATAATTGGAAGCCAACAACCAACACACAGTCGAAAACCAATCAAGACCAACCAATAGCTGATGACTGTACAAGCCGTATGAATCACGCTATTCCATCCCCCCCGGATCCCCCAATAAATCATAAGCTTATAATAATATAATAATAATCCATGGACTATAAGGCTGGGAATGGTTCATGGGCGAATAGTGTAATGTGTGGGATAATGGTCCACTGTTTCCCATGAGCATAGGTGTCATGTACCTAACAATTGTCTTCCATGAACTCATGGAATCATGGACAAGAAAGACCCAAATCCGTGTACCCGCGAAAGTTTCGTACTTCGCTTCGTTGAGACTACACGACAGCCCTGCAACTTTCGCAGGAGTTGCCATAGGCCGAGTGAAATCGGGAGTTTTTTCAACAGTCCATAGTCGCCGAGGTTGATTTGCTTCCCATGCTTCGGCCGTGCTGGCGCACCACTAGCATTCGGCCTTCGTTCCATTCGCAGTCCGAAGGGGGTTTACGTACTTCGCATCACACTGTAATTTTTATTTTTTATTTTTTGTGAGGGTAATGGTTTGTTCTCATCCTTGCCCATACCCAAAAAATAACGTTTTTTTGTCTAGGAAAAGGAATTTGAGAGTATTTGGAAGAGGGGATGGATATGTGGGTTTCAGTTTCGATTTTTGGAGGCCCCCGGAAAACCAATCCGAAATTCCGCAAAATCCATAGAAATGCTGGGCTCGCGGGTTATTCCTCACCATTGGAAAACATCATCGCACCCTGGCTAAAAGCTGGCAGCATCGGGTTCATATTCGGCAAGCATTGGATCGGTAAGACCTCGTTCGCCTGGGACATGGCGAACTGTATCAGCAAGGGGGAGGACTTCGGCCC
>JAISBO010000007.1 GCA_031266155.1 Puniceicoccales bacterium
GCCGTTGTAACGACAAAAATCTCAGGAGCACTCGTTCCCAAAGCCAGCAACGAAAACCCTATAAATGTTTCCGATATTTTAAAAAAGTTTGAAATATGGTAGCAGGAAGTCACCACCAAGTGAGCTCCAATGGTCAGAAGAACAATGGAAGAGATGAAAACAGCACCGCTTTTCTTGGTGGACCATGGGTTAAAATTTTCCACATCAAGGCTTGTTTTGTCCAATGAATTTTTAGATTTTTTGCTCAAAAATGGGAACAATAGATAAACCACGAATGTTGCTAAAAAGACGAAGCTTGCACATCGGGTTATTTGACCTCTCAAACAGCAAAAGGTAAAAAAAATTGTCAATACAAACAGTAGAGGAAATTCCACCCATGCCACTCTTTTATTGCACTTGAATGGAGAAGCAAGGGACGCTATGCCGAACCCAAGGGCCAAGTTGGAAAAATTACTGCCCACGATGTTACCTATGGCAATGTTGGGATGTTTTTCCAAAATCGCCGTTATGGTCGACAGGAGGTCTGGAGCTGCTGTTCCGATTGAAATCAAAAATATTTCAACCATGGCTGAATTTATGTTAAACTTACGCAGTATATGTAGGGCAGAATCGCAAAAAAATTTTGCCCCATATGTTAGAAATATAAACCCAATAACCAAAAGAAATAGGACATGAAATAACGCCATTACCGCCATGTTTATAAAATTTTTCAGATTCTCAAGCATGAAAAAATCCTACTTTCTTTGCCGTGCCGCCAAAATGATTGTGTTTAAATTTTTAATGATTAACCATTGCAAAAGACCCATGGGCGCCTTCGAAATTAAAAATTTGAAAATGTCGGTAAATGATAACGTCATATTGGATGGATTTTCCCTAAAAATTCTTCCAGGAGAAATCCACGCTTTCATCGGGAAAAATGGGATCGGGAAAAGTTCTTTGGCCAAGGTCATTGCGGGACATCCGGCGTACAAAATTCAACGGGGAGATATTGTCCTAGATGGAGAGAGTATTGTGGGGCAGGCTCCTGATGAAATCGCAAGGAAAGGTTTTTTTTTGGCCTTTCAATCTCCCATGGAACTGCCAGGAATTTCATTGGCAAACTTTATTCGCGCCGCAGTGCAGTCAAGATTGGCTAAGGGAACCCCGCTGAATGGGGTAGATTTCTATAAAAATTTGTACGCCAAAATGGAAGTTTTACAAATGGACAAATCTTTCACTTCGCGGTCGTTAAACGACGGTTTCTCTGGCGGAGAGAAGAAACGTTGCGAAGTTTTGCAAATGATGATGGTCGAGCCAAAATATGCAATCCTCGATGAGATGGATAGTGGGCTCGATGTTGATGCGTTGAAAATCGTTTCAAATGCAGTCAATGCCATGAGGGATGGTATCTTTGCGGCAATAATTATTACGCACCACAATAAGCTTTTGGAATATATAAAACCGGGTTTTGTCCACATCATTTCCGATGGGAAAATTGCCATGAGCGGAGGTTTAGAGCTCATCGATAGGTTGGAAAAATTTGGATATGGATTTATCCACGACGAACATACACTATAAAACAATATGGATAATCTTCACCAATCCATTGACGCTGCAAATTTTCACTATGACATTGACTACAAGTATGATGCTGGTGTTGGCCTAAATGCACAGACAATTGATTATATTTCCGACGTCAAAAACGATGCTCCCTGGATCCGGGAATTTCGCAGGACTGCATTAAAGAAATTTCATGAAATATCTTTGCCGGCATGGGTGACCAATCGCGATGTCTACGATTTAGATTTTTCTACCATTCGATATTATCTGGCCAATGACCAATTGCCACAAACATCCTGGGAAGAAGTTCCTCAGGACATAAAAACAACCTTTGAACGACTTGGGGTCCCGGAAAAAGAAAGAAAATTTTTTGCTGGAGTCGAAGCCCAATTCGACAGTGAATCGGCATATTCCCGCATCCAAGAAGGACTCAGCAAACAAGGTGTAATTTTTGTCAATTCGACGGAAGGATTGAATAAATTTCCAGAGATATTTCGAAAATATTTCGGAACGGTTGTTCCCATTGCGGACAACAAATTCAGTGCTTTGAATAGTGCCGTTTTCAGCGGTGGTAGTTTCATCTATGTCCCTAAAAATGTTCAAGTGAAACAGCCATTGCAGGCATATTTTCGAATAAATTCAGAACGCTTTGGGCAATTTGAACGTACTCTAATCATTGTAGATGAAGGTGCCGAGGTAACGTATTTGGAGGGATGTACCGCTCCGAAATTTGAAACGTCCACTTTGCATTCCGCCGTCGTGGAAATCGTTGCCATGAAAAATGCAAAAATTCAGTACATCACCGTCCAGAACTGGTCAAACAATGTTTTCAATCTGGTGACCAAACGTGGTGTTGCCCATGAAAACGCAGAAATTAAATGGATTGATTGTAATATCGGTTCCCGCCTGACGATGAAATATCCGGCGATTTACCTGGCGGGGGAAAATGCCAAGGGCGAAGTTTTATCCATAGCAGTCGCTGCCGATGGCCAAATTCAGGATACCGGGGCAAAAATGATACATCTCGCCCACAACACCTCTTCAAATATTATATCAAAATCTGTTTCCTTCGGTGGAGGCATGGCATCCTATCGGGGAGTTGTCAACATTTCAAAGGATTTAAAAGGTTGTAAAAATAATACCGTCTGCGATGCGCTTTTGATAAACCCAACCAGTAAAACTGCGACTTTCCCTAAAATTAATGTTAGCGGCAATAAAAATGTCGTCCAACATGAGGCCAGTGTGTCAAAAATCAGCGAAGAACAAATTTTCTATATGCAACAGCGTGGCATTCCAGAAACCCAAGCAGTGAGCCTAAGTGTCAACGGTTTCATCAATGATTTGGTGCGGGAATTTCCGATGGAATATAGCATCGAAATGAAACGTCTAATTGACATGCAGACGGAAAAAGCAATCGGGTGAGTACAATTTACCAATGGTTCGAGCGTTCAAATTGACTTATTTTAGCATCAATTGAACGGCCTTGAGGACAGATTCTATGCTAATATCTTCCGTTGGAAAACCTCCGCTTTGAGGACAACTGTCGGGCATGACGATTATTTTATCGGCATCAAATATTGGTCCGGTAACGAGGGCGTTGGTAACACCATATATGCAAATCAGGGGACGGCCGAGCATGTTGGCTAGATGCATACCCCCGGTGTCAATGGCGATTACCAGAGTATCCCTTTGCACATAGCCTGCCAATTCGAGTATGTTCGTTTTACCAGCCAAATTTGAAATTCTTTCTCGGTTGATAAAAAGAGAAATTTCATCGATAAACATGGTATCCGCTTTCGTGCCATACAGATTTATGTGTACGTCCTTATATAGCCCATGAATTCTTTCGATTAGAATCCTCCAAGACTTTGCAGGCCAGCGTTTGCGAGGAGCATTGCTGGATCCGCACACCATTCCAATCGTGCGTTTGCCCTTTGAAACAACTCCCATATCTATGCATAATTTGAATGGGGAAAGATTATCTTCGCACTCAATCCCAAACTCATTCAGTGCATTTTTCCATAGTTTTGTTTGATGCAAAGATCCAGCATCGGCACTGCATTCATACAAGTTATTTATAAAAATTTTCCTATAGAATCTATTTTTAGTATCCACTCCTATCCTTTTGGGAGCGCCCATTAGAACCGCTTCGATATCTCCGCGCAATGAGCTGACAAGCGAAATATAAACGTCTGGGTATGGGTAAACATCCTTAATTTTTAGGATATTAAGAAAATATTTGGAATTTTTCTCGGGCAATTCTACCACCTTGTCCGCAATTTTCAAGGCGGTAAGAAAATCGACGAACTGTTTCTGGCAAGTCAAAATTAGTTCCATATCGGGGTGGTAATGTTTTAGTGTTCGCAACACGGCTACCGCCATGATGATGTCTCCCAGCCAATTTGGCATACGCACCATAACACGAAGATTTATTACTGCTTCGGGCTTTATGTTTAGGTATTTTTGTGACTGTAATAGCCATTTGCACCTTCGTTTTACCAAATTTTTTGTGCCATGGGCTGCCACTTTCCACCTATCATGGGCCCATAGCCAGTCGGAACAGGCACTTTCATTTGTCCTTAGGGTTTCCTCCAAGTGTCTATTGGCAGCAAATAGGATTGTTTTGGGATCATTTTCATCAAAATTTAGCCTTTTGATTTTAATGTTTGCCTCCCAGAAGCCGACCCTCCTAGGACATAGGAAATAGACGGGTACCTTAAATTTTTGATACAGCAAAGCTGGTAGGTCCGTCGATGCGATAAGCCGATTGAAAAATATCATGCGATGGCCGCTATCGCCGGCATTTTGATCAAACAGTAGCGATATTATTCCCTTATTTTTTAGAATTTGCATCGCTTCAAATATTCCTTTTTTGCGAGAAACCAATTTCATCCCACATCCTTCGCGGGTATGCCTTATAAACTTTTCCAGCAATCGATTATCGAATGGCCGGTAAATAACGCCTACGTCGGGCCAATCGACGTCATCTACGATTTTGGGCAAAAGTGTCATGCTTTCCATTAGGGTGAAGTGGGGAACCAGAACAATGGCTCCCTGTTTCCCCTTTAGAATTTGCCTAATGACCGTTTTATATTCTTCGCTTAATTTAAAATCTGCCTTTATTCTTTTTTTACTGAGAAAGTTTCCAGCAATACTTAGCAAGCCAAGCTCTATGAGGCGGAAAAAGTTTTCTCGACAAACTTTTCTGCGCCATGGTGCACTTCGACTAGGGAAAGCGTAATATAAGTTTGACAGTACAAGTCGTCTGCGGGAAGGCATTACAAACATAACAATACTGCCACACACGATGCACAACAATCGAAGGATACACTTTGGCATACGTGCCAACAAATATCCAAACAAGACTAGGATGTAATACAGCGTAATCTATCCTTTCAAAATCAACAAAAATTAACCTACGAAGTACATTGATCGAAAAAGGAAATATGTCCACGCAAAGATAGAAAGATATGTAAAAACTTACTCACCTACCTTGTACCGATTGTTCTATTGTAAATTGTGGCTCATTCTCGCCTTTCCTCAAACGATTCTTCCTGGGGCACCAAATGTTTTACTTTAAGATAACGATATTCCGGCAATCCGGTACCGGCAGGTACCAGGTGTCCCATGATGACGTTTTCCTTAAATCCTTTCAGGGGATCACATTTCCCAAGTGTAGCGGCTTCCGTCAAAACCTTGGTGGTCTCTTGGAATGACGCAGCGGCAATGAAACTATCCGTTTCAATGGATGACTTTGTTATGCCCATCAAAATTGGTTCGCAGGTAGCGGGTTCCCCCCCAGCTTCTAGGATTTTTTTATTTTCGGCCATGAACAGGTCACGGCTAATCTGCTCTCCCCAGAAAAAGTCAGAATCGCCCGGTTCTAGTACCCGTATTTTTTTCAGCATACATGCGACAATAATTTCTATGTGTTTATCATTGATGACAACGCCCTGCAACCGATAGACCTTTTGGATTTCAGAAACCAAATATTCCTGAAGGCTCGATGGGCCCAAAATGCTCAATATTTCGTGGGGATCCGGAGAGCCATCGGTTAAGCTTTGGCCTTTGTTTATAAAATCACCCTCATGGACAATGATGTGTTTCCCCTGGGCAATCAAATGTTCCTGTCTTTCGCCCGTTTCACTGTCGGTGATGAAAATGCGACGTTTATTGCGCAAGGTTCCACCGAAGGACACGATGCCATCCGATTTTGCCATTTCTGCAACATCCTTAGGACATCTGGCTTCAAACAATTCTGCAATTCTCGGCAATCCACCGGTAATGTCTTGGGTTTTGGAAGCAGAACGGGAAGTTTTTGCCAACAATGCCCCCGCTTGGACCTCATTGCCATTGTTTACGATGACCTGAGCCCCGGTCGGTATGGAATATGTGGCCACCATTTTATCCGCTGGTAATCCCTGGTCATTGGTCCCTGCTAAAATTTCAATCATTGGATTTAGGTCATCCTTATGCTCGATAACGATAATGGTTATGCGCCCCGTTGAAACATCGACATCCCGCTTAATTGTTACGCCGGGGATCATGTCTTTGAAGTTTATGATACCTGGTTTTTCTGATAGAATTGGCATATTATGTGGATCCCACATGACAATCAAACCGCCCTTTTCAATCTTTGCACCATCGGAAACGTAAAGTAAAGCGCCGGGCACAATAGAATAAACCTCCAACTCATGACCTTCGGGGTCGACAATTTGGATAGACCCTGTTTTGTTCAGCACGATGTTGGCGTTTTCGAGGGTTGTAACCATTCGCAAACCGTTAAATTTGACAAAACCGGTATGCCGTGCACGATATTCCGAACTTTTCAAGACTTGGCTGGCGACACCACCCACGTGGAAGGTCCTCAGTGTTAGCTGTGTTCCCGGTTCACCAATGGACTGAGCAGCGATTACTCCAACGGCAGTTCCTCGCTCAACTATGCTATTCGTAGCAGGATTAATCCCATAGGCCTTGGCTGGAATTGTGCTTTTGGTCATATGCGTTAGCGGCGACATAATTTTGACACGTTCGATGCCACATTCTTCTATGCGCTTGGCAATATCCGCCGTTATTAGTTCGCCAGCTGCGACTATTATTTCATCCGGATCGAGTAAATTTCTTACATCTTCACTGGTACAACGACCAATAATCCTGTCTGCCAGGCTAACGATTTCGTCATCGCCTTCCAGAATTGCCGATTTCCATACGCCATTTCTATTGCCATCGTCGTGGTCCTCTATCACGCAATCCATGGCAACGTCGCATAACTTGCGTGTTAGATACCCCGCATCCGCCGTTTTCAAAGCAGCATCGGCCAGACCTTTTCTGGCACCGTGCGTAGAACTAAAATATTCTAGGACGGACAAACCTTCCCGGAATGATGACAATATTGGTTGTTCGATAATTTCTCCCGACGGTTTTGCCATGAGACCTCGCATGCCGCATAGCTGACGAACCTGTTGCCGGTTACCACGGGCGCCGGAATCCATCATCAAAAATATCGAATTTACATCGCTTGCCCCACCATTTTTGGCCAGCGATTCAAACGCCATTTGGGCAATATCATCGGTAGCCGTAGTCCAAATATCAACTATTTTATTGTAACGTTCACCGGAAGTAATGATCCCCCTTTTGTGCTGTGCTTCCACGTCGGCAATCTTTTTCTTAGCTGCGCCAATGATATTTTGTTTGTTGTCTGGAATTATCATATCGCCAATTCCAATGGACAACCCCGCCTTTGTGGCTTCCTTAAATCCAAGATCCTTTAATTTATCCAAGGTTTTTACGGCAAGTTCTTGGCCGACCACCTTATAGGTATTGAGAACTAGATCCCCCAGTTTTCCTTTGGCTACGGGAGAGTTTACAAACCCCAAAGCTTGGGGAAAGATGCTGTTAAAAATTATCCGGCCAAGGGTAGTCTCTATGATCTTTGCATTTGGATCGCCGTAGCGAGTATTCTGCCTATAATCTGGATTTATGTAGCGTACCCTGTCATGCTTCCTCAAAATATTTTCCGCATCTATCCGCAATGCCTCTTCGACGCTAGATATCAATGGCAAGGTTGCATTCGGGTCTTTCTTTGTCATAGGGTCGATAGTTAGATAATAGCAACCCAGGACGATGTCTTGGGAAGGAACAAGTACCGGTTTCCCACTCGACGGAGAAAAAATGTTCTTCGAAGCTAGCATTAACATTCTTGCTTCCATTACAGATTCCAAAGACAGCGGTACGTGTACGGCCATTTGGTCGCCGTCGAAGTCAGCATTGAAAGCTGCGCATACCAATGGATGCAATCGTATGGCATCTCCTTCTATCAAAATTGGTTCAAATGCTTGGATAGACAATCTATGGAGCGTAGGTGCACGGTTCAGTAATATGGGATGTTCGCGGGTTACTTCTTCTAGAATATCCCAAACTTCCGGTGCCTGTTTTTCTATCATCTTGCGGGCACTGCGAACCGTATGTACAAAACCAAGCTCCTTCAAACGCCTTATAATAAACGGCTCAAATAGTATCCAAGCCATACGCTTCGGCAGCCCGCACTGGTGAATTTTCAATTCCGGGCCCACAACAATTACCGTCCGTCCGCTGTAGTCAACGCGCTTACCTAATAGATTTTGCCTGAAACGTCCCTGTTTCCCCTTCAACATTTCGCTAAGGGATTTTAAAGGCCTATTGCCTGCCCCCATGACACTCCTCCCATGCTTATCGTTGTCGAATAATGCATCGACTGCCTCCTGGAGCATGCGCATTTCATTGTGAATTATTACGTCGGGGGTTTTTAGGCTCAACAAACTTTTCAGGCGATTATTTCGATTGATAACCCTGCGATACAAATCATTTAGGTCACTGGTGGCAAAACGCCCTCCATCCAAGGGAACCAGGGGACGCAAATCGGGAGGGATAATGGGCAAAACCTCTAATATCATCCACTCCGGCCGCATGTTGCCTGCTTCAAATCCACTCACCAACTTCAACCGTTTGGTCAAAACCTTTTTAGCCTGCTTTGAATGAGTAACCCTCAATTGTTCCTGCAACTCCGTTATGAGGTCTTGCAGATCAATCTGGGCCAAAACGTCTCGCACGGCTTCTGCCCCTATTTTTGCCACAAAGGCATCATCTCCATATTCTTCCTGCAGCTGGGAATACTCTTTTTCCGTCAACAATTGGTATTTTTGCAAGGACGTGACTCCCGGATCAACAATCATATAACGCTCATAGTATATGACCTTTTCCAAATTTTTTGCCGTTATATCGAGCATCAGCCCGATCCGGCTTGGTAAGCTTTTTAGGAACCAAACATGTGATATTGGAACTGCAAGCTCGATGTGCCCCATTCTTTCTCTACGAACACGGGAGACTGTGACTTCGACACCACATCGTTCACAGACCATTCCTTTGTGCTTAATTCGTTTGTATTTGCCACAGGCACATTCATAGTCACGAACTGGACCGAAAATTTTCTGGCAAAACAATCCTCCCGGTTCGGGCTTGAAAGTTCTATAATTTATCGTCTCCGGATTCTTTATTTCGCCGCTTGACCACGAACGAATGGTGTCTGGGGAAGCGATGGAAATACCAACACGATTATAATTGCTGATATCATCAAATCCCAGAATTGACTTTACTTCCTTGAAACTAGTTTTTTCAGTGAAACTCATTGTATTACCTAAAAATTTTCCATGTCCAATAGCCTATTGTCCTCCAACTTGATGTCTAGGCATAGTCCTTGCATCTCTTTTACGAGAACATTAAACGACTGCGGAACTCCCGCATCCAAAGAGGTATCTCCCTTTACTATCGATTCGTAAATCCTTGTCCTTCCCTGTAAATCATCGGATTTAACGGTCAGTAACTCCTGTAAGGAATAGGCTGCTCCATAGGCCTCAAGTGCCCAAACTTCCATCTCTCCAAACCGCTGACCTCCGTATTGTGCACGACCTCCCAGTGGTTGTTGCGTTATCAGGCTGTAGGGACCGACGGCACGGGCATGGACTTTGTCGGCAACAAGATGGTTCAGTTTCATCATGTAAATGTAGCCAACCATTACTTTTTGATCAAATTTTCTCCCCGTACAACCGTCAAATAAATCAACCTTTCCGCCTGCCGGCAAGCCTGCCTGTTTATATAATTCCTGCATTTTACTTTCTTTAACACCGTCAAACACGGGAGTTGAAACCGTTATGCCGAGCTTTTTACATACCAGGCCCAGGTGCGTTTCTAAAACCTGTCCAACATTCATACGGCCTGGGACACCGAGGGGGTTTAATATTATGTCGATGGGAGTCCCATCTTCCAAAAATGGCATATCTTCCGATTTGACAATCTTTGAAACGACACCCTTATTGCCGTGACGGCCAGCCATTTTATCCCCAACCTGTATCTTTCGTTTGTTTGCGATGAACACTTTAACATTTTTAATGATACCACTGTCGTCGATGTTTCCGGATTCAATGGCCGCAATCTTATGCAACCTTTCCTTTTCCAAGTCACTAAATTTTGCCTGATATACATCGATAATTTCCATAATCTTGGTTCTAACGGGAGATGCGGCCATCTTAACATTGCTTCCACAAGCTGCCAATCTGCGCAACAATGTTTTTGTAATTTTTCTATTGGCTGGCAAAATCACTTCTCCACTATCGCTGTCCGTAATATCCAATGGAATTTTTTCTCCCAGTAAAATGCTAGAAAATGCTTCCGTTAGGTCATCCCGAATCATATCCGCCTGGGCACGAAATTCCTCGTTTGTCTTTTTAATTCTTCGCTTGCACTCTATTTCGGAAATATCTTCCCGCTCATTGTCTATCCTGCTAGAAATTTTCACATCCATGACAGTTCCATAGCATCCTGCAGGTGCCAACAGCGATGAATCCTTAACATCGGCTGCCTTTTCACCAAAAATAGCCCGCAGAAGTTTTTCCTCCGGCGCCAAATCCGTTTCCGTTTTTGGTGTAATTTTCCCAACCAGAATATCTCCTGGCTTCACTTCAGCTCCGATCTTAACAATGCCATTTCTGCTCAAATTTTTCAGTGCTTCATCCCCAACATTTGGGATATCCCTCGTTATTTCTTCAGGGCCGAGCTTCGTATCGCGGGCAGACACTTCATACTCTTCTATGTGAATCGATGTAAAAACATCATCCCGAATCATGCGCTCGTTTAAAATTACCGCATCTTCAAAATTATACCCATTCCATGGCATAAATGCTACGAGAACATTCTTGCCCAGAGCCAATTCACCATTGTCGGTTGCCGCCCCATCTGCCAAAATATCGCCCACTTCCACCTTTTGATTTTTACTTACCACCGGCCTTTGGTTGAAGCATGTGGACGCATTCGATCGCCAATATTTACGCAAATGATAAATTTGAATGTTTTTCCCATGGGAGTCATCGGACTCATTAAAATTATCCGGCAATTGTCCATCTTTGGTTACGATAATTCTTGTCCCATCGATGGAGGCAACAATACCGTCAGATTTTGCCAGAATCACATGTCCAGAATCACAGGCTAATTTTTTCTCGATTCCAGTTCCAACGAAAGGTGCTTCCGTTAGCAACAACGGTACTCCCTGGCGTTGCATGTTAGCCCCCATGAGAGCACGACTGGTATCATCATGTTCAAGGAACGGAATCAGCCCGGCAGCAATGGAAATTACCTGTTTTGGGGAAACATCCATTAGGTCGACATCATTCGGCTCAACTTCTAAAATTTCACTCGATTTTCTCACGGTAATTTTCCCGGTCAAATTACCATTTTCGTCGATGTCAGAATTTGCCTGGGCGATCAATTTGTTTTCTTCCTTATCCGCAGATAGATAAACAACATCGGGCGAAACATGGCCATTATTTACCACGCGGTATGGGGTTTCAATGAAACCGAAATCGTTTATGCGCGCATAGGTGCTCAACGAGTTGATTAACCCAATGTTTGGACCTTCCGGTGTTTCAATCGGACAAATTCTACCATAGTGTGATGCGTGTACGTCTCTGACTTCCATGCCAGCACGGTCCCGATTCAAACCGCTCGGACCAATGGCGGACAATCTTCTTTTATGGGTGAGTTCGGATAACGGATTTATCTGGTCCATAAACTGGGACAATTGACTCCGTGCAAAAAAGTCCCTGATAACGGACATTAGCATTTTTCCGTTGATTAATTTTTGTGCCGAAAGTATGTCAACGCTTTGATTTAGCAGTGACATTTTTTCTCGGATTACCCTTTCCATGCGAGCTCACCCAATGCGACATTGATTAATCAAGAGTTCGCCGACTCCCCGAATCCTTCTACTTCCCAAACTATCAATATCGTCGATGGAACCGCCTTCGCCGGATCGAAGTAAACACAGATATTTTGTTGCCGCCACAATGTCGTCTACGCCTACTAGAATGTCGCTCAAATCTTTGCGTAATCCCAACTTGCTGTTGATTTTATACCTTCCAATTTTGCTGAGATCGTAGCGTTTACTATCCTTAAAACTGCGAGCAAAAAATGCTTGTGCATTTTGCAAATTCAGAGGTTCTCCGGGCCTAAAATGCCTATAAATTTCATAGAGTGCCTCTTCGCCGTTCCGCGTCGTATCCTTTTTCAGGCTGCGAATTATTAGTCCGCCGTCTTCCGAAACATTTACGACCGAAATGGTGGTAATGCCAGCTTCGATGAAACTTTTTAACATGCCTTTGCCCAAGGGTTCGTAGGCCCGTGCCAAGACGATACCATGTTCCACATCTATTACATCATCCGTCAAAACGATATCGACCAAAGACTCTTCCTTGACTAATCGATCTACGCCAACCTCTTGCAGTTTGTAAAAAACCGACAATATTTCCCGGTCCGAGCTATAGCCAAATGCCCGCAACAAAGTCGTTAGGAGAAACCGACGACGCCTACGACGCCTGTCCAAATAAACATACAAAAGGTCATTCTGGTCATTTTGTACCTCTATCCAAGTTCCGCGATCAGGCATTATGCGGAATGCATGCAACAATTTTCCCGTCGCATGGGTGGAGACTTCGAAGCAAATGCCCGGAGACCTGTGCAGTTGACTGACAACAACACGTTCCGTCCCACTAATCACAAACGAACCGCGTTCGCTCATTAGCGGGATTTCCCCTATATAGATTTCTTCCTCCCTCGAATCATCACCACTGGAAAGCTTTAGGCGCAAAAACAATGGGGCGGCGTAGGTTCGACTTTCCTTGATACAGAACCCCTCAGAGTATTTAGCCGGAGCGACCCTATAGGACACATAATTCAACGAGGCTGTTCCATCATAGCTTTCGATGGGAAACGTTCGCCTAAAAACCGCTTCTAGTCCAACATCTTGCCGGTCCTTCGCTTCCACATCAGCCTGTAAAAATTCTTTAAATGAATTTATCTGTGCTTCAATGAGATAAGGTGGAGTTATTATTTCTTTTAAACTTCCGAAACTAACGCGATTTTTGTCCATCATAGGATGTAATGATTTCCTCAAAATTTTTACATAAACTGTTCAACCATAGTCTCCCTTACCGTACTTATACCAAATACAATAAAAAAGACCACAGCTTTTCCCAAAAAAAGATCATATGATTGAAAACAATCACATGGAGAAAGCTACTTCAGCTCAACGGTTGCGCCGGCAGCTTCTAATTTTTTCTTTATTTCCTCTGCATCAGCCTTTGAAACCGCCTCTTTCACAGTTTTTGGAGCCCCTTCGACGAGATCTTTAGCTTCCTTTAATCCAAGTCCTGCGACCTCACGGACCGCTTTGATGACTTCAATCTTTTTATCGCCTGTCGCTTTTAGCACGACTTCGAACTCAGTTTTCTCTTCTGCGGCAGGTGAATCCGCTGCAGCTGTTGCCGCAACGGTTGCAACCGCTGCTACCGGTGCTGCTGCACTGACACCCCACTTAGTCTCCAAGTCCTTAACCAAGGAAGCGATCTCCAATACCGACTGTTCACTCAGCCAATCTATTACCTGTTCTTTTGTTATACTTGCCATTTTCTTTCCTTTCGAAATTTCGCTAGCGGCATCACCAAACGCCATTTAAGAAAAATTTTTCCTAGCAAAGTTTCATTTTTTGAAAAATTCTATAATCTCGCCTTGGCCTGCAACACATTCAATATTCCCTGAGGAACAGCATTCATCGTCCGCACCAACTTCGTTGCCGGAGTATTTAGCAATGCCAAAAACTTTGCACGCAAAATATCCATTCCGGGAAGTTCCGCCAACATGCTTATGTCTTGCAAACTAAGCAGTTTGCCGCTAAGCAAACCTCCACGCATGGCCAATTTTTCTTCCTTACTATTTTTATGAAACTCCTTTAGCAATTTCGCTATTCCAGCGGGATTTTTTCCGCCAACAACGAGGGCTATTTGTCCTTCGAAACCGCCGGCCGGCATCGGCAATGACCTTTCCTCGGTTGCTTTTTTCAGCAGAGACTTTTTTACAACATGAAATTCACCCTGTTCCGGGCGTAATTTTTGGCGCAATTTGGAAACATCGGAAACCGTTACGCCGCGAAAATCTGTAAAAAATACATAGTCCGATTTGTCGAGATGCTTCTCTATCTCTCCAACCAAAAGTTTCTTTTCGTTTCTCATTTTTTTCCCTAAAACTTTCCAAATATTTTCTGTGACAATCTAATACCCGGCGTCATGGTTCCTGCTATGGTCATCGATTCCACAAATTTACCACGAAACTCTGCCGGACGCATCTTCGATAGAACGTCTATGGCAATGTCGCAATTTTCCACTAATTTTGGTTCGGCAAACGACCGTTTGCCTATCACAATTGCCAAATTAGCAGTTTTATCCATCTTAAATTCTACCCGCCCAGCTTTTACTGCTTGAATTGCAGAAGGCAAATCATCTGAAACGGTACCGGTTTTGGGGTTGGGCATTAAACCCCGTGGTCCCAAAATCCTAGCAGCGGAACGGACCTCTTTCATGGCCGATGTTGTTGCGACGGCCACATCGAAATCCAACCAACCGTCGTTAATTTTTTGTAAAACATCGTTCAGTCCTGCCTCATCGGCTCCCGCAGCCAACGCGCTTGCCGGATCATCGGTAAACGCTAGCACTTTTACCCTTCGGCCACTACCATGTGGCAATGAAACAGTCCCACGAACCATTTGATCGCTTTGCTTTGGATCTACGCCCAGGTGGACAGACAACACAACGGTTTCATCAAACTTTGTTTTTGGCATTTTCTTCAGCAGTTCAATGGCCTCCGATACGGAATATCCACTCCCCAGTTCGGAAACCTCCAGTGCTTTAGTATATCGTTTGCTTGGTTTTTTCATAAACTTATTTTATTTGATGACCTCAATTCCCATGCTTCTGGCTGTCCCTTCAATTATTTTAGCCGCCTGTTCAATCGAATTGGCGTTCAAATCTTCCTTCTTAATATTGGCAATTTCCATAACCTGGGCCGCTGTGACTTTCCCGACTTTGTCACGATTTGGAACCCCCGATGCCTTTTCTATGCCAGCGGCTTTTTTGAGCAAGACCGCAGCAGGGGGAGATTTAAGGATGAAACTAAATGTTTTATCCGCATAAACCGATATGACCACCGGCAAAATCATTCCATTTTGGTCCTTCGTTTTGGCATTAAATTCTTTACAAAAGCCCATAATATTTATGCCGGCCGCTCCCAATGCTGGACCAACCGGAGGCGCAGGATTTGCAGCACCGGCGGGCAGCTGCAACTTTATCTCTTTGATAACCTTCTTTGCCATTTTTTACTCCTAAAAACTTTAATTTTCTCTGTCAGCGCATCGTCTAACTTGCCAAAATTCTAAATCGACTGGAGTCGAACGACCAAACATCGAAACATTTACGCGCAGCCGACCCTCTTCCGTATCAATACCTTCTATCGTTCCTGTCAAGTTTAAAAATGGACCATCGTTAATTTTTACGGTTTCGCCCAGGTCATAGGCAACTTTGGGAATGCTTTGCCCGCTAACAGCTTCAACCTTTGCTAAAATGTTGTCAATTTCATCCTGTTTTAATTCAACGGGATTTCGGTCTCCGATGAACCTAACGACCCCCGGGACATTTTTTACAAGAGAAACAGGTTCATCGAGAAACTTGCCGTCGGCGTCATACATTTTCATCTTAATAAAGACATAGCCTGGATAAAATTTTCTCACGCGGGAATGTTTTTTGCCATTTTTTATCTCCGTAACTTTCTCAGCCGGAACTAGTACTTCCTGAATAATATCTTCAAAATTATGCTCCTTTTCGAGAATATGGATGGTATCCTTAACTTTGCTTTCCTGATTTGACAAAGTCTGCAAAACAAACCATCTTGGTAGCAACATCTTTTCGTCAAACACAGTCTCAAGCTCTTCTAATGTCTCGTCATCCATTCTATTCTAACCTCTAACGCATTTGATCATAAAATCTACGACATTGAAAAGTGAAAAATCTATTATGCTCACATAAAAACTAATCAAAAACATACCAACTATGACAACGATGGTAGATTTTCCCAATTCCTTTTTCACAGGCCAAGCTGCTTTCTTGAGCTCATCCAATGTTTCAGCAAAAAAACGTTTCGTCTTCCCTAACATACATCACTCTCTTCATAGAAACCATGGCAGGAGAAGAGGGACTCGAACCCCCAACTTACGGTTTTGGAGACCGTTGCTCTACCAATTGAACTATTCTCCTTTGATTTCAAACAATTAACTAACCATATTTTTTTAAACGGCAAAATAGCGTACAGGCTTTCCTTAAATATTTGTCAGGCTATTACTTCCGTGATGCGTCCTGCCCCTATGGTACGACCCCCTTCGCGGATAGCAAAGCGTTGTCCCTTTTCCATGGCTATCTGTTTTTGCAGAAGCAATTCTATGCCCAAATTATCCCCTGGCATTACCATTTCCCTGCCTTCCGGCAAATTAACAATACCCGTGACATCGGCTGTTCCAAAATAAAACTGAGGCCGGTATCCATTGAAAAATGGAGTATGGCGCCCTCCCTCATCTTTGGTTAGGACATATATTTCAGCCTTTGCCTTTGTATGTGGGTGAATTGATCCGATCTTGGCCAACACCTGCCCCCGCTCAACACCTTCTTTATCAATGCCACGCAAAAGTATTCCCACATTATCTCCAGCTTGCCCCCTATCTAACAGTTTGCGAAACATTTCAATGCCCGTGCATGTGGTTTTTACCGTATCGCGCAATCCGACGATTTCGACTTCCTCTCCGACCCTGACAGCCCCACGTTCGATGCGGCCCGTTGCGACAGTTCCCCTTCCCGTGATCGAGAAAACATCTTCAATGGCCATTAGGAATGGCATATCTACGTTCCTGACGGGTTCTGGAATGTCATTGTCGATTGCATTCAGCAACTCACCAATGGCCTTAACTCCTTCCGGCTTGCCTTCCAGCGCTGCCAAAGCAGACCCACGAATAATGGTGACCTTATCGCCGGGATATTCATATTTATTCAAAAGTTCACGAACTTCCATCTCGACCAAGTCGAGCAATTCCGGATCATCCAAAAGGTCAACCTTATTTAAGAACACAACCAGGTTTGGGACTCCCACTTGGCGAGCGAGCAATATGTGCTCACGGGTTTGGGGCATAGGGCCGTCGTAGGCACTGACGACCAAAATCGCTCCGTCCATTTGAGCGGCTCCAGTAATCATGTTCTTGACAAAGTCGGCATGCCCTGGACAGTCGACGTGGGCGTAGTGACGAAGATCTGTCTGATACTCAACGTGCGATACGGCAATCGTGACAGTTTTGCTAGAATCACGGACCGTTCCGCCTTTGGTAACATCAGCATAGGACTTGAATTCGGCCAATTTCTTGTCCGACTGTACTTTTAATATAGCCGTTGTTAACGTTGACTTTCCATGGTCAACGTGCCCTATGGTTCCAACATTTACGTGGGGCTTATTCCGTTCGAAGGTTTCTTTCGCCATTTTGTTTCCTTTTTTATTTTTTTATATTTATATAAAACTCAAATTTTAAACTCTGGAGCCCCCGAGCAGACTTGAACTGCCGACCTCATCCTTACCAAGGATGCGCTCTGCCAGCTGAGCTACAAGGGCGCCCGCCATTGACAACGCCACGACGACGCGTACGTTACCTAGGACCAATTATCCGCAATTTGCAAGGTCACGGACAAAGGTCAATATTTATTTTTACCGTTTGATAATTTTCCAAACTAACAAAACCATTGCACAGCACTATTGACCGCTCTGCAAAGAAAAAACATACGTTTTCCGTTGATTTTGGCGGAAATTTTCCATCCTCCGTTCCGGTTTCTCATATGGGTTATCCCAAAAGTTTTATGTTTTTCAGGGTTCCCATGGGAGCTTTGTAATTTAAAAACTTTTTCAGAGTTTCGTTCCGACACATAAAAAGGCAATTTTCGTAAAATTTTTTATTAAATTTGCAAAAACTATGCTTTTTTTGTTGATTTCTAAATTTTTATGTGCTACGCGTTGATTGTTAGTCTTTAACGAAAGGAAATAATTTAATTATGGATAGCATAGGAACAAATAGCGGTAATGTATTGTCAAGGCATAATATACCGCCACAAGGACAGGGAAGCTCAGAAATAACGGTAAAAGCGATGGGCGATGGGTCTGTTGGGCTTACATCGGATGAAACATGTGAAATGGTAGCTAAACCGGGAGATCAGAGAAAAGCGGAGGCCGTGGCAGAAAAAACATCTACGGATGAAGTAAAATTGCAAGATGAGGCTGCACGGAAAGATGCAATGGACGCTGCATGGGAAGATGCAAATATAGATATCGAAATAGATGAAATTACGGACGGAGTAAGTAAAAGAACAAAGCGGCTTATTAGTACGACAGCAAGGGACGAATTCGAGGTAGTGTTGAGGAGAGATCCAACAGCATTTCAAGAAGCACAGGATGTTGCATTGGACGTTGTATGGCGACTTGGATTGAAAGCTGTTCAGGAAAGTGCATGGGTGAAGGTAAGGTTCGGAATATCGAAAATAAGACGTGAATTTCGGCAGATAGAAGACAAAATGGCAGAAACAAATTTAGGAGATCCGTTTGCGATATGTGATAAAATACGCAAGGAAGCAAAGAACGCGTTCGATGTAGAGTTAAAAAAAGATCCAGAAATTGTGATGGACGTTCCAATAAACGCTGCAATAGGTGCTGCATGGCGAGTTGCAGAGAACGCTTTAGTCGAAGCAATGCCGGAAGCCGTTCGGGCTATACCTGGATTGAGTCCAGAAAAACAGAATGCCCTAGTGGAGCAATTACGTGAAAAGGTGAACAGAATGTTGGCAGAAAAAACGCCAGCGGCATTGTTTGGAGTCTTGGCTGAGGTAATAAATGATATAAGGAATGTGAATCCGGAAACGGCACATATATAGCTGCAGCAAAAATCGAACTGCCGACCTCATCCTTACCAAGGATACACTCCGCCAGTTGAGCTCAAGGACGCCCGCCATTGACAATGCCACGATGGCGTGTGCGTTACCTAGGGCCGATTATCTGCAACTTGCAAGGTCGCGGGCAATCGGTCATATTTATTTTTACCGTTTGATAATTTTCCAAACTAACAAAGCCAGTGCACAGCACTATTGACCGCTCTGCAAAAAAAAGTATACGGTTTTCCGTTGGTTTTGGTGGAAATCTTCCCTCCGCTGTTCCCGTTTCTAATGTAGGGTATCCTAGAAGTTTTATGGGCTTTGGGGTTCCCTGGGAACTTTGTAATTTAAAAACTTTTTCAGGTCCCCGCTCCAATACATTAAGGGGTAATTTTTGCAGATTTTTTATTAAATTTTTAAAAACTATACTTTTTTTATTGATTTCTAAATTTTTATGTGCTACGCCTTGATTATTAGTCTTAACGAAAGGAGATAGTTTAATTATGGATAGCACAGGAATAAATAGTAATAATGTACCACTGGGAACGGGTACACCACCACGAGGGCAAGGAAAGGGAGCCCAAGCGACACAAAGAGTAAGTCCCGAAGTGACTGGGAAAATGACAAAGAAAGCAATAGCCGCCAGGTGTGCTTCTTTGACAAATGGCCAGATATATAATTTGACAGATAATGCAAATGCACAGAAGGAGTGGGTAAAAGAGACAGGAAGAATATTTGCGGAAGAAATAAACGCAAAT
>JAISBO010000084.1 GCA_031266155.1 Puniceicoccales bacterium
CGCAAAATCGACAATCGATCGGCAGTTACTTCTCCAAGTATGCGTACTGCAAGTCCAGGGCCAGGGAATGGTTGGCGCCATATCACATCTTCCGGTAGTCCAATTTCTAATCCCATCGCTCGCACCTCATCTTTGAAAAGTTCCCGCAATGGCTCAATTAGCTCAAATTTCATATCCTTTGGAAGCCCCCCCACATTATGGTGGCTCTTTATGACCGTACCGCCGACGGAATAGGATTCAATGACGTCCGGGTATAGCGTCCCCTGGGCCAAAAATTTTGCATTGGAAATTTTTGCAGCCTGCTCTTCGAAAACGTCGATGAACGTTTTTCCAATGATTTTTCGTTTAGTTTCCGGATCTTCTACGCCAACAAGTCTTTGCAGAAATAGATCCTGTGCTTTGGCGAGCTGCAATTGCAGCTTTGGCATACATTGGTGTACCATGGAAACGATTTCTTCGACTTCCCCTTGACGCATCAGCCCATGGTTAACAAAAATGCAGTGCAACTGTTCCCCTATCGCCCTATGCAACAACGCAGCCACAACGGTGGAATCAACACCCCCCGACAGGGCAAGCAGGACATTGAAATCTTTTACCCTCTCGCGACATTTCGCAATGGTATCGTCGATGAATGATCCCATGTTCCAATTCCGTTCCAATTTGGTAATTTCAAATAAAAAATTACGCAAAATTTGCACCCCATGGGCTGTGTGGGATACTTCTGGGTGAAATTGCAACGCATAAATTCTATGGTCTTCGTTAGCCATCGCGGCGATGCCAATGGACGCCGTTTCGGCAATCGATATGAATCCATTTGGAAGTGTTTTGACGTGATTTCCATGGGACATCCACACGGTGGTATTTGAAGGCACACCTTTCCAGAGTAAACATCTATTATTCGCTGTTAATTTCGTTTGTCCATACTCTCTGCTTTCGCCATTTGCTAGGGTTCCTCCGAAGTGAAGTGCCAACAGCTGCATACCGTAGCAAATGCCGAGAATGGGTACACCGAGGTTCAATAGGACATCATTTAGTGTCGGAGCTCCCTTCTCACCGGCGTCATTGGGACCTCCGGAAAGAATAATGGCGGATGGGTCTGAATTCTTAAATGCAGCGGCGGATGCTGTCCATGGCAAAATTTCCGAATATACGCCGCTTTCCCGTATGCGACGGGCAATAAGTTGCGTATACTGCGATCCATAGTCAACGACTAAAACTTTCGAAAGCTGTTGCATAGCATATTTATGATGGGCAAACTTTGTAATTCGCTGGTTCCTTTACCATTGTAATGTCGTGTATGTGGCTTTCCCGTAGTCCAGCCGTGTTTATTTTTACAAATTTAGCATTTTTCCTCAAATCTTCCAAAGTGGCAGCTCCAACGTATCCCATTCCAGAGCGCAAACCTCCAATCAATTGATAGATAATATCATCCACATATCCTTTGTATTGGACGCGACCGACAACGCCTTCTGGAACGAATTTTTTTGAACTATTTTGCGAATATCTATCTGCACTACCGCTTTTCATAGCTTCTTCGGATCCCATCCCCCGATAGATTTTATACTGGCAACCATCGGATGAAACTTTCTCTCCGGGTGTTTCATCACAACCGGCAAAAAGATTTCCGCACATGACGCAGTTTGCCCCCATGGCGATCGCTTTCACAACATCTCCGGAATATTTAATACCTCCGTCTGCAATGACGCACCTATGCATCTTTGCCGCAACCTTAACGACTTCCGTAATGGCTGTGATTTGGGGAACCCCTACTCCGGCTATGATACGCGTCGTACAAATTGAACCGGCTCCAATGCCGACCTTAATTGTGTCGGCACCGGCTTCCAATATCGCCCTAGCACCCTCAGAGGAAACAACGTTTCCGGCAATTAGCTGGCAGTTCGGCCAAGCCGCTTTGATCTCGCCGACAGAGCGAACGACATTGGCAGAATGTCCATGGGCTGAGTCAACGACAATGAAATCCGCACCTGCAGCAAGCAACGCTTCTACCCTTGGCAAGCAATCCGTTCCCACACCGACCGCTCCCCCGACGATTAATTCTCCCCTGTCATTTTTACATGCCCTTGGATATTTATCTTGTTCGCCCTTTACTTGCCATTGTTTTACTTTTTCGATTTCTTTTTTTTGAGCCTCAATGGACATATTTTTATGGATAACACCAACACCTCCGTTCTTTGCCATTGCCATTGCCATACTCGCTTCGGTAACGGTATCCATGGGCGACGAAACCAGTGGGGCATTTATGCGAATCGACGGCGTGAGAAAAGAAGCAATATCAACCATGTCTGGTGTCACTTCCGAATAGCATGGAACAATTAACACATCATCAAAGGTCAATGCTTCTCCTATAATTTTATCCATAAACCTGCTCCATTCCGATGAAAATGATCATTTTACCTATCATTGCAATGATGTTTATAAATATGGACCAAGTCCACAACCGGGAACAAATGTTCTCTCAAAGGATAATTTGTTGCATTTTTCTAATTCTTCTTCGCTCAGAATTTTCTTGTCGATCAACCACTGCAACTGTTCGTGTAAATGGTTGCCTTCAATTACCTCCGGCCAATCGGTATTAATCGTGAATTTGACACCATTTTCCACAAATCTACGCAAGATATATTCCATTTCATCTATATTTTCTACGGATTTAGTTGCCAGATTTGAAAGCGGACAAATTTCCAACACTATATCGCGCCGTACCAGTTCTTTCATCAGCTGCACGTCATAGGCCGCACAAAGACCATGTCCAATTCTCGCCGGTCTCAAAAATTCAATAATTTCCCACATATCATTGTGTTCTTTTTGTTCCCCGGAATGCGCCGTTACTCCTAATTTTGCTTCGTGTACACTGTCGAATAATGTTTTATACCCATCGAGGACGAATTCTGAAGAATATGGTCCTGCGATGTCGATTCCTACGACCCCACGGGCGTGGTATTTTATCGCTTTTTCAACGATGATTTTGTTTTTCTCATAGGGAAATTCCCTCCCAAGACAAAAAATCAAACCTCCCGACAATTTTGGATATGCCAAAAGGGCTCTTTCCATTCCGCGTAACATCGCCATTATGAGCTGGTCTAGGTCAACCTCCGCCTCATAGTTGTGCTTCATTGGGTTCATCCTAAGTTCAAGTAGGCGTATTTGATTAGACCTGTAGGACCCGGAGAAAGTTTCATAGACTGCTCGCTCTACTTCCTTGGTCCCCGACGAAAGTTTGTCTAATAGTTTATGGTAAATCGTGTCAAAGTATTCATTCAGCGGGATTGAATTATCCGGCGATATGGTGATGTATTCTACAAAGTCGTGATAATCCCTTTTCGGCAATACGAAACCTTTATCCTGTGCTATCTCCCAAAGCGTCGCCGGGTTGACTGACGTTCCCAGGTGTGCATGCAAATCCGCCAGTTGCCGTCGTTGTGTACGTTTCGACCTTTCCATGCTACGGAGTTACTTTTAAACGCCGCATTGTCAACCATTCCTTTGAGAGTTTTGGCCCATCTCATAGCAAAATCAATCCTGCAAACTAACACTAGCTGGCAGCTTGGAGCGATTCTTAATTATCAATGCAAGGAAATAAAAGTGTCCCGTGGGGATATTTCCTGGTTTCTTTCACCGAGGGAAAAACTGTATTTCCACTATCTCCCGATGTCATTTTGGGAAATTGTTTTTATCCCCGTTTGATGGAGAACGTTTGTGGCAAATTCATTATTTTCTGTCTGTAGAATTATCCCAATTTTTCCACCGGGTCGAACTAAAAATGAGTACATGTAGTGCATTTTTACCTCCGCTGCGAAAATAGTGTTCACCACTTGTGCTATCTTGCTTATACTATCAACTTCTATTCCCAGTACTTTAGTCTCATGGCATGAAATCGCATTCTTTGAACAAAATTTGCGAACCATGTCGGGATAATTTACTATAAATCTAATGGTTGCGGTTTCAAAATTTTCTAAAAATGATACGGCTAAAATAGAAACATCTTCGGCCGACAACGCTTTCAACATTGAATTAAATGACATGTTTTTCCCGTCTAAGAGCACCGAAAACTGAATGATAGGAGAAAAAACATCCTTCACAATCACTTGATCTATCTTGTCTTTGACTGAGGCCACCATTTGTGCCAAGATAAAAAATATTTTCCAAAAATCTATAAAAAGATGCAAAAGTATTAGTTTTACCATGGCCGACGATTTTGCAATTCATTGACATTGTCGCGGAGATTTTTACTTTAATTTCATAAATGTTTGCGAAAAAAAGGAAGTGTGGTCCGGCAATTGCCAAAATTTTTATAGGAATTCTACTCTCCGTTATGTGTCGTAACAACGTTGAAGCCGTCAGGGAAGAAAAAATTAATAAAATTGAAGTATTTGTTTCTGCCTACTGCTACAGATTAAATCGAGCACGAATGCCTGAAATATTACTTCTAAAAAGGGCCCCTAACAGAAAGTTATGCCCCGATCTTTGGGAATGCTGTGGGGGGTCTGTTCGAAACAATGAAAGTTTTGAGTCAGCAGCCCAGAGGCAATTGCTTGAAGAAGCTGGAATAATGGCAACGAAATGGAATGTACTGGAATGTTTTGAGGTACGTGTTAACCCTGATACCACTGTTCCAGGGCTTATTTTTACATGTAGGGCAGATCAAAATACGATAGTAAAGATCGATCCTCGAGAACATGTGGATTTTCGTTGGGTCTCTTTGAATGACCTTGAAAATTTTCCGCTTGTCAGCCAACAAATGCGTCATTCAATCGTGAAATTACTCATGATTCAGGGTAAAAAATTATAAAACACCACCCTCCGAAGACCTCTCCCCTTGGAATCGGGAAAAATGACCGTTCCAACGAATATGGTTGCACATTCCAAAATTCTAGGGTTTTTTATTGGTCCTGCTTTTCTTCTTCTTCTTCTTGCTGTTGGTTGCCACGGCCTTTGTTGCCTTGATCATCATTTGCATTTTGCTGGTCATGCTGTTCGATCTCAATGTCAACACGGTCTATATCCTTAAGATTGTTCTGCAACTGTCGCATTAGGGCATCGCTGTTTGCCCGTAATAGATTTTCGGATTCATTGGATCCGGTAGAAAAAATAACACCCAACGCTTTCCCATCCTTGAAAATAGAAACTTCCGTATCTTTTAGAATACCGTTTTGCAGCGTAATTCTTACTTCCTGTTTGGCATTCAGAGCTTCATTAGTCGCTATGATTTTTTCTGCAACTTGCAGTGCCAGGTTTTTTATAACTTGTGCCGATTCATTGACCTTTGGTTCAATGTGCTGTAGCTGCATGTTGTCCAAAATTCTTGCTCCGCTTATCGCAGACGTATCTTTTACTTCCGCGGCATCCACGCTCTTTGGAACAAAATCTTGTCTCTGCAAATTTGCATGCTCGTTTACTAGCGGTATATCTACGGGAACATGGGCTGTCTCTTGGGGTATTGTGGTCTCCTGCGGCATTGTGAAATCTTTTTGATCCGCTTTTATGAAATCCTTCGTCTCTTGGGAGTTTAGAAAGTCTCTCGCATCATCATCAAATCTGTGTTTCATAAGATCCGTTTTAGAACCATCGGAAACACTTCCCTGTTGGTCAGACTTACTTATTGCGAGTTTTTCCGCGAAAAGCGATGCATCACGGGGATCCGCCTTATCTTTTATTTCAGCAATTTCTTTCTTGGAAAAAGCGTCATTTTCAAACGAATCTTTGCTTTCTTTTTCCATGGACTGGTGTTTTATTTTGTCTGTCATAATTACCCTCGGTTAAAATTTATTATCCTTGCTCCTTTTTCTTGGCAAATTCTTCCAATTCCTTATCAGCAACAAGTTCTTCTTCTTTCATCGCTTCTTTTACCCATTCTTCTTTATGCGACTCTATTTTTTCTACATTTTTATTTGCTTCTTGTAAAGCTTCTCTTTTCTCTTCCAAATTTTTTTCGGCTTTGACCAAATTATCTTTAGCTGCTACCAGGTTCTGTTCATGTGTTATCAATTTACTTTTTAGAACCTTAATGGCATAGTGTAAGGCATCAACGGCTTCTTTTTTTACTTTTTGCATCATCACTTTTTTGTACAACCGTTCGGATTCCTTTTCTATAAACACTTTAAATTCTTCTAGCTTTTTCTTTGCATCCTCCACGTTTTCTTTTGCTTCATCGACTAACCTTTGCGCTTGCTTCAGATTCTTTTCGGCAGCATCTTTGCGTAGCTTTCTCACCCGCAACATTTCCTCTAAAATGTACTTTGCCATTATAATCCGACAACTTGTGCCATTTTATCTATCGTCGCTTTAAAATCATCGCGGTCATGTAATCCTTGTCGTAAAAAATTATTAACCGCTTCTATTTTATCAATCGCTTCATCGGTAATCTTATCAGCGCCACGCTTATATTCTCCAATCCTAACCAACAATTCAACCTCTTGATATTTGGATAAAATTGTCCTCAATTTGGATGCAACCTTTCTATGCCGCTCATCTGTTATTTGATTAAAAACACGGCTAACACTCAATAGGACATCTATGGCTGGATAGTGATTCATCCCCCCCAATTTTCTCGATAGGATAATGTGCCCATCCAATATGGACCTTGTTTCATCCGCTATCGGTTCTGTCATATCATCTCCCTCCACAAGTACGGTATACAAAGCCGTAATCGACCCTTTTTCTGACTGACCTGCCCGTTCCATCAATTTCGGTAATGTTTCGAAGACAGACGGAGGAAATCCACGCCGGGTAGGAGGTTCTCCCGCCGCTAGTCCGATTTCGCGTTGTGCACGGGCAAAACGGGTAATAGAGTCCATCATGAGCAACACCCTCTTTCCCTTATCCCTAAAGTATTCGGCTACGGCAGTGGCAACATAGGCTGCTTTTAGACGTTCCATCGACGACCTGTCAGAAGTAGAAATGACAAGAACGGACCGCTTTAATCCTTCTTCACCCAAATCTTTTTCCACAAACTCTCGTACTTCACGGCCACGTTCTCCAACTAGTGCAAGAACGTTAATTTCCGCTTCAGTGTTCCTAATAATCTGCCCTAACAACGTACTTTTACCTCCCCCCGCAGCAGCAAAAATACCCATTCTTTGCCCTTCACCACATGTCAATAACCCGTCGAGTGCCCGTACGCCCAATGCTAATGGTTTGTCGATGGGATTTCGCAACATCGCATTTGGTGGATCACTATAGACCGGATAAAAGTCCGTAGTTTCAAGGGGTCCCTTTCTATCCCCATCAATGGGACGGCCCAAACCATCTATTACTCGACCGAGCAGATTATCTCCCACGGGAACCATATGGACCTTGCCGGTTGGAATGACCTCCGTGGTTGATGAAACCCCACGAATATCTCCAATTGGGGTCAAAATTGTGGCCTGTTGGGAAAATCCTACCACCTCTGCCATCAATTCCTCTTCTTCCCAGGGATTTTTTAAAAGACATAGCTCCCCTATTTTGACACCAGGGACAGATGCTTTTATGATCGTACCAACAACCTGAATGACTTTTCCTTTGACTTGGATAAGGGTAGAATCCTCTATCTCCTGCTCGAGGTGTTCCGCTATGTATCCAAAAGGATTATGGCTGTCCTGTTCCGTATCCATAACTATCGAGATTTCGCCTTTGATAAAGCATTTTCTATGGCAGCTAACTGAACGGGGATACTTGCATCTATTACTCCCAACTCAGTTTCTAAAATGCACGAACCAGGCTGAAGATGTGTATCGGCACAAATGTCCAAAAATTCCAAAGCAGGAGTATCTTTGGTTAAGTCTTGTACCCTGTCGCGTAATATCTGTGCTTCCCCGGGGGCAACCTTCAGGGTCGCTTGTTTTTGCGTCTTAATTTTTTGCAACGAATGCCTTACGACATTGATAATCAATTCGGTCTTGTCAATTTTACCAATAATTTTCCGAAGGGCAGATTTAACGACTTCCACAACATCTCCTTCAAGTCTTGAAAAACTGCTCGCGCTTTTTGAAACAAAATTCATCATCTCATTGGAGATTTGCTGCTTTCCGTTTTCAAATCCTTCGGAATATCCCCGTTCCTCTTCCTTCTTTTTTGTTTGCTTTGCCTGTTCAACTATTTCATTGGCTTTTGCTTCGGCGTCCTTGACGATTTGGTCTCTTTTAGAACTAGCTTCTTGCAAAATCTCATCGCATTTCTTTTGCGTTGTGGTGAGCACGTCTTTGCCTGCGATGAACTTGGCATAGGATTTGGCTTTCAAGATTTTCCCTGATTGCTTCAAATCAAAGCTACCGATAGAAATTTCATAAATATTTGCAGTTCCCATAGTATAATTATCCAGTATGATTTTCATCATTTAATTTTTCCAGAGAAAACTCTATAAGCTCTAAACTTTTGTTTGCCACAGTTTCGTCATATTTTGAAGGAATATCAAACTGTTCTCCAAGCATCAATTCCAATCTTTTTTTTACTTCGTCAGGCAACCCAACCAAGGCATTGCCTAGTATACACTTGCCCGATGAGGTGATTTTTTGAACGAGTGGCATTTTTACGGTTTTAACTTTTAAGTCTGGTAACATCTTCCATAAAACCATCCCTCTTTTAACTATGAATGAATAAATATCCTGCCCTATAAATTCTACCAATGCATTTAATTCATTTTTATTAATTATTTTTATGATGTCCTTATAATGGAATATGGCTCCTGCGACATGCATTGTTCGAATCAAACGATCTTTATTGCGTATCACCAATTTTACCGGCCTTGCGCAAACGTCGTAGTCAACGGAATCTTTCAAGCCTAATACTTTTAATAGGTTCCTCCTAACATCCGTTTGGGCACACCTCGATGTCAAAAGAAGATTAAAAATATTTTTGTCATATACACTAAAGACTTTTTCAAATTCCTGGGTTGGTAAGTATTTTTCCACATTAAAGCTGAAGTCATACCAAATTTTGAAGTATTGGAAATCGGTCGCTATGACGTTTTTTAGACTTTCAGCTATTTCAACCATTTGCAATTCCTATCTATTTCTCTTCTTGCGTAGTCCCTTCCGGTGTGGCTTCCGGCTCTTCGTCAAGGTCACTAACATTTTGCGTATCGTTTTGTACGACTATGGGGCTATTGGGAGCAGGTTTAGAAGCCGCAGTTGCCTTTTTCTTTCTGGATTCGAAGAAGAAAAACGCAGCAGCTCCTAGGCTACACAGCAGCAATACACCAAGGATTACAATAATAGTAAGGAACTTTGTCGCCGCATCACTTGCCATTCGGAGACCTAAAACACTTACATTCGTATCGAAATCATCATTGCTTGCGGCACCTTCTTCAGCTGCTACTGGGAACAAAGCAATTGATACCCGATCGTAGTCCAAGCCCTGGACACTATTCGCCACGAGATATTTGATTTCTCGCACCGATTCATCCAAACTTGAGCCAACCCTATAGGTTAAAAATATGGCAGCCGAAGCTTCGGTATCTGCATCGGAATAGGGATCATTTTCTGGCAATACTATGTGAACGCGCGATGTCAAAACCCCAGGAATTTTATTCAACGTTGAAGCAACGCTTTCCGACAGGGCATACATAAACCTTGCTTTCTCCTCCAGAGGCGAAGATACCAACCCGCTTTTCTGGAAAACTTGTCCTATGGTATTGTATTGCACCTTGGGATAGCCATTGGTTTTTAAAATTTTCTCTGCCTTGGAAAATTCGTCGGAGTTTTGCAGTACAATGGTCCATGTTAGCTCCACACCAGGTTTTTTAGCGACAGCAATGTGATGCTGTTGCATCAAAGAAACGATTTCGTTCGCTTCCTCTTCTGGCAGATTTGACAATAGGTCAACTTTCCCACAGCCAGCCAATATCAGCATCATAAATAATGGGAAAAGCAGGCATAAATTCTTACCAAAACCATTCTTTTTCATAGTAAATCTTTCCATATTTGTCAACCCATCTAGGTCGTCGTTATTCAAATATTTCACTCTCCTATTATGATCTTTCTTGGAAGACTAGTCAAATGAAATTGTTTCAAATCTAAAATAAATGAAATACTTTTTATCCCATAGTCCCTATGCTCGTTGCTTTAGAAAACTTTACGATGGTGAGAAAAATCATGCATAGAAGCATGCTTTCCGCCACATAAATTAAATAAAAGTATGACCCACATAGGCTCTTGACAAAGCTGAGAACGGACACTCCCGCCGCTCCAGCAATCGTCGAAGTGCAATAGGCTATGCCAAGAATGGATCCCATATTCTTTCCTTTGAATATTTTCGACCATATCACTTGTCGGGTGATCCCATATCCTCCCCAAAAACATCCAGTGCCGACGATATACATGGTCAACCCGAAAGTAGTATGCACAATCTTCAACCCAACTAATCCAAAAAATTGTGAAAAAAGTAACATCAATAGGCATACTTTGACTCTGCCTTTATCAATCTGACGCCCAAAAAGCAGGCCGGCGAATACTATCCCATATCCCATATATTTATAACTTTTTATGGCAATCGTGGAATTGACTCCATTTTCTTGAAAAATATCGCAAATGTGCACCGTCACCCCGGTCCCGATGAATGAGGTCAGGCATAGAATTGACATCAACCCAAAAAAAATCGGCATCCGTAGAAATTGTTTCTGCGATGCTATGCCCGAGTCCTTCGATGAATTCATGGAATTTTGGACAAATGTTGTGTTTTCGGGTTGAACATCATGGAATAGCATAAAAAATATCATTAGCACGACACAACCAACAATTCCCAACGTTTTGTACGCATTTTGCCAATTTTCATTTTTTGACAAAAACCGCATTACGCTGGGCCAGTATCCCGTTGCGATGGAAAAAAATGCTCCGCTTAACCCAACGGCAATCCCCGGCGCTTTGCTAAAAGTTTTTGCAATTTGCATGCGTCCTAGCATGGGAAACATATTGGGGCCAAAACATCGCAAAACGGATAGGCTAAAATATAAAAATGTTACCGTAAACCAAAAACGAAAGGCAGGAGAATTTGAAACATTTGCACATAAAAACTGGGTATTTCCCAATGCAAAAAATACCACGGTGCACACCAATAGGGCAAACAATGTTGTCCTACGAATGCCATTTTTGTCTACGAGAAACCCTCCGACCAATGATAAAAAACATCCCGTTATGGTGGAACAGGTGTAGAGCATGCTAAAAACATTGCGAGATAGGCCAGTACTTACCAGTACGGAATCGGCTATTGCTCCAATGGCCACACTTTGCCCTGGTAGTCCGAAAATTATGAGGAAACAGGATAGGCAAAATGAAAGAGCTAGTGGTACATATTTATTCATTTATTCGCCGGAGGTAACATGTGTGAATGACCTACTATGAATTGAGCTCATTAAAAAATACAACATTAAATGTTGACTTTTCCTTCTATGTTAACTTTTTACTTTCTTCTTAATAAAAGCTTTTCATGAGAAACGATTACTTGAAGGCAGCCTCTGCAATTGTTAGGGAGCCTAATATTTTAATAAATGTTGTGTCTAGACGGGTTAAACAGCTAAAGGCAGGTTCTAAACCTCTGGTCGATTCATTGGAGAAACTCGACATGGAGGATGTTGTATTGAAGGAAATAATAGAAGGTAAAATTTCCTATGAGCTATATTCGGATCAGGTAAAATCGACTGATAATGTTTTCGCGAACAAATGATTCAAGGTTGTGAAAAAATCCGCAAACCCAAGTAAAGGTATTTGTGAAATCCGTAACAAGAAGATTTTTCATGACTATTTCGTTGGGGAAACGTTTGAAGCGGGTATCGTTTTACTCGGACCGGAAGTAAAATCCCTACGCATGGGTCATGCGCAAATCAGCGACTCTTTTGTTCGTCCCAATCGGGCGGGAGAGCTGTTTCTATACAACGTGAACATTGCGGAGTACAAATTTTGCGAACCGGGCGAATATAATTCTACACGCCCACGGAAACTTTTACTTCACTCCAGTGAAATAAAAAAACTTTTGTTTGCCATGGAACGCGAAAAAATGTCGGTCCTGCCATTGAAAATCTTTTTTAAACGTGGTCTGGCAAAAGTAAACATTGCCATTTGCAAAGGGAAAAAGCTTTTCGACAAGCGTGAAACTCTAAAAAAGAAAGAGGCCCTTCGGGAAACGGAGAGGGCCATAGCTTCCCAAATGCGCAAATCCAGTGACAGGTAAATAGAGCCGTGGGCTAACTTTCCTTGGCTCTATCAATTATATGATTGCAATGGTACTGAAATTATGATCAATGGGAAACCAGATGCGAATTATAGGAGGAAAGGCGCGAGGCATACTGTTAACCGTTCCAAATGGTGTTGAATATTTACGCCCCGCCACAGATTTCCTAAGGGAAGCAGTTTTTTCGTCTCTAGGACCAAGGATACAGGGAGCATTTGTTCTAGACCTTTTCGCAGGGGTTGGGAGCTA
The DNA here is from genome assembly GCA_031266155.1 of Puniceicoccales bacterium. Classification (GTDB taxonomy): domain Bacteria; phylum Verrucomicrobiota; class Verrucomicrobiia; order Opitutales; family JAIRKQ01; genus JAIRKQ01. Next base: position 12,409 of record JAISBO010000084.1, read on the forward strand.
TGGTCTTGAAGCTCTGAGCCGTGGGGCAGATGCCTGCGTTTTCGTGGAGAATAATCGTTTGGCAGTCAACGGAATTGAAAACAACATAAAAGGTGTTAAAAAATCCGCCGCTAGAAATTTCACCGCGAAGGTCTTTTGCCAAGACGTTCTCGTTTGGGCCGAGACCTGCGATGTGAAATTTGATATTATATTCATCGATCCGCCCTACAACATGGTGGAAAATCGAGGACAGGAACTGCTGGCAATATTTGCCCAATTTCTTAAACCGTCCGAAGACTCCAGGATGGTTATCGAGGCTCCCGGACTATATAAAATGGATATGCCGAATGATATTGTGGAGATTAGAAGGCTGGGAAGAACCGGGCACTCCAGGCAACCAAACGCGTTGATATATGGGAAAAAATAATGGCAGTACGTTGAAAAATATTTCGATAGTATCGAGTACGACTGTCCTTTCGCGCCTGCTAGGATTTTTGCGTGACATGACATTTTTCGCATCCTTTGGCATGGCGGAGATTGGGGCCGCTTTCCTATTGGCTTTTAGTTTGCCAAATCTATTTCGGCGGTTGCTTGGAGAGGGAGCCCTATCCTCTGCCATCATGCCCGTAATGTCATCCCACTACGTTACACACGGCAAAGATTCCATGTTGAAGCTATTTAGCCACATTATACTCCGATTGGTGATAATTTTTACGCTAATACTAGTTGGTACATATGGGCTCATTGTTTTTATCAGTCCGTTGCTAATTGATCCCAAATGGAGTATGGCACTGAAGTTTACGACGGCACTTTTGCCCTATATGGTTTTTGTGTGCCTAGCAGCTGTGGTTGCGGTTGCGCTAAACGTGATGGGGCGGTTTTTCATATCATCAATCAATCAAATCTGGATGAACCTATCGATGATTTTATCCCTAGTGGTGGGATATTGCTTCGGCCTCTGCGGCCTACGGCTTGTCTATTGTCTGATAGGTGGGGTATTGCTGGGGGGGCTGATTCAATTGGCCATACCACTGCTATCCGTATTTGTACATGGTTGGCGTCCACAACTCGATCCAAATGTGCCAAAACTCAAAGAAAGTATAATGGATGTTTGGAAATTATTTTTGCCGGGCATGTTTGGGGCTGCGGTGGAACAGCTTAATTTCTTCATATCCCGTGCGATTGCCTACACATTTAGCACATCGGCAGTCTCCCTAATATATTTATCCAATCGATTGACGGAACTTCCAATGGGAGTTTTCGGTTGGGCAATCATAACGGTGTTCTTTCCAAACATAGCCAAGGCAGTTAGCTCTAAATCAGATGCAGCAAGCATAAACAAAACATTCAATGACACTTTAGTCGCCATGGTGTGGATTTTGTTGCCTTCGGCACTGGGCATATTCCTGTTAAAAAAGGAAATTTTATCGGTCTTTTTTGTCCACGGAAAATTCACGACCGATGACATTTTCCAAGTATTGCCAATCATATCGGTATATTGCATAGGTTTGGTATTTTCTGGCATATCTTCCCTGTTAATTCGGGTATTTCACTCGTTGAAAGATACCAAAACCCCTGCCCGTATTGGGATCGTGGTTTTTATAACCAACCTGACATGTTCCCTAATATTTTTGAAACTTTTTGAACCCATCGGGATTTCTGTGGGTGTAAGACTGGCACTAGCCAACGTTCTAGCCACCATTACGCAAACGGTATGTTTAGCCATACTGTTGAAAAAGAAATTAAAAGGTTGGTCGATTTCAGCAGAATTCAAAAGTTACATGACCATATTTTACGGGTGCATTTGGATAGCTTTTACGGCATTTGCTGCCAAAATAGCCGTAAAAGCATATTGTCACTTTGGACAACGAATTAATGATTTTGTCACCATTGCACTGGCTGTCACACTATCGGTGCTGGCCTATTTGGCCGTTAACCGAAAACTCATAGCAAAAGTCTGGGCATCGCGAAAAGTATAAACACAAAACATGATACGCTAGTATATTCTACAGACCTTTGCTTTTCTATTTTCTAGAAAGAGTATTCAATTCCGCCGGAGAGGCTATGGGATAAAAAGTCTTTGCCGAATCTTGCGGAATATGACCCCGCAATATTCCAGTGACTATTAAGCTTTTGTGAAATCCCAATTGATACGATGGCAACACTTTTGGCAGGGTATTTATGCCCAGTCGTTTCGTTGCTATTGTTAGAGGTCTCATCGGAGACGATATGTTGCATTCGGCATTCCCATCCAGTTTTCAAAGACAGTGTCGTTTTTTTGTCGGCATTTTGAAAGATTTCTTTTTCCACATTGAGGCCTACAACGGTGGCAAGAAAATTATGGAGAAATTTCATCGACCCGTCACCATCATGCAATAATTTCTTGGAGATAAAACTGTAGTTTGCTCTGAGCCATAGGCCAAATTGATATCCATCATAGGCATACAGATTTTTTATGAATTCCAGTCCCAGAGAAAGGCCATGGGATGCAAACTTGCTGTCATCATTACCCTGGCGAATCCTATCTCTGCCGTAGTTATATCCAAGGATAACTCCAATGTTAGTTTTCAAACATTTATCATTGAACGATTCATAGGCACCAAAAAACCTTGCTGCACAGACATCATGAATGTCTTTTTCGAATCCCCCATTACCAGCCATACCTCCTATTGCCATGGCAAGATCTTTTAAAGGTGTTGTCTTCCCATGAACATATCCAAAGGCAGCTCCCAGACGGAAATACTTTTCATTCTCAAATGTCCAAACATAGTCCATTCCTAGGGTAAAACCAAGCATATCACTTTTAGGGCTATACCCCGTAACGATATTATTCCGGTTTGTATGGCCATAGATGCCGTAAACAAATGGCTCAGTCAAACAACCCCTAACGTTTGTCATACGAGTTGAAATGGCATCGGTTAGTAAATTGTTAGCATCCACCGTTGGAAACATCGTTTCATTGCCAATAATTAAGACGACCTCTTCTGCTGATAGCGTAACGGCATCAAGCCTCAAGCTAGAATTAGCAATTAAACACCCAACAATTGCCATTAAAATAGCAAATTTTCTTTTTCTTTTTATGTTCATTGTGTCGATCCTTTTTGATGGAGAATCATCCAAGATTGATATTGCTTCCTTGTCAATAATAATTTTCAAATTTTATTGACATATGGATGTGTAAACAGGGCCTAAAAACGTTCGAACGGACAGCAAAAGAACTTAATTTTTCTTTTGTCTGTTTTTCGCATTCTTTGATTTAATATACAGTAACAATCTTCTGGAGACAGAGAAAGCATTAACTAGTGAGCCTCACCGTCCCGCATAGCATTTCCATGTTTTTTTAAAATTTACGGAAACTGACCACTGGGTTTTCCTAGGTTTTACGGGCATACTTTTTGG
>JAISBO010000070.1 GCA_031266155.1 Puniceicoccales bacterium
TGCGCTTCGGGCGTTATATACCATAATAACGATGTATGTGCAGAATAAAAACCCGGAGCTTGCGTATCAAACTTTTTTTGAACATTTAGGTGATTTGTTGGTAGATGAACAAGGAATTTTTGCAGCTGCTACGGTGATGGAATATCTAAGAAATCTTGCTCTGTCTTCAGTAGCACCGGAGGATTTGACAGCTTTGCATGAGTCAATGCTTGGATTGTTTGAATACACAAAAGACCAGCCAGCCACTCGGATTATTGCGCTTCAGGCGTTGCACACTATGTTACTTATTTTACTCACATCGCCCTTTAAGGGTAATGAGGCAATCGACTACTTACTAGGTATTCTCCCAATATTAGAGGTCTTGCCATCAAATGATACAGGTCTTTCACCTCAATTATTAGAGATCCGGGAATTATTTAAAGGGGAAGAAGATATTTGTAGAGTTATACTAAATCAATCTTCTGTAAGAGCCCCACAGGGGGTACGGTTTTATCTGGAGCAACAAACTAATCCAGGTACATGTGGGCTACATGCTTTACGCCATTACGTTGGTACCCAATGGATATCTTTGGCCCAATTAAATATCATAAAATCCCAAACATCGGACAGCCAGGCAGCACTTGTGACAGCAATTGCAAATATTACTCAAACACTAAATTCCGTCGAAATACCTAATGTTGATGCGTTAAAGCAAGAAATTTTAGATAAGATTTTTCAGTTAACGTCAGCGACAGCACCCAGTCCAGAGCTTATAGTCGAAATAGTATCCAAAACAAAAGAATTTGTCTCGTCACTAACGGAGGATTGGGGGAGAGACAATTGGGAAAAAGATGTTAATGCTCCTAAAATGGAAAGTTTAATAAACGCAGCCCGGACCATAGAGAATGACGTTCTTTCTGTGAGTGATGGCGGTGTCGATGGCGGTACTTTATTAACAGCTCTCAGGCTGCTTTTAGACGATAGCACCGAAGTGACATCCTGTGAGGAGTTGGAGAAGTTGGGACTAGATAATAAAGTGAACTACGAGGCAATTTTTAAAGCAATGGATACAAATTTTCCATCCGTTGATCGAGCTATCATACTTGCAGGGAGACATTTTGTACCCATTAGAAAGAATGCCGAAGGAGTCTGGCATATTATGGATGGTATGATTGGAATAGTTCCGAGAGGATGTACGGAAAGCGCGTGGGGTAATGATGGCAAGACCGCTCTTAATGGAATTATCTATTCTACACGAGAAAATTTAGGAGACTATCTTATTTCTAAATTGGGACCTTCCCTGTAGCAGCATCCTAATTTGTTTTAAAGGGTGTCGTCAAATCAAGCAGCAAAAAGAGAGAGATGGCGTGTAGATGGAAGGCAGACTTAAAGAAACGAATGTTTTTGAAGTATCTAGTGGAGAGAGAGGAGAGAGCCACTCTTTAACCTTGAGGAAGGTATTTTCAATGATATGCCGTTTTTTGTAGATGTTCTTGTCGTAGAGGCGTTGAAAATTCTGTTGATCTTGGGAGGAATGAGAGAAACAATACCGCGAGAGGAAAGGGAAAGGATGATTTCGTCGGAATCGTAGGCTTTGTCAGCGATGGCGCATTTGGTGTTTATGTATGAAATCAACTCCAGCGCCCGTTTGCAATCCGATTCTCTACTCTTAGTTGCAACGACTTTGAGCGGATGACCAGCCTTATCCACGGCCAAATATAACTTCATGTTAAGCCCTCTTTGTGCGAGCCATGGCCTGGTTTCCTCCCTTTGCTCCGGTTCCATGCTGGTGAACTTTGATGTACGTAGAATCGATAATAACCCACTCCAGATCCGGCTCTCCATACAAGATGTCGACCAACTTCTCCCATACTCCTCGGTCTCGCCAACGACTGAACCTGCGGTGTGTATTTTTCCAATCTCCCAGATCTGACGGAAGATCTCTCCAGGGTGCCCCTGTCCGCAGTATCCAAAATACCGCGTTTATAAATTGGCGATTATCTCTGCCGTGTCTGCCAACTTTCCCTTTCACTCCTGGCAACAATCCCTCCATTTTATTCCATAGTATCCGATATGTCATCTTTATTTCCATCCTTTCTCTATTGCCTTTTTTCTCTCTTTGTCAGTTCTACATTTGACGACACCATCTAGGTTAAAATTATTTATCAGCTAATATTTTAAAAAAAATCTTGCCAAACAGAAAAAGTAATGCACTTATTTTTCTATGGATATGTTATCTCAAATTATTTCAATAGGAACCATGCCCCAAGGGCAGGAACGAATAGAAGCGGAATGTGAGTGTGTTTCTAACTGTTTTAAAACATCGAATGATGGTCTCGGGCGTATTGGCAGAGGGAGTCTGATTCGGTGGGTTCAAAACAAAGAGGCAAGTGTATTTTTCTCATTTCATATTACACCCACCCACGATTGGCGTGCTATTGCAGATAGGGTTTGTGACATGTTACCCTTATGTTCAAGAGACATATGGATAATAGAAATGTTGCTTCGTAATAACCCAGGAGTACTTTTCACACCCTATCCGTCAAGGTATTCAACTAAACCCGTAAGCTACCTAGATAGGGCTTTTAATTCTTGTTGCAGAAATCAACAGTTAATAGGCTATTTAGTCGACTTAGATGAAAGAATTCAAGGGGGGAAAAACATCTCTCCTGAAACCAAAGAACAATACCATGAATGGATTCAATCTCGTACAGGAAATAAATCCCAGGCTGAGGGATGAAATTTTCAAAGTAAACGATGGGTAGATTGCTGTTTTACATCGGGGTAACTATTAGGTGTAACATTGGTCTATGATTAACAAAGCAAGAAGATTTCCCAATACTATTTCATTTTCTCAATTACGCTCCATGGGTAGTTTTGAGGGTTTTGAAGGCGTTTTTTTCAATAAAAGCCCTAGGTGTAGTAAGGGTAGATTCTGAAAGAATCAGGATTATTTTTCCAAACGCGAAACTCAAAATAAAGGGCCCAAATTGAAGGCAATAATAGCCGCACAAATGGCAGAATAAGCGGATTGTGGGGAGCGGAAACGGGAAAGTGTTTCACCGAAGAAACTTTTAAA
>JAISBO010000029.1 GCA_031266155.1 Puniceicoccales bacterium
GAATATCCCGTACCAACTTCGGAATGTGTGTCCCCATAGCTCTGGGGATAGCGCAGTTCCATGGCTATGACAATTTTTGCCGTCTTGCCGGAAAGTACCGTTAGCTTTGGAGCACTCATAAGGTCTGATCCAGCATGCTGTTCCAATGCCTGGATCATAACGTTGCACTGTAGGCTATTTAATACACCGGTAAAATTTGTCAGAGGTGTGGCCGATGCTCCCAGGTTTATTTGTCCTGGAAGTCCAGGCGGTTGGTTCGGCAGAGCAATGGGATCGGTTGTTTGATTTGTTCCAACTATTTTCCCATCCCCCCTCGAAAAATTTGTGGATGCGAATGTTTCTACTAGTGTACGCAGGTTGTCGTGCTGCGAACGATCAACGGTTTTCCCGGTCTGGAAAAATATTTTGTCGTCAGCATTTTTTCTTCCAAATTGCCAACGAAAGCCTAACTCATCGAGTACGCCCTGCTGAACTTCCAGGAACTTCGTTTCAATTTCAACCTGTTTAACTTCGGAGTATTTTCGAAGTATGTTGCTAATTTTTCTTAAATTCCTTCCCGTGTTGGTAACTATTATCTGGGATCCATCGAATGCTAGATTGCTACCGGCAATGTCTTTGAAATTTATTCCTGCCCGTTGAAAAAATTCTTTTATGGCGTGTTCTTCATCGGCAACATCTTCCGGAGAGCCTGGAGAATTGTACATGTGATGATTTATGCCTTGAATACCTGTTAGTCGGACCAAAGTTGCTCGAGATATGGGGAAAAATTGCGTATCTAATATGCCTTCGCTCAGGTCACGTTTGTAAATAATGACCGTATCCTTGGTGATATCAAATTGGTAGGAAACAGATTGTGCAATCAATTCAACCAAGCGGTAGAGAGAAATATTTTTCAAATTCAAATTTACCACCGGTTCATGTTCCACACTCGTCATCCCAAGCAATACAATGTTCATACCCTTTCCATCATCATCGGGAGAAGGATCATTAACTTCCGCCATGTTGGCCAATGATTCAATTACCCGAGACAGAGGGGTATTTATAAATCTTACCCGGGGAATGATAATTCTATTTGCCCTTTCAAAGAGCGTATTTTCATGTAAATCAGTGGCTGAATGGCTATCTAAAATCGGGTCTTTTGGGGTGGACGTTTGCCAATTTAGCTCAACCTCTTCCAGCAATTCTTTTCGAGTAGCTTGGTGAAGGGCATTTTGGTTGCTGAAAAATGTGACATTGGCCTTTCTTTTTCTTGATTTGACTGCAGGGAGTACCCCATCGTCCGTTAAATTTATTTCCGCTGTTTTTTCTGGTATTGGATGGTCGGGATCAAATTTGGTGGATTGGGTGAATATTTTTCGTTGTAATTCTTCGATATTATTAAAAGAAGATTCGGCAGATAACGACAAAGTAGCCGCCAAGACCAATGTACAAAACCTAACCCTTTTCGATCCCATTCTTATCTAGGAAAAGGATATAGGAATTTTACACATTTGCAAAACAAATTATTGTTTGCAAAAAATTCTTGTCTGGTTGTCCGTTTAACGTAGGTATCCGTCCATGAACATTCTAGTCATTTCGCTTATTTTATTGCCGAATATTGGTGGATCCATTGATCAAAAGACAACCCTTGCCATCAATGAAATATATCTTGCAGGGCAATTTGATTCCATACTTTTGCTGGTGGATGAAAAAGCATCCCTGGAAGAAAATTTTCCCTTTGCCAAAGTTCATGAGTGGTATTTGCCAAATTTTACCAACCTAGACCTTGCCATCGATGCAATACTAGACTCTTTGAAACGAATGGATGCTACCATTGACGGTGATTGTTTATTTACAATAATATACGAAGATGATTCTTTGGTTGAACGAATTGCAAAAAAAGTACAGCCGAATAATAACATCTGCTTTATGCCTTCTTCGAATCTCCCGGCCATGAATACTTTTACGAGACTTTCACTCGACATACGGAGCCAATGTGGATACGATTATTTCATGGGGAAAATGGCAGAATATGTAACAAAAACTAACAGCCTAGCTGGAAATACTTCAATAGGCAAAGTAAACAAACTTAAGTGGATGCATATTCATTGGGTTGGGAAACCACCCTCTCATGCGCTTTCTTACCAAAAAGGAATGGGAATTAAAAAACAACGGGATGGCCGGCATTTCATCGACCAGGTATAACTCCGCCTCCTTTGTCAACCTTCTCAGTTTTTTCTTGCTGGTGGTTTTTTCGATCCGCTTTATCATCTCATCATAGGTTGGGTCGGCCCATTTCCCATAATTATAGGAATCTTGGGACATAAAAATATGCATGATAAACGCAGGGTTGCAATGTAAACCCCCGAGGGAAACTTTGATCATATCAAAGCTTGTTTTCTTCCTATGGGCGAAAAAGGAGTCAAAGCCCCTATTATCTATGGAAGTATCTACCCCTAGAACATTTTTCCAATCTTCCTTAATTTGTTCTAGGGCTATGGCATATGATCCGGCATCCAAGGTATTGCACAATATTCTTACGGGTGGAAATTTCGTCGTAGAATTATAGCCTGCTTCTTCAAATAGCTTGCGTGCCAACTGAACATCTTGCTTGAACAGGGGTGCATTATCGTATTTTTTATCATAGGCCGGAATAAAATTATAGGCTGCAAACGTTCTGTTTTTCCCCATTCTGGCTAACAACTTTTCCCGATCGATGGCCATAGCCAAGGCAAGCCTAATGTTTTTGTTTTGAAAAACAGGGTTTGTGACGTTAAATGCGAGGCCAAAACACTCGAATGCGGGAGATAGCATTAATTCTTTGTCTCGCAAGCAATCTCCAATCATGCTTTCATCGTCCCGTTGAAGCTCAACGATATCTACTTGCCTTTCTAAAAAGTCTTTTACAGCCACGGTTTGATTGTTTTTTGCAAAAAATGTTACCGATGACAGCAATACATTGTCGGCATCCCAGTATTTAGGATTTTTTTTCAAAAACAAACTTATCCCTGGCCTTCTCTCCGCAAAAGCAAATGGGCCATTGGAGATGATTTTTAATTTAAAAACACTGGAAAAGTCGTCCAAAGGGCGAGTATACTCTTCTAACGACGCAACAACCCTATCGTTTAATGGGAACCAGCATTGATGCATCAGGGTTATTAGGAAATACGGATCGCTCTTTTCCAGCTCAATTATCAACGTTCGAGAATTTACTGCCCGTATCCCAACCATGGAAAAATTACGAATTTTCCTATTGAAAAAAGCCTTGGCATTGAGGACGGGGAAAAATACATCTACTGCCGCACAGGCGAATTTGGATGATAGTGCACGTTTGACAGCATAGACAAAGTCTCCTGCTGTAACAGGAGTTCCATCGGACCATATGGCATTGTCTCTTAGAAAGAACTCATATATTTTTTTATCAGGCGATATGTTCCACCGTTCTGCCACACCAGGTAGCGGCTTCATTGTTTCAGGATCTGGGACAACCAAACCTTCGAAAACAGCCTGCATAATCTTACGGTCGCTGCTACTGTATACCTGTTGTGGATCCGCATTTAGCAGTTCATTCGGAGAAGATATCCTTAAATTTTGTTGAACAATGTCTACTTCTTTTTTTTTACATCCGGGAAGCATGCATAGAGAGATTATAACAAAGAATAGCCATGTATTTTTCATAGGAAATTTTTATATGCTATGCGATGCGTTCTACAATTAGCTCGTTTAATGCCGGTCTTTTCGGAGCGAGCCTATAGGCATCCCTAAAGTACTCTAGGGCAGATTCAAGATTTGTTTCGTCGTTATAGTGAATCATTATGAGCGGCTCTCCTTGTTTAATTTGCATGCCAACTTTCATTATGTCGGATACTCCAACCATGTGGTCTATGGTCCCATCGGGTTTCTTTGATAAAATACTTACTCCCCGTGCGATCATGCCAGCGTTCACCGTATGGATGTAGCCCCGTTTTTGTGCCGCCAGTTTCCGTGAATACTTGGCCTGTGGATATTTTTCTGGATTATCGATATAGGATATGTCTCCTCCTTGTTCTGCTATTAATTCTTTAAATTTATTTAGAGCCGATCCGTCGGAAAGTTTTTTAATGATCAATTGTTTGGCTGATAATGTTGACCCTGCAACTCCTGCCAATCTGATAAATTCCATGCCAACTCGCAGGATTAAATCTTGCATTTCCACATCACCTTGGCCCTGAAGTAATTCGATGGTTTCTTTGATTTCCAACCAAGTTCCCACCGTTTTCCCAAGGGGTTGATTGGCATCCGTTACAATCGCAATGCACTTTTTATTCAAAGCTCGAGCAACGCGTGTTATCATTCTACCGAGCTGTTTGGCCTGCTCCATGTCCTTTACGAAAGAACCGTTACCCCACTTAACATCGACAACAACACCGTCTGCCCCGGAAGACAACTTGCTTCCCAAAATGCTTCCTGTTACAAGCGGCACACTAGAGATTGTGCCAATTAAACGCCTAACTTTATCAAGAGTCACATCTACGGGGGCGATATTTTCCGGCTGTTTATAGTAGCAGCATCCTATTTTTTTAAGTTGTTTTTGAAACTTTTTAGCATCAAATTGATAGTCAAATCCGGGGATGGATGACATCTTGTCTAGATCAGGAATGACCAATCCATCGTAGCTGTCGACCAAGGTTGGGACTGCTATCCCACAACAGGCAGCTATTGCCATCAAAACAAAAGCCGATTTATCTCCCACTCCCCCCGTGGAGCACCTATCAACTTTGGGGGCAGAAATCATCCCAAGATCGATGATATCTCCGGACAGCATCAATTCTTCCGTCCACGTTGAGGCCTCCGGTATACTCATACTTTGAAAATACACGGCCATCAAAAAAGCCGATAACTGGAAGTCGGGAATTTTTTTGGTAATTATGGCATTTGTTATCTCTCGTATTTCATTATCTGTCAGTTCTTCCCCACAAACTTTTTTCTCTATCAACACTCCAAAGCGTTTCATTACCTCATGGCTTATCTCGCTATTCATATTTTTTATCCATGTATCCTCTCCCCAAGCCGCAAATATGCGGTATGTTTTTTTATGCGAAAATGTCAATCATTTATGTCAAAAGTTCAAAAATTTCGTAGCAGAAATATGATCCGAGACTTTGAATTTTTATTTAATTTCCTATTTAGGAAGGTCTAGCAATAGCTGCTCAAATTCTAGGGCGAAATCTTTTGCCGTTTCGAAATTCTTATATATGCTGGCGAAACGCAGATATGCGACCGGTTCGCAGGTCCTTAGTCGGTCCATTATCATGTCTCCAATTTTCTCCGATGGGACTTTTTCGGGATATTTCGAAATAATTTCTGCCAGAATTCCATTGACAATGCTATTAACTTTTTCTTTGACCCCACTTTGTTTTTTAAATGCCTTCATTAGCCCCGTTTTGATTTTTTCCCCATCAAATTCTTCCTTCCGGCCATCCCGTTTAATAACAATTGGATATTCGACGCATAGGATTTCATTCGTGAAAAATCTATGGTCACACTTTAGACATACACGCCTACGACGGATGGAAGTCGCATCCGCAGTAACACGGGTATCAGTGACTTTTGAATATAAATGTCCGCATTTCGGGCATTTCATTGAAAAACAATGATGCACATCCCAAATCATTAATCAATGTTAAATTTTCACACACCTTTCATAGCCTTTCCATGTCCATGTTTGAAAAGATAACGGCTTAAATGGTTCATGGGTTTTATGTTGACTATTGCTACTGTGCGAAAAATTTTAATCATCCAAACCCATGAAACTTACAGAGGCGGGAACTATTTTAGTCACGGGTGGTGCTGGATTTATTGGGAGTGCTTTGATTAACGAATTGAACAATAGGGGGTTTGAAAATATCATTGTTTCGGATTTTTTAGGCAGTGACAACAAATTTCTCAACCTTGTTCCATTGCGGTTCAACGACTACATCGAAGCGGACACCATGCTTGATATGATAGAAAAAAAAGATCCCAAATTGAATGCGATTACCCATATTTTCCATCTGGGAGCGTGTTCATCAACTACGGAAAAGAATGCAGCCTATTTGATTAAAAACAACTACGAATACACAAAGGCATTGGCCAATTTTGCCCACGGCAGGCACGTCCGTTTTGTCTATGCATCATCGGCGGCTACCTATGGGGATGGGTCCCGGGGAATGTCCGATCAAATTTTTCCAAACACGGACCTGCGTCCATTGAACGCATACGGATATTCCAAACATCTCTTCGATTTGTACGCTGCCAGAAACAATTTGCATGTCCATGGCATGAAATATTTCAATGTTTTCGGCCCCAACGAATATCATAAGGGGACCATGCGTAGCATGGTATTAAAAGCCTACGAATCAATCCTTGCCAATGGCAAAGTGTATCTGTTCAAAAGTGATAGACAGGAGTTTAAGGATGGGGAACAGAGGCGAGATTTTCTGTACGTAAAAGATGCCGTTGCCATGACAATATTTTTGGCAGAAATTCCAGAAGCGGTCAATGGGAAACCCACCCATGGTATTTACAACCTTGGTTCTGGAGTAGCATCCACATGGAAAGAGTTAGCTTTTGCCATTTTTGAAGCCATGGGGAAGGAAGCCCACATAGAATTCATCGATATGCCAGGCGAGTTGAAAGATAAATATCAGTACCACACCTGTGCGGATATTTCAAAGTTGCACAGCTTGGGATATGACCAACCAATCACACCTCTAAAGGCCGCTGTGAAAGATTACGTACAAAATTACCTCATGGAGGGTATGAAAATTTTAAACTATTAGCCCCAGTGTACGTTCCCGCGATTTATGTTCAATCCCATGGAAATTGCTTAAACACTTGCAATTATTGGATTACTGAGTTTTTTGTTAGCCATGCAAAACATCGTCGAGATTAGGAATACACCATTCGTAGTCGCATGGGCAAGTCCAATGGGATTTTTGGTGGAAAACATTACACTAGCCATTAGCGTGAGGGAATAGGTGGCCGAGGCAGAAGAGTCGAAACCGACCATAGCAGGCGTGCTCGAAAGGATTATTTTTCGAAATGATGCCAATTTCTACAGTATCATAGAGGTTAAGGAATCGAAATCGGGGACCAAGGTAACGGCATGTGGAATTTTACCGGGTGTTCAGCCCGGGGAAACCTTGGAAATGGCAGGGAATTGGACGGTCCATGAAAGGCATGGGAAGCAGTTTAACGTGGAACACTTTGAGTCCAAATTGCCCTCCGATATTAAAGGTATTCGGCGCTATCTGGGCAGCGGATTGGTCGAAGGGATTGGTAAAATTTATGCAAAGAAAATAGTGGACTATTTCGGGGCAGATACGTTTAGTGTTCTGTCGACCGAATCTGCTCGGTTATTGGAAGTTGATGGGATTGGAAAACAGCGTGCGGCAAAGATAAAAGATGCCTGGGATTCCCAGTTTGCCATACGGGATATCATGATTTTTTTGCAGACCTACGATGTGACCAATGCGCTATGCATGAAATTGTATGAAAAATATGGTGTTGGAGCACGGACAATTTTGGAAACCGATCCCTATCGCGTTGCCCAGGAGGTGCAAGGGGTGGGATTCAAAACGGCCGACAAAATTGCGAAAAATCTCGGCATTCCTTCCACCCATTCATCCCGCATCGATGCCGGAATCATGCATATTTTATCGCTGGCCGAGGACGATGGCCATACGTGCATCCACCGCCAACAGCTACTAAAATCAGCACAGATTTTGTTGGAATTGTCCCCCGATAGAATAAACGAGCGCGTCGAAAAGTTAATCACTTTTGGGAGGTTGTGCATGATTTCCGATGAAATCGTACAAAAGTCGTCCCTAAAAAACATGGAAGATACCATAGCCAAGTGTTTACAAAATATTCTCTTCGATAAAAGTTCAACGTTGCCTGACATTTGGACAGAAAAAGCGATTGATTGGGTACAAAAGCGTGAGAGTTTAGCATTTGCTCCGGGACAAGTTGCAGCCATCGAGGCGGCATTGACCAACAAGGTATCAATCTTGACCGGTGGCCCTGGGACTGGGAAAACGACCATCCTTCGTTCGCTTGTGACAATTCTTTCCGCCAAAAAAGCAAACATTGTCCTATGTGCTCCCACGGGGCGTGCTGCCCAAAAAATTTCCGAAACCACCGGGAAGCCTGCCCAAACAATTCACAGGCTGCTGCAATATAAGCCTGGAGAACGCACATTTTTGCACGATGAATCTATGCCGCTCAAATTGGATTTTATCGTGGTAGATGAAGCGAGCATGGTCGACGTTTTCCTAGCTGCTTCGCTATTTAGAGCACTTCCGACCACTGCCCATGTGTTGCTTGTCGGCGATATAGACCAGTTGCCTTCCGTGGGCCCGGGGAATGTGTTGGGGGACATCATAAAATCTGGAAAATTTCATGTCACACGACTGGATAGAATCTTTCGCCAGGAAGCTTGCAGTGAAATTGTTTCCGTAGCTCACAATATCATCCATGCGGTGGAAGATTGTCCAGAAATAATGCATTCCTTTGGCGATATTAATCCATCCCGCGATTTTCACTTCATAGAGGCTGAAACCCCTGAAGTCTGCCTGGAAAAGATAACTCTCCTCTGTCAAAAATATCTTCCGATGTGGTACAATATTGACCCAATCAACGATGTGCAAGTTTTAGTCCCCGTACACCAGGGAATAATTGGAACGGAAAATTTAAATACCACCTTTCAAAATATTTTTATCCCAAAGGAATACGGTGCTCCTTGGACACAGTTTAGAATCGCGGATAAAATCATTCAAATAAGAAACAATTACGAAAAGAATATCTTCAACGGGGACCTTGGCAATATAACCTATTTAAACGACGATGACCATACGGCGACGGCCAAATTTAGCGATGAGGTTGTATGCCTAAACAAAGGGAATTTGTCGGATATTCATTTGGCCTATGCCATAAGCATACACAAATCCCAGGGTAGTGAGTTTCCTATTGTAATCATTGCACTGCTGAGACAGCATTACATTATGTTACAGCGTAACCTTCTGTACACTGCCATCACGCGTGGGAAAAACAAAGTGTTCATCGTTGGAGATCCCAGAGCATATTCCATTGCAACCCAAAATAAGGAAAGGACGAAACGGCTAACGGGGCTATACCTATCAGCCTAGGCTCAGGACTCATAAATTCAAATAAAAGAGGAAAGAACAGGCGATACAAATGGAAGAGAAGAAGATATGGGCACAGCG
>JAISBO010000058.1 GCA_031266155.1 Puniceicoccales bacterium
AGGCAAGCCCGCCTCCGTGCTTAGCACACAGAGCGATACTTCTGTTATTTGATTCCTATTATTATGTTCTATTACAATAACTGGGCGCCGGAAAAGGCTTGCAATATCGGAACAAGAAGTTGACCATAACATTGTCCCAGAATTTTCATTGGCATAACCTAACGAGGACCTCAACAAATTTACCATTTCCGAGTTGGAAGTTCTATTTCCTACTTGCTCTAATACTGCATTGAATGCGCAGTTGTTGTGCCCATTGCCGGGCGTATGATTCTTGGTTCTGCTGGTATCTCTTAGAAGAGTATCCAAGTTAATTTCATTGGAAATCATTGGAGGTACGATATTCTGGAGTGGTGAAACAACCGCTGGCGATGGTTGATTTCTTATAGATAATGCATCTATATTCATAACTTAAATATCCTCCTTCAATAAAATAATATTACGAGATGAGGGCGAAATTTCTGCTAATTTTCCTGTTGTCAATAAAAAAAGCAAAAAATTAACAAGCAATATTTGTGTGCATGCTCTGCTAAAATTTTTCCCCATGGATGATTTTACTTGAAAAGTGAGCGCTAAAAGAGATGTTGCGAGCTGTGAAAGTCCCATTCCTAGATCTAAAAGATCAAAACTCAAAGATTAAATTCGAAGCAATGGAAAAATTTTCTGAAATTTTCGATTCGGGTGCATTTATACTGGGAGAGGAAGTAACAATTTTTGAAAAAAATATGGTGAAATATTTGGGAACAAAACATGCCATTGGAGTATCATCGGGAACCGATGCCATCTTAGTTGCGTTGATGGCGCTCGGCATTCGAGACTCCGATGAAGTAATTTGCCCATCCTTTACTTTTTTTGCTACCGCTAGTGCGGTGGTACGACTTGGGGGTATACCGGTATTTGTGGATGTCGACCTTGCCGACTTCAACATTTTATGGGAAAAAATTTTGGAAAAAATCTCCGCAAAGACGAAAGCCATTCTAGTTGTTCATCTGTTCGGACAAATGGCATTCATGGATGAAATTATGAAAATTGGCCGTAGGTTTAATATTCCAGTGATTGAAGACTGTGCGCAGTCCTTCGGTGCCAAACGGCATGGACAACAGAGTGGCACCTTTGGAAACATTGGATGTTTTAGTTTTTTCCCAACCAAAAACCTTGGAGGGTTTGGAGACTCTGGCCTCGTTTGCACCGACGATGACGACATTGCCGAAAAGATAAAAATCCTGCGCGTCCATGGAATGAAACCACGATATTTCCACAGATGTACGGGGGGAAATTTCAGGATTGATGAGCTACAGGCGGGTTTGTTAAACGTAAAGTTTCCCCACGTTGAAACTTATATAGCAAATCGCAGAAAAAATGCTGCCATCTATTTGGAGGCACTAAATGGGCTGAAATCCATCGTTTTACCCCGGGAGGCCGAAGGAAATTTTCATAGCTGGAACCAATTTACAATCAGGGTTTTGGACGGGAAACGCGATGAGGTTTGCCAAGCTTTGCAAGCAAACGACATAGGGTATAATATTTACTATCCTTTGCCATTGGACGCCCAGGAATGCCTAAAACCGTTCGTTGATCCACAAAAATTAACCCCCAATGCCATGATGGCGTCGAAAGAGGTTTTGAGTTTGCCAATTTATCCGGAACTAACCTCCGACCAAATTCTACACGTGGTGAAGGTACTAAAACAAATTTTGCATTAGGGATGAGTTCCCATAAAACAATGCGGCCAACTATGGTAGGACTGACGGCCGATTGGGATAGGGGAATGGCGCAAATGGCGAGACCGAAGCTGCCGATTGCCGGGGGATCTAAGAGGCGGGACAATTGAAAATTGTTAGATCCAGCAAGTCTTTGGCCTATGATAAAAGCTCTTTGGGAAGAAGTTTGCCTTCTTCAAAGCAGGCACCATTTCTATAGTTTATGGCATCGAAAAAATATCGTACTGTCTTGATAATTTTCGGGTCATTTGTCGTGCAATCCATTTGAAAATCAGGATTTTCCGGGATTGTTTTTTGGGCTAAATTGTTACTGAGCAATTGCCTATCGCGGGTAGATTTTCCGAGTAAGTACACCAGTCCATTGTCGAAAAGTAAAGGGCGCACCTCACTTACCACAGCCACAATACGCTGTGGACCTTCTGATGTCTGCAGTTCCAGTTCGAACTCTATCCCGGGTGTTTGATAATTAACACACATGAATGTTGCGTTCAAAATTTTTATTTCTTCCATAGTTTTTTCCATAAAAATCTCTGCTTTATTGTTGGTTGTTTCTTTTTAGTCTTTGGCGTACTTGGACTATGGATGTGTTATCCACTCCGTATTGTCTTTCCATGGCGGGCAAGACTGTCTTTTCTTCATATTCCACTTCGTTAAACTGTGCTTCTGCGGTAATAGAAATATCGGAAAATGGGGCAACTACCAGTTCTTTTTGTCCCGGGCACCATGATTGTGAAAAAACTGAAGTTAGAACCGAATAAATTGGTACTTTCCCGTAGATTGCTGAGTCTCCATATATGGGATCTGGACCACGTACGGCGCTTACGACGCTCCATGATTCTGCCGGAAGGGCTTTTTCTGCACCGTATGTTAAATTTTTTGCCGCACTTGGAGTCCCTTCTTCTACGGTTTCTCCGGTTATTTTCCCATAGGCGAAAGCATCGACTTTTCTAATAGCCAAAAGTGCAGGAGGAGGTCCCTCCTCTTGCCCGGGGAATGTCATATGTCTAAATAGTAACTGGCTGTAAGCATATTCCTGCGGAAGAAAATGGGAAACCACTGCTTTTTCCGTTGCGATGCTTTGGAGCAAATCTGCTCTTCCCTTTTCATCCATACCTTCAAGACCTAGACTTTCCATATCCGCGGGTGCAGCTTGATCTGTCCTATTCTTTGGCAGTATGTCACTATTTACGCATGAACGTACTGTGCCCATCGCTCCCATCTCCCACCCACGCCACGCAAAGGAATTCATATCGGCATTAGTTGTCTTTCTGCGAAATGACTCAACCCCAGGCGGTTTAGGCATACCATCTAACATGCTGGAAAAATTTTCTCGAGTTTTCTTCAGTACTTTCTCACTTGCACCATCGAGCAACGGTTTTTTGTAGCAACACTCTGTTCCCGCCATAATTTCTGCCGTTGGTCGTGTTCCATTGGATAATTTATCGAACCCCGCCTGATCGAAAATATTGGCCAATTCCATTTGTATACTTGCCACAGCAACGGAATAAATGAAACTATCATCTGCTCTTCCCTTAAGCCATTGACAATTGTCAAATATTCCAGCCAACATCTGTGGACTTTTGGCTTGTAATTGAGAGATGAGAGCATTTAACGTTGCCTTTTGTTCTGGAGTTTGACATATGTTCAAATCATCAAATGCGACAATTTCTTGGGTTTTTTGGAATTGTAAGTTTTCTGGAGTCGCTACTTTTGCTTGAGGATTTGCTGGATTTACTTCCGCTTCCTGAGTTGTGGCAGGATTTATCGCCGATTCAGAGGAAAGTTTGGCGGATGCATTATTGGGGCTAGGGTTTGTCGCAGGGGCCATCTCCGTAGGCTTAGAATCGTTTGAAAGTTGCGAAGTTTCTGCCGCGTGCTTAGAATCTGTAGGTGTAGCCGGCCCTTTGACATCTGTGGATTCAGCCGTACGGTTCTCCAGAGGCTTTCCCGTTATTTTACTCAGGATGCTGGAAAAAAAATTCTTAACCGCCTGAATAATACGGCCGAATCCTGTTTTATTGCTTCCGTCTATGCCCTGACTGGCAATTGGAGTTTGGTTACCTATCTGCATAATACCATCCCGCTGAACTATTTCACCGCTCCACATCCATGGCGATAGAAAGCACGTTTCGCAAAAGCGTACCATTACCTTCGCCGATGTCAAACCATATTTTTACACTTCATTTTTCTCTGGAATGGCGAAGGATTGTGGGGAGCGGGAACGGGAAAGTGTTTCAGCGAAGAAACTTTTAAATCTTCCGATCATAGTTTCCACGGCCGACCGTTTTTTTAGGAATCTTTTTTCTTCCCGGGAGTTTGGAACCATGTTTTGGCGGTGT
>JAISBO010000077.1 GCA_031266155.1 Puniceicoccales bacterium
CTGCGACTGTGTGGTTCGGTCGAGTGCCGTTGACGAACAGGGCGATAGCATTTGCCAACGTGCGGTAAAAGATGGCATTGGAATCTTCCGAAGGGGGGAATTTTTGGCAGAAATCTGCCGGGATAGGAAATTGCTTGCCATTGTGGGATCCCATGGGAAGACTTCCGTTTCCGGTGCGTGTGTGGAAATCCTTAGACACAATGGCCTAATTTTCGACTACGTGGTGGGGGGATTCTTCAAGGGGAATGAAATTTCACCGTCCGCCTACAACGAAAAATCCGAATGGATAGTAGCTGAAGTCGACGAAAGTGATGGGACCATAGAGAGTTTTTCACCGGAATGCACCATTGCTTTGAACTATGACGATGACCACATATGTAACTACGGCAATCGGGATAATTTTTTAAGAACATTTGAAAGGCTCTTTGCGCGGACAAAATCGACCATTTTTGTCCCCGAGGACGACATGATTTTTACGAGTATAGCGTCCAATTTTGGGAAAAAATATGTCAAAATTCAGGGATTGAATGACGGCGATTTCTCCGAAAAAAATAAGTCAATAGCGTTATTTTGCACGCGAAGAATCTTCAACGAAGATATTATCCTTCCCCTTAGAATAACGGGAATTCAGCGGCGGAGTGATGTGATGTTTAAAACCGAAAAATTTGTTTTTCTGAACGACTATGCCCATCATCCGACGGAAATTAATTCGTTGTTGGGATACGTCCAAAACCACTATAAAGACTACGAATTGAACATAATATTTCAGCCTCATAGGCTATCCCGCACCAAACAATATTTTGCAGAATTCGCAGCAATTCTGGATATGTTTGACAGACCATTTGTCGTCGAACTATATGCCGCATTCGAAGAAAAAATCGAGGGTGTTTCCAGCGACCTTGTGTTCAATGGAATAAAAAATCCGAACAAGAAATTTTTAACCCTTTCACAATTCGAAACCGGTATGCACGACATCTATAATAGGCTGTCCTCATGCGATAAAAAGCAGCTGGTCATGTTCGTCGGAGCGGGCAATATCCTGTACCACGCCAAAGCTTTCATCGGCAAAATTTCGTTTAAAGAAGCAGAAAAAGCTTTTAGCCAGGCTCGAATAAAATTCGCATCTTTTAAGGATTTAACCCACGCGTTTTCCATAAAAATACCAACGTCTGCCCGAATACACGTAAACCCTGCAACGCGTAACGAATTAATCGTAACCGTAAACATTTGCCGCAATTTGGGCATTAGGTGTGTAATTGTCGGCAACGGAACCAAAATATTGCCGCCGGATGGAATGATCAATGCGGTTGTAATAACGTTGGATTCGGACCATTGGAGATCCCTGGAATGGGTTGAAAACGATACTTTGCGTTGTATGGCTGGAATTTCTCTGCGAGACTTTTGTAAATCAGTGAACGGGAAAGGGTTCCTGGGATCCGAAAAGCTATCATATATTCCGAGCCATATGGGTGGTGCAATCCTTATGAATGCCGGAGCCCATGGACAAACCATATCCGACTATCTAGTATCCATCGAAATTCTGGATTCCGATGGGGCCGTCCATACCATAGAAAAGGCCGATTTGGGTTTTGGATACCGAACGGCTTCCATCCCTCGCAACAATATCGTTCTTGGAGCAACCTTTCGGTTTAGCGAACAAGCTTCTCAGGAATACTTTACTTCCATGGCCGAGGAACTATTAAACTGGCGAAAAACACACCAACCGAGGGGTATCAACTTTGGATCGGTGTTCAAAAATGGAAATGATTTCTGTGCTGGCGAATTAATTGATAGGGCTGGACTAAAAGGCACGGCCGTTGGAGGTGCGACCATTTCCGAGGAACACGCTAATTTTATAATCAACCGAGGCAACGCATCCTTTCGGGACATTGAAAAGCTCATAGATTTGGCAAGGTATATGGTGTACGTAAAATTTGGAAAGTTTCTGAGAGCGGAAGTGAACATTCTAAGGGCCTGAGAGGCTTAAAATTTCGCTCGACTGTCAAGAATGTATCTTTTTAAATCCGTTGTATAGAATAAAACCTGTTTCGAAAAGGCGGGTTCATTAGTTAAAAGTTTTAAAAATTTTTATAAATTTCCGGAATATTTCTGTTCAATTCTATCTTTCTCAATAGAATACTGTTCAACGTCTATTTCTGATAGATGAAGCCGTTCTTGTAGCTTATCCAATTCTTTTTGTTTAAGTTGATTTACATGCATTTTTGTTGCAATATAATTTATAGAATCAGCTCCATTTGCTCCGCTTATCGGATCCCATAAAATAGATAAAGGCCAGAATAATAGATCAATTACCCCAAGACCATATTCACGTACGTAAAAAGAACCACCTCCAGGAAGAAAACCAAGCATTACGCCGATGGTGGGATTTTTTTCTTCAACCATCAAACCTTGCTGCTTGTAAACTTCTAACTCTCTTTTTTGCATAGAATTTGGAGCTGAAGCACAAGCAGACAAGAAGATTAAACTCATAAGTCCTATTATAGCTTTTTTCATTTTTTGTCCTTACTTTATGATTTGATTAGCCTGCAGAAAAAGCTTAGCACTGCCCCCCTATTTGTCAAGAAAATTCACAAAGGTTTTACAAAAAATGGCATGTGGAATGACACATACCCCAGCACTAATATAAGTGTAAATTCTCCGAATCAAGTTGCCACAAATGAATATGTAGATAACGCGAAACTCAAAATAAAAGAGAAAAGAAGAGGAAAAAACTTAGGGAAGATGGATGAATAAAGCAACCCTAAGACTGACGAGGCTTTTTGTGACCATAGATGATCTTTGCAAGGGAAA
>JAISBO010000001.1 GCA_031266155.1 Puniceicoccales bacterium
ATTGCCGCACAAAAGGAAATGTGGCAAACAGCAGAGATAAAATATACCGAATCGGCGGATGAAGCAGAAAAGTATAAACTTGGACTGCCGATACACAACGTGAACGACATCCTGTTTGCCCATTTATTCCGGGCATCTAGCTTCGGAAATGAGAAAATAAATGACAGCGACGGAAATGGCATCATGCTGATATACGCGGGGTGTAAAGAAGATGCCGAAATGTATTCGTTGGACACCATAGTGAACAGAGAAGAACCAAAATTTTTAGAGGGGATGATGGCATTAAGAAGGCAGGCCGAAGCCCAACGGGGACTTGGGCACCGCTACATGCGTGTGATGACAGGAGCATTTAGGAATACTGGTTTCTACTGGCATGCAGAAAACATTGACATCGCTGCCCTACTGGACCTCAATCCGTACCATATGGAAACTGGGCAGGCATATACTATCGGTGACCGCAATGCCTGGGGTCGTGATACGTCACAGGATATCCCTCGCCTAGCGGTCAGGAAAGTAAATGACACTCCTCCAACCTATGAATTTGAAACCTTGCTGCCTGGGGATACATCCGAAAAGGAATGCATGGGCATTTTCAATGTTTATGCCACTGACGTCAAGAAGCACGACGCAGAGTATTGGGAGCAATTTAAGCCCTAAGGTCGAGACTCATGGTCGATAAGGGGTACGACGCCGACTGGTTTCGGGAGAGGCTGAAACAATGCGAGGTAGAGTCATGTATTCCTCCCATGTGTCACCGCAGAGTCCGATTATCCTATGACGTAGATCTGTATAAACGGCACCATAAAATTGAAAATATGTTCGGCAAATTGAAGGGTTGGCGGCCAATGGGATCCACTAACGCTGCATGGCATTCGATGTCCGGATTTTAATCTACTATCGTACAAGTGCTTCCATATGTAGTTCTCCAGGCCCACGATTTGGATCTAGATTTATTATAAAGTACAGCACGATATCATAATTCGGACCTTGTCCTGGATTGATTGGGCGATCTAGGTGCTCCATGTCGATTGGGTTACCATTAGCATCAAAGCCTTGGAGGGCAGGGTGGTGTCCCGCAAATACAGGGTTGCCTTCTGCATGAAAATGGTTAACGATGAACACCCTTCTTCTAAAAGCTATTGCCGCCACTCTTGCATCCGCAATATTACCGAACCTATTTTGGGCCAGAGCATTAGGATCAGTTGTATGTATGACTGCTCTAATGCCCCTTGGATTAAGATCCTGTTGTGGATCGGGGTTTGGTATTCTTCTATTCAAAATACCTTGTGCAGTGTCGTGAATTCGCCGGCGAACTAGTTCTTGAGCCGCTCGTGGATTTAGATCCAGCTGTGGGAGAACAAAGTGTCCTATGGCTGCGAAAAGGCAGTTGCCGTCCTCAGGAACATGGTGAATCCGAAATTGACCAAAAGGTGTCTGGACAGCAACACCAGTAGGGCCAAGGAGGTGTTCATCATCTAGCCCATGTAGCCATCCAGGCAGCTCAAGACCTCTGTCTCCAAACTCGGGAGGAGGACCATCGAAAAATCGCCACATCACCGGCGGCGGTACAAATGCTTCTGGTACAAATGCTTCTGGTACAAGTGCTTCTACATGCCGTTCTTCAGGCCCAGGATTTGGATCTGGATTTATTATAAAGTATAGCACAATATCTTGTCCCGGATTGATTGGAGAAACTTGCCCTCCTGCGATTTGTTCCACGGTAATTGGATTACCATTAGCCTCAAAGCCTTCATTGGCAGGGGTATCCCCTCCATGAAAATGGTTAACGATGAACACTCTTCTTCCAAGAATCATTGCTGCCATTCCTGCCGCCATTCTTGCCTCCATGCCATTGTTAAACCTATTTAGGGGAGCAGGGGTCTCAGGATTAGTCATAGCCATAATTGCTTCAATGCCCTCTGGAGTAAAAACGCCTGGATCGGGGTTTAGTATTGTTTCATTCAAAATACCTTGTGCAATGATGTGAATTGCCTGGCGAACTGCTCCTTGGTCTAATCCAACAAAATGTCCTATGGCTGTGAAAAGACAATTGTCGTCCTCAGGAACATGGTGAATCCGAAATTGACCAAAATTTCCCGCATCGACGACAAAACCAGTAGGGCCAATATGCCTATATTGATCTAGCGTATGTAGCCACCCAGGGAGCTTAGGCATCCCAAGATCTCGGACTGGAACGCCTAGGCCACCCCCTGCCGGTCTCGTTATAGGATCCGTTGATTTTGGCCTAGAAAAAGCTGGCGGTGGTCGTCTAGGCGGGTTATCCCCGAAAGCTACCCTCGCTGATTCTGACCTAGGAAAAGCTGGCGGTAGTCGTCTAGGCTGGTTATCCCCGAAAGCTACCTTCGCTGATTCTGACCTAGGAAAAGCTGGCGGCACGAAACATATCTTGCCCATAATCTCCAGTGCATCACCTACTCCTCCATCGTTAAGATGGACTTGACCGTCAAAATGAGGTATCCATAGGCCAAATGATATGGGTGGTGTTGTCTTTGTCTGTACATGGAAATGAGATCCATGGTCAGTCACTGAGATTTGTCCCCTATATTGACTCATAAATTGGTCTACAAATTTTGCGAATGCTCCCGCATCTATCCCTGACTTGCCTCCTTCATGAGGTCTTATATCTGCCAAAAGGCCATCTAATTCTCCTCTAAAGTTAGCACTAACTGCAATGAGCTCTATTGGCTCCTGCGGTACTTTATATGACGACATTGCCGGCGGCTCTTCCGGCGGTGGTGGTGCTGGTGGCGGTGGTGGTGCTGAAGCCTTCTTTGCCTCTTCCGGTATTTTTTCTATTTTATTAATTAGAACTTTGATTCCGGATCCTTGATTCTGAACAGCATATTGGACTGTTACGATACGGTCACCTAAAGGGATCCTTCTTGTTTCTGGCTTTCCCCCCGCAGGATTAGCTGCAAAATGCCTTTGTATTACAGTTTGAAATTCCAAAAAACGACTACAAACACCTGGACTTCTCCCTGTATATGTTACATTACCTACCTGGAATAATACTTTATCTGCCATTCTACCCTCCGGACAAAGAAGGTACTTTATAATTTCAATATGTCAATGAAAATAATTTTATCCTCCATTTGGACAAAATCAATCCTCCTAGGGAAGTAGGCAAAGGGGAATAAAAAATAGATGGGCAAATTGCATTGCCTAAAGAAATGGCTGTGACTTCGATGGGGTTCGTACTTTACTAAAATGGCAAGCTTCTGCGGATAGAAAACGTTACGCTAACCCTAGACATAATGCCCAGTGGGTTTGAAACCGGTTTGCTGGCATAATATGGACCCCTATGCAGCTCCACGGGTATGGTAAATTTTCATCCCCTACTTCAACCACACCATGCCCCAGGCCATTGGGTGAAGACTTTTTTGCCAAACTCAAAGATCGGCCATTCCTTTGCCACGGGGAATGGCCATCCCTCTTCCCGTTTCTTATCCGCTATCCCTTTGGCTTCCTGCTTTATTTCTTCCTTTTTTTTATGAGTCCTGATCCCAACCCCCAATTTCAATGCCCGAATCGGAATCAATCGAGACGTCAAGGGTTGTAGCCCTAAGATAAACCAATTTGCTTTCCATGTTGTATTCTATTGTGCTGAGGTACTCAAAGTTTACTCCTCTGCCATCCGTTACGGCGAACGTACACCAGCAGGAACCATTGCCGATGATATCCTGATTATTTACAAAGCTATCCGTTATCTCCGTACGTTCGGCATCGGTGAGTTCATTGAAAAACCTATGCGCAATGTCGTGGGGGGCGACGCAGGTTGTAATTCCGTTGGAAAAAATCTCCTCCATGTTTGTATGACCTATGCTATCCATAATTATATGCCTTTCTTTGGTTAAAACTTTGAAAATTAAAATTAGGCTACCTATTTTTCAAACTTCCCTAATTTTAAAATTTCGTGGGGGTTAAATTCGAAAGATTTTGTTTTGTCAAGTATGAAATTAGCATTGACCTCCGCAGGTCGATGGAAAACTCATCCCGGTTCATTATCTGAATGGTTCTAATGTCCAACCACGTCGAATTTTTCGCCAATATTCGACGTTTAAATTGATATGGCTGGCGTTGGGGAAAATTTTCCCTAGGGTGATTTTCCCTAGGGAAACGAAATTTCACAATGCAAGAATTGTCAGAATTTTTATCGGCGGCCAATGGGATCAACGATCGCATCAAAACCCTGTCGACATTTTTAGACATCGATGGAGTAAAGCACGAAATTGGCAAAATTGAAGAAAGCATGTCGGCCCCGGGTTTTTGGAATAATCAGTTGCTAGCAAAGGAAACGGGCAGCAAATTACACGCTCTCAAAGAGCAATTGGCAAGCATGGAAAATTTAAAAAAAGTAGCGGATGAAATTAACATTTTGCTGGAATTTGCATCCTCCGAACAGGAGAACGCGGAATATCTATCGGAAGCGGTTACGCTCATTGGGAAAATTTCTAAGGACTTGGGCAGGTTGGAACTGGTATCGTATCTGAATGGCAAACATGATCACTGCAATGCGATTTTGAGCATCCATGCCGGTGCTGGCGGTACCGAATCTTGCGACTGGGCAGACATGATTCTGCGTATGTATATGCGCTGGGCGGAACGGAACAATTTCGAAACGGAAATTCAGGATATGCAATCGGGAGAAGAAGCTGGAATCAATAGTGTTACCATAAGGATTATTGGGGAAAACGCATATGGGTACATAAAGGCCGAACGGGGCGTTCATAGGCTGGTACGCATCAGCCCCTTCGATGCCAACAAGCGTAGGCATACTTCCTTTTGTTCCGTCGATGTAATCGCCGAAATTGAGGACGATGAGGATATAAAAATTGACGATGCTGACCTACGCATCGACACCTACCGTTCCAGCGGGAAAGGTGGCCAACACGTAAATAAAACGGAATCAGCCATTCGAATAACCCATATTCCGACGGGCATCGTTGTCACATGCCAGAATGAACGTTCCCAACATAAGAATAAGGAATCCGCCATGAAGAACCTGCGGTCTCGCCTATACGAAAAAATGGAGGATGAAAAACGGTCCGCCATGGAAAAATTTTATGGACCCAAGGGAGAAATTGGATGGGGCTATCAGATCCGTAGCTACGTTTGTCAACCATACCAAATGGTAAAAGACCTGCGTACCGGTACTGAAACGAGTAACATCCAGGAAGTTATGGATGGTGACATCGACCAGTTCATATATTCTTGGCTAAAAGCTGGCTGTCCAACGGAACGCAAAACATCCAACGATGATAGAGATTAGGAAACCGTTTTGAACATTTAGACGCTGTGGCGACCATAATGTAAAAATGAGAAGGGGAGAGAATGTTGGATTAGTGTCGTATTTTAGCGAGCTTTTTAGCCATTTGGTATTTAACTTTGGCGTCAAGCTTTTCGATTTCGGCGGGATCCAAGGCTTCCCGTTTGTTGCGAGCTTCCTCAAGGGCCTTTTGAGCGTGCTTTTCCGCCTCTTCAATTTCGTGCAAATCGGCTTCGTTGATATTTAGTGATTCGTCGGTGAGAACAAAAACGCTGTCGTGGGAAATCATGGCAAACCCGAAATCTATGGCGAAACTTTCCTGGGAATTGGCATTTTTGGCAACAAGTTCTCCCGGCTGAATAATCGTCAATAGGGGTAAATGCCCCGGCAAAATTTCGATTTCCCCGTCCGACGCAGGAAGTACTACGGACGTTACTTTCTTTTCCAGTGTTATGCCGGCAGGGGTTACGATTTTTAACAGCAAGGCCATAATACTAATTTCCAACGGTTAGTTGTTTGAATTCTTCGATAGCACAATTGGTGATAATGCTAATGTAGAGCCAGATTGTATTCCGACATACTTCATGCCTAATCCTTTGATCTTCGGCGTTGTTTATAATGTCATCGTAAATCAAATCACCGGCAAAACCAACGGTTTCTAGGGTTCCTCCGGATTCAAACCATCGATGGCCTAGGAAATTTTGAAATCCATTATCTAGCAAAGCAATGTATGGATTATAACTTACTACTACCATTGCACCAGGGGCAAGGTCCAGGCTTTCAATTACAGCTTGCAAGGGATTCTGCACTTCACTTCGGTTGCAGTCAACGAACTCACACGGGAAATGATACTCACCAAGTTCTTGTTCCCAAATCAATTGGGCAGCGTACCTCTCCGTTGGTAGCAAATTTTTATCTTCTAACTCTTTAGCTGCGATGAAATATGCCATTGGGTCATATGATAGATCCAATGGACGCTGCGAAGTTATAAAGAAAATCTTTGTGTTGGGATTGTTGCCTATTATGTTTACCATCTTACTCCTAACAAATTGGCATGTTGTCACTATTTGGGATGAAGAAATTATCACATAGTCATATTTCGCTTTTTTGGGCAGGACGTCTTGTTTCATACCAAGTAACTTAAACGCTTTCAACAGTTTTTCGAACAGCTTCTCAGGAGTGTTTTCATCAAATTTAATGATGGAAGCACGTTTTCCATAGAATTCCTCCTCTGCATTATCCAGAAAGTTCATTTCAAAAAATTCAGTGAATTGCTGAGCATTCGTCACTTTGTCGTCTATTTCCAATATTTGGCATAGATATTTACTACCTTCCGTTAGGCTGCCATCACCATTGAACAGTGGAAGAGCCGTGGTGCTTGGTCGTGCAAATATGACCAAAAGAGCGACTATGAAGCAAAAAACATTTTTTATTCCCCTATTTTTCATTTTCTCATCCTTTCTTATATTTCAACTTCCCCGTCCGATGCAGGAAGCACTACGGACACTACTTTCTTTCCCAGTGTTATGCCGGTGGAGGTTACGATTTTTAATAGCAAGACCATGGTACTATTTTCCCTCCTCAACTAATTGTTTAGATTCTTCGAGAGCCCAAAATTCTTCGAAAGCACAATTGGTGATGATATCGATGTAAAGCCAGATTGCCTCCCGATATGCCTTATGCTTGATCTTTTGGTCTTTGGCGTTGTTTATAATTTCATCGTAATGTATAACCTCGGTACAACCGACGTTTTCTAGGGTTCCTCCGAATTCAAACCATCGATGGGTTAGGATTAAAGTGCTTCTAATTCTATTACCTAGCAGAGCAATGAACGGATTGCAACTTACTATCACCATCGCACCAGGGGAACGGGACAGGTTTCCGATTATATTTTGTTCTTGTGTTTTCATTTTTTGTTTGCCGTCTACAAACTCGCATGAAAAAGAGTATTCACCAAGTTCTTGTTCCCAAATCAATTGGGCAGCACATATTTCCGTTTGTGGTAAATTTCTATCTTTCAGCCGTTCAATTTCAACGGATTCTGACTTTGGAGCCAATGGACGCTGCGAAGTTACAAAGACAATCTTTGTGTCGGGGTTGTTGCCTATTATGCTTGCCATTTCATTCCTAATAAACTGGCATATTTCTGTCATTGCATTCGTTGTGGATCCAAAAATCATGACATAGTCATATTTCTCTTTTTGTGGTAGAATAGCCTGTTTCATACCGAGCAACTCACAGGCTCTTGATAGTTTTTCGAATAGCTTTTCAGGAGTGTTTTCATCAGATTTAATGATGGAAGCGCATTTTTCACGGGATTCTGCTTCCGTATTACCTCCAAAATTCGTTTGAAAAAATTCAGTGAATTGCTGGGCATTTGTTACTTTGTCGTCTATTTCCAATATTTGGCATAGATATTTACTACCTTCCGTTAGGCTGCCGTCGCCATTGAACAGAGGAAGAGCCGTAGCACTCGGTCGTGCAAATATGACCAAAAGAGCAACCATGAAGCAAAAAATATTTTTCATTTTCCTATTCTTTCCCCTAAAGCAAAACGTACTCATGCCTTGCTCCCTTCGATGACCTCTTCGATGGTTCCCTTCATGTAGAAATCATTTTCAGAAATATGGTCAACTTTTCCGTCCAAAATCATGGCAAACCCGCGAATTGTGTCCTCAGTTTTGACATATTTTCCCTGGAACCCTGTGAAAACTTCGGCGGCATGGAATGGTTGGGATAGGAATTTTTGAATTTTTCGTGCCCGTGAGACCGTGAGCTTATCCTCCTCGGAAAGTTCATCCATTCCAAGAATTGCTATGATATCCTGCAAATCTTTATATCTTTGCAATATTGCCTGGACGCTTCGGGCAACGCGGAAATGTTCTTCACCAACGACGTCAGAGGATAGAGCTTTGGAGGTTGAGGCCAATGGGTCTACGGCAGGATAGATCGCTAGGGCAGAAATTTTACGATCCAAAACAATGGTGGAATCCAAGTGGGCGAAGGTGTTTGCTGGAGCCGGGTCTGTCAAATCATCGGCGGGAACATAGATGGCCTGGAACGATGTAATGGAGCCTTCCTTGGTGGATGCGATGCGCTCCTGAAAATCTCCCATTTCTTTGCTCAATGTCGGCTGATAGCCCACGGCGGATGGGGAACGGCCCAGCAGAGCCGAAACTTCAGATCCAGCCTGGGAAAATCGAAAAATATTGTCGATAAATAGCAAAACATCCTGGTGCTTTTCATCTCGAAAATATTCTGCTATGGAAAGCCCCGTTAATCCAACACGCATGCGGGCTCCAGGAGGTTCATTCATTTGACCAAAAACCAGAGCAACCTTTGATTTTGACAGGTCATCCACGTTGATGACCTTGGAATCGCACATTTCATGGAACAGGTCATTGCCTTCCCGGGAGCGTTCTCCAACTCCCGCAAAAACCGAATATCCCCCATGTTCCGTAGCTATGTTGTGGATTAATTCCATGATAACTACGGTCTTTCCAACACCGGCACCACCAAATGCCCCGATCTTGCCACCTTTTATGAAAGGACAGATCAAGTCGATAACCTTGATTCCCGTTTCCAAAATTTGGGAACCGGTATCCTGGTCAAGCAGGGTAGGGGCTGGCCTGTGGATAGGGTACTTTTTGGAGGTTTTTACCGCTCCCTTATTATCAACCGGATCCCCGGTGACATTTAAAATTCTTCCCAAAACTTCTTCGCCAACCGGCACTTCGATGGGTTTCCTAGTGTCAATGACTTCTAGCCCACGAAATAAGCCATCCGTTGCTGACATTGCCACGGTCCGTACCATGCCCCTGCCAAGATGTTGTTGCACTTCAAGGGTGAGAATTTCCTGTTTCCCTTCGGCATCATATTTTACGGTTAAAGCATTGAAAATGTCGGGAGTTGCCTTAATCTGAAACTCCACATCGACTACCGCTCCAATAACTTGTACAATTTTTCCAATATTTTCCATGTTACAAACTTTGTGTTGCTGCTGATATTTCAACAATTTCGTTGGTAATTGCTGCCTGTCGCAATTTATTATATTCCAAAGATAGTTCCTTCGACAATGCTTCCGCATTATCCGTAGCTCCCTTCATTGCGATTGTCCGAGAAGAATGTTCCGAAGCTTTGGCTTCCAAGATCACGCGATAGATGTTTTGACTAAGAAACATCTGGGACAGCATAGCGACGACGGAACTAATATCGGGTTCCACAATCATGGGACGTTGGTCGGGTGAAATTTCACCCAAATCAATGTGCATACTTTTGCACAATCTTTCCAATTCGTTTTTAAAATCTAACATCGGCAAAATATGTTGGCTTACGGGTTCCTGCACCAATGGATTGACGTACTGTGCAAAAATTATTTCCAGAGAATCGATCTCATTGGTTAGGTATGCATTTTTCAAAAATTCCACAATGGGCGCTAATTCGCAGTATTCCGTTCGATCACTTACGTTGAAATTGGCAATGATCGTTCGCTTTGCCATCGAAATTAGCTGCATTGCCCTTTTGCCGACCGTTATAAACTTTACATTTTCGTCCCTTGAAATATTTGTGTTTATAAATCTCAAAATGTTTTGATTCAATGCTCCGCAGAGGCCCTTATCGGTCCCCATTGCGATGATTCCTCGAGTTTTGACTTCCCGACGCTCAAAAAATGGATGGTGTAACTTGGTAGGTCCCAAATTGGACAAACTTTCTGCAATTTCCGTAAGGAGCAGCATGTAAGGACGACTCAGCAATGCCAATTGCTGGGCCTTTTTCATTTTAGAAGACGCAACCAATTGCATTGCGCGCGTGATTTTAGCGGTATTGAATACCGCTTTCATGCGACTACGAATTTCCTTTATGCCTTTCATTTGGATTCAACATTCTTTGTTCCTAACCATTCTTTCGCCAACTCGTGCAGCTTATTTTCTTCCGATTCTTCCAGCATTGCCTTGGACGCAATGGAGTCCATAAGATTCACAAAGTGCAAGTTTGCATATTCTTCCAACTCAACGGCAACCGTTGGAATTTTTTCCACGGGAATTGCATCAAAATAGCCATTTTTCATCATCCAAAGCAGCATGATTTGATTCTCAACGGATTTTGGATGTAGGGAGGCCTGTTTAAATAGTTCCACGATTCGTGCCCCTCGGGCTAGTTTCGTTTTCGTTTTTTCATCGAGGTCAGACCCAAATTGAGCAAATGCTGATAGTTCATAGTACTGACCTAATTCCAATTTTATTTGTCCGGCAACCTGCTTAAAACCTTTTACCTGGGCACTTGACCCCACACGGGAAACGGAAATTCCTACGGAAATGGCAGGACGTACGCCACGGTTGAACAGGTCAGCATCTAGAAATATTTGCCCATCCGTGATTGAAATTACATTCGTTGGAATATATGCTGATACGTCACCGGCCTGCGTTTCTATGAATGGTAAAGCCGTAAGAGAGCCACCTCCATTTTCTTCATTCATCCTAGCAGCCCGCTCCAAAAGTCGAGAATGTAAATAAAAAACATCGCCTGGGAAAGCTTCTCGTCCTGCGGGACGTTTTAGGATCAATGAAAGTTGGCGGTATGCTACGGCATGTTTCGAAAGGTCGTCATAGACTATCAGTGCATCCATCCCATTTTGCATGAACCATTCGCCCATGGCGCAACCCGCATAGGGGGCGATGTACTGGTTCGAAGCACTGTCGGAGGCGGTGGATGACACAATAATTGTGTATTCAAGGGCATTGAACTCTTCCAACGTATGAATCATTCGGGCGATGGTGGAGTTTTTTTGCCCAATGGCCACGTATATGGAATATACTGGACGGAATGCCGGGTTCCCACTGGCAAGCCCTTTGCGGTTTATGTTTGCCTGGTTAATAATGGTGTCTACCGCAATGCTTCCTTTGCCCGTGGAACGGTCACCAATGATAAGTTCTCTTTGGCCGCGTCCAATGGGGATCATGGAATCAATTGCTAAAATTCCGGTTTGCAATGGTTGATTGACAGCTTTTCTCGTCATGATGCCGGGAGCAATGCGCTCTACCGGTAGAAAACTTTTACATCCAACGGGACCCTTGCCATCAATGGGATTTCCGAGCGCATCAACAACGCGTCCGAGCAACTCCATCCCCACCGGGACCGATAGCAATTTACCGGTAGTTCTAGCCTCATCCCCTTCTTTCAACGACGAGTTATCTCCAAGTAAAACGACGCCCACAATTTCTTCTTCAATGTTTAGAGCGATTCCGAAAATGTTGTTTGGAAATTCGATCATTTCATTGTACATCGCCCTTGACAGCCCATCGACGGTCGCAACCCCATCGGCAAGGGTCAAAATCCTACCGATATTTTTCACCTCAGTTTTGCAGGTTAGATTTGCGATTTCCTGCCTAATCTCGTTTAAAATTCTATCAGCCATTTTCTTTGGAGGATGTTAAATAATTGAACGTTAAATTCAATAAGAAACGGGTACAATTTAAAAATAAACTAACCTTGCAATGTTTTTTTGGATTTTTACACATGTAGCGATTAATGAAAATAGGCGGCATACAAAAAGTTTCTCTGATTGATTTTCCTGGCAAAATTTCCTGTGTCTTATTTACGCAGGGATGCAATTTCTGTTGCCCGTTTTGCCATAACGAGTCTTTGGTTTTACCTGAAAAATTTGGACCTCCAATGGAGGACCTTGAAATATTTGATTTTTTAAATGCTAAAAAAGGAAAAATCGAAGCCGTAGTAATATCCGGGGGAGAACCAACTTTGCAGAGTGACTTGGAAGACTTTTTTAAAAAAATAAGGGAGCTTGGTTTTTTGACGAAATTGGACACCAACGGTTCGCGGCCCGAAGTTTTGGATAGTCTATATAAGGCAAAACTGCTGGACTACGTTGCCATGGATATCAAACACAGGTTCGATAGGTATGCTGAAATTGCCAACGTTTCTGTTAGCATGGATAAGATAAAACAGTCCGTGGATTTGATTAAAAACAGTGGGGTAGACTATGAATTTCGCACGACGGTTGTTCCAGCGTTTCATACGTCCTATGACATAAGGAGTATAATATTCCAATTGTCCGGAGCAAAACGATTTGTCCTCCAAGAATTTCTTCCCGAACACGCAATGAATAAAAATTTAAACGACGGTGATTCTATCTTTGCTCCTCATAATAAAATTGTTTTGCAAGACATAATTAATTTTAGCAAGCCCCACATCGGAGAGTTCAAAATTCGAGCGGCAAACTAGCTATGATTTTGAAAATGTCACCTTCGCCATAGGAAGGAACGATTTGTTGAAAATTTTCCTTCATGGGTAAATAAAGGTTGACTAAATTTGTATGCTTGTAGAATTTCTTCATTTCTAGGAAAGTTTTATATTTATGCCGATAGACACTTTTACAAACATCCTCCACGAGTTCGCAAGTAGAATAAATTTGTCTGGATTACAAATTGATTCCTCTGGGTATTGCTGCTTGGACGTAGACCAGGGAACGCTTATTCACCTAAAACACGAAAATAAGCGCGACTCTATGATATTCATTGCCGAAGTCGGCCAAATTCCGGAAACCAATGCCGGGGCAGTGTTGCGCTACTTGCTTCGAATGAACGATAATCCGGAAGAAAGTAAGGGAATGACTTTGTCTTATAATGTGGAGAGCAACAATGCTGCCATTGGATACCAATTCCCACTAAGGTTTATGAACATAGATAAATTCGAAGAATTTTTTAAAGTATTCTTGGATGAAGTAGACCGCTGGAAGCAAAAGATGGTCCTCTATACGCAGGGGACATTGCCGAAGGGAGAAAAGGCATCGGGTAACGATAACGCCGGCGGAACATCTTCAACGGATTCAACAATTCCCCAAGGAAATGTACCCGAATTCATAATAGGGGCATGAGTGGACGTTATTTCCCTAAAGGCGGTCGGTTCAATGATGGGGGAAGCGGTCGCCGCTGGCTTTGGCAATGGTCGAAGATGTGGTATTTTGATTTTTTCATTGCAAATTTTACATAAAAAAAATAACGTCAATTTCGTGGGAAGTAGGTTTTCTCGTATTGCTGTTATAGTAGGCTGTGTTTTCTTTTTAATTTTTCTCAATGGCACTGCCTATGCCATCACACATTCTGCCGTAAATTTCCCCGTACCTATCCAAGAGTATAAAGCACTGGAAGCCGGGAAAAATCTTTCATTGGGGGGAATTCTAAAACATCGCGTACTAGCTTCGCCGTTTAATTTAATCGCAACGGCCCTGTTTCTATGTGCAATTATCCATACTTTCTTCGCCTCACGGTTCCTGATGTTGTCTAAGAAAATTTCTGACTCCAACGGAGAAAATTTACCGGGGAAATACTTTTTGGCAACCATTTGCCATTTCCTTGGAGAGGTTGAAGCAGTTTTTGGGATTTGGGCAATTCCGCTGCTAATCTGTATGGCTATCTTTTTCGGATGGCATGCGCTGGGGCATTATTTCAATAATGTTGTGAGCTTTGCGGAACCGGTTTTTGTCGTCATTATTATGGCTATTTCGGCTACACGTCCGGTTTTATCGTTGGCAGAATCTATTTTGCAACGAATTGCCAGCCTGGGAAAAAGAACGGTGGCAGCCTGGTGGATATCCATTCTGATCGCCGCTCCATTCATGGGGTCATTTATTACCGAACCCGCCGCCATGACCATAGGGGCCATGTTGCTTGCAAAACAATTTTACGAACTGCGACCTTCGAAAAAATTGTGCTACGCCACCCTGGGATTGTTGTTCGTGAATGTCTCCGTCGGTGGAACATTGACCCACTTTGCAGCACCGCCCATAGTGATGGTTGCCCACAAATGGCACCTAACAATTGGCCGCGTGTTCATGCTACTGGGTTCCCATGCCATCGTGGGAGTTGTTGCCAGCACTCTGGTGTACTATTTAATTTTCAGAAAAGAATTTTCCGATTTACAAAGCAGATGCGACGGCATCGATAAAAAGTATGAGGACAATAAAGCGATTCCAATGGTGATTACCATTACTCACTGCCTGTTCCTGGCATGGACAGTATTAAACTTACATACTCCCGCATTGGTAATAGCAGGGTTTTTATTTTTTCTGGCATTTGTAAAAGCTACAAAAACATATCAGGGCGATGTGGGCTTAAAATCTCCCATTTTAGTCGGATTTTTCCTGGCTAGCCTGGTAACCTTTGGAGGGTTACAGGAATGGTGGATATCGCCGGTGCTAAAAAGTTTAAAAGAATTTCAGCTGTTTGTGGGCTCCACAATTTTGACCGCGTTCAACGATAACGCGGCCATAACCTATTTATCTTCCCTTGTTTCCGAATTTTCCACGAATCCATCCATGCAAAAAGCTGTCCTGTCTGGAGCTGTAACGGGTGGAGGATTAACGGTGATCGCCAATGCTCCAAATCCTGCGGGACAGAATGTTTTGTCGAAATATTTCGTCGATGGAATCTCGCCCCTATATTTATTCTTGGGAGCCATAATTCCTACACTATTGGTAGCCCTAAGTTTTAACTGTTGGTAAAGGGTTTACCCGGTGGGGAATTTGTAAATAATTGTTTTTCCGGCCCCGAGCCAGTGTTTACCGGGGATAAAATTTTTTCTACAACCGGGGCTTGAAATGTAAGGAAATAGAGGTAGAAAGTTTGCACCCAGTGGTTTTAGATGTTACTTTGTACGGAGCAAAAAATGAGTATTCAAAAAAATTTGGAATTAAAACGCGTGATTGGCACTCCCATAGAAGAAAAGCCGCGATTCGATTGGAAACGTCTCGTCGAAAATGATAGCGAGTGTGTTTGTGAGTACTACAATATTGGAGAAATTGCAGATAAGATCGGAGAGGCGGTCGTGGACATTTCCTTGGTTAACGGGCGGTCCGATATTTTCGACGATGCAAATAAGCAATTGGTCGTTTCGTTGACCAGACAAGTTTGTCACTGTATCAACCTGCGAGAAACCTGTCCTCCGAGCCAAGATCTTGTGAATGACGCCATCGAAGAAATTTTAGTAAGAAACAACAGGAGGGAAATGGCACATGCTTTTGTGGCGAAGTGTAGGTTTGAGAACGAATATTATAGGCGAGTCAAAGAAGGTCACAAGTTAAGTCTAATCAGGAGAGATGGTAGTGTCGTACCATGGAATATTGAAAAAATCAAGCATGCGGTGGAATTGGCATTTATTTCCCAACACCAAAGCCCTGAGCGGGCCGATAAGATCTCTCGGGCAGTGACAAAGAATATATTGGATGAGGGGCTATCATTCATTCACATTGAAAATGTTCAAGATTGCGTACAGGAAGAATTGATGCGGCAGGGGGAATACAAGATCGCCGAAGCATATATCCTGTACAGGGCCGAACGGGCAAAAATGAGGGAACTGTCGGACATTGAGAAGGAATATACAACAACCCAGGATCAGGGGCCCATTATCGTGGTGAAGAATGCCGACGACAATAGCTTTTTGTGGGATGGATCGGAGTTACACAAACGCATAGCATTTGCGAATGCGGGACTGGATTCACACCTAACATTCGATGAAATATTGTCATCCCTACAGGAAGGGATTTCGTCGGAAGTTAGTATCTCGGAATTAAAAAATTATATCATCAAAAATGCACAGCGGCTAATAGAAAAAGACCCCGTTTTGGCAGTATTTGCAGCGAGGATACAGTTGCTTTATTTATATGAGGACATATTCGATTGGAATTGTACCACCGACAGCCTAGAGTGTTTGAACGAAAAACAGGCGGTTGCTTTTATAAAATATGTCAGGACAGCCGTTGGAGATAACCTACTTCACAAAGACATGCTCAACTATGACCTTGAACAGCTTTCTCGAGCCTTGGATATTACCTGTGACCGTGAGTTCGACGCCATAGCTTTGCAAAGTTTAAAAGAGCACTATTTCATGCGGGATTTTGATAATCGAATTTTAGAAACCCCCCAGATGCTTTGGATGCGTGTTGCGATGGGGGCATTCCTCGCCAAAGAACATGCCGAAGACGACGTCATTGCATGCTATAAATTGATGCGGGACAGAAAGTTCTGTCTGGCAACACCCACCTTGTACTATGCGGGAACGCCAAAAGCACAGATGATGTCGAGTTATGTCTTTCACGTCGAGGATGACATGCAAAGCATCATGACCCGCGGAATTTCCGACAATGCTTTCATCGCAAAGTGGGGTGGTGGTATTTCGGGTTCCTGGACCAATGTCCGCGAAAAAGGTGCAAGAATTTTAGGAACTAGAGGGAGAGCCCCCGGAGTAATACCATTTCTACAGCTTCACCAGCACCAGTTGGCCATTGCAAATCAGGGAACCGAACGTCGCAGAGGTCGTGGGGCAGCATATCTAGAAATTTGGCACAGCGACATAATGGAGTTTATAGACTATCGCAAAAGGTATCTAAATGGCGGTATACCGAATGACACCCTTGGGACAGTACTATGGATTCCGGACATTTTCATGCGCCGCTTACAGCAGGATGCCGATTGGACATTGTTCAATTCGGAAGATGCCAGAGGTTTACATGAATTGTACGGTGATGAATTTGATGAAAAATATGGAGAGCTGGAACGGTGCGTCGTGGCAGGTAGAGCTTCCGGCAAAATAGTGACATGTCGAGAGGTCTGGCAAAAAGTCATGCAGCGAATTTTCGAGGCAGGATATCCAAAGATTGCGTTTAAAGATACGTGCAACCGGGCAAATATGTGTAAAAGTGGAACAATTCATGGGGCAGGGTTATGCCTGGAACACGTCATGAACACGGCCTACGATGAGACCGCTGTGTGCAACACGGGAGCATTGGATATAAACAAACATTTAACACCGGATGGCTCTCTCGATAAAAGTGCCTTGTGCCATACGATAGCGGTCGCCACCCGCACGTTGGATGCGATGATAGACGCTAATTTTTTCCCTTCCCAGGCCGCTGAAACATTTGCCAAAAAGTATCGTGCCATAGGATTGGGCATGATGGGGTTACAAAATGCACTCTACAATAAAAATCTTTCGTTTAATTCCGAAGAAGCCATTAGGTTTGGCGAGGAGTGCGCGGAGATAATTTCCTATGAAACGATCAATGAGTCATGCGAACTAGCAAAAAAATACGGAGCTTGTCAAATATTTGAATCTTCGGAATGGGCGAAGGGGAAGCTACCATTTGACTTTGCCAAGGATAAAAACGCCGGTACACTATCTTGGGATGTTTTGCGGGACAAGGTAAAGAAGAATGGCATAAGAAATGCGTATTTAAACGCATTTTCTCCCACGAGAAAAATTGCTCGCCTTTTGGGATGCTAT
Organism: Puniceicoccales bacterium; assembly: GCA_031266155.1. Lineage (GTDB taxonomy): Bacteria > Verrucomicrobiota > Verrucomicrobiia > Opitutales > JAIRKQ01 > JAIRKQ01. Next base: position 17,582 of record JAISBO010000001.1, read on the forward strand.
CCCGAACTATCCCCGGCGACAAAAAATGTTTTCACAAAGCGTTTGGACGATAACTATGAAATGATGATTATTTCTCCGGAATTGGTAAGAATTTTGAAGAAATCTGGCATTTGGAACAAGGCGGTCCATAAGCAAATTCGGTATTTTGAAGGAGAATTAGCTGCCATCGATGAAATTCCTGGCTCCATAAGGGAAATGTTTTCCACCGCCTACATGATTGACAATGAAGCAATCATCGAAGGAGCTGCCCGGCGACAAAAATGGATCGACCAATCCCAATCCCTGAGGTTGTTTCTTGGAAGCCCAAATCTAAAAACCCTGTCGGATATGTTTGTCCTTGCTTGGGAAAAAGGCATCAAAGGGATTTATGATGTTAAATCTGCGGGATTCTTCTCCGGCATGAATATGGTGGATTCCTATGAGAATCAACAGAAGCTGAATAGTGTCCAACAGTCGAATTATGCTGATAGCACCGATGCCATGATGAATGCTCTGGCCAAACTCAGTGAGATAAACAGATAAAATTTCACGTAGAACTTGTGTCGAGAAAAACAACGGACCGGATAATTGGTGCCAATTTCAATGGAAGAACAGATTGATTCTATTTTTGTCCCTTCCATTGGCCATTGGTTGTATGGCAAAAAGCCGGAGCATATTGCAAGGTTTTGCACCGACACACGTTCGCTGTATCTCGACGATTGCTATGTTGCCCTGGTCGATATGCGGGATGGACATATTTTTCTCGAAGATGCTAGGACTAACGGAGCCTCATGTGCCATTGTTTCCCGCCCAAGCCCTGCCATTGACCTACCCCAATTTGTTTGTGAGGATTCAAATGTAGCCATGGTCGAAATGGCAAAACTGGCACGGTCGACATTTAGGGGTACAATGATCGCCATCACTGGAAGTTTTGGAAAAACTACAACCAAAGATATTTTAAAACTACTCTTCGGCATTGAAAAAAATGTAACGCTCGAAAACAAAAATGGTCAGCGGGGGGTACCCATGACACTTGCCACCGTAACCAATGATGAGGCCTTTGCGGTCATCGAAGTTGGTATCGATGCCATCTGTACAATGGATAAGCTGGTTGAGCTTGTCGTGCCCCACATTGCCATACTGACAGGAATCGGCAAAATTCACATGTCGGGGATGGGGAGTGAATCCACAATCGCCCGTGAAAAGAGCAAATTATTGCGTGGGGCCATAAAGAATAATGGCCATGGAATATTTCCCGAAGAATGCCTAAGGTTTAGTGCTTGCCGAAAAATTCAAGGTCTCTGTAGGATTATCAAAGAAGGCGGAGAAGATATGGGCTACCATATGACTATGGAAGGGGGCCAATACCATGTTACGATGAGATTTAAAGAAAAAGATTTAAAATTTGTCATGCCTCATCTGATGAGCCAAGGCATTGTCAAGAATTTTGTCCTGGCGTGTATCTGTGCTCTGGAATGTGGCGTAGATGCAGCTAATATTCAAAAGCGTATTAATCTGTGGAAGCCATCCAAATGGCGCGGAGAAATTATAGCGACACCGGCGAGGACATATTTTGCCGATTGCTACAATGCAAACGCCATAGCCTTTGCTAATTCCCTGGCTCACTTCGATCGACTATTTCCCCATGGCAATCGGTTATTTGTCATTGGAGCTTTGATCCGTTGCGAGGTAGGGAACGGTGTAATTGGTGACAATGCTGCACTTTTTAAAAATTTACCGCTCCGTGAAAATGATAGAGTGATCATCGTAGGGGAATCCGCGAATTTTTCTATGGACGCCGTAAATCGCAATTGGAAGGTACTTCCATCGGCATCGCAAGCAATGGAAACGGTAACAAATTTTCATGGAATCGTGTACCTAAAGGGCCATCGCGTCTACAAGTTGGAAAGTTTAATATGTTAAAATTGTAGTAAAAACCCAACATCTTCAAAGAGAATGAGGATAGTTCAAAATCATATGGATAAAATTTTAGGCGGGCGATCCGTTGTCCGCGATCATCTCCAATGGAAAAAAATTGTCACCCCTACAAAACTGTTCATACCATCCGATAATATTTCCAATGCTGTGTTTAGCCTAGGCGAAGGAGTATGCCTGGACATCGTCATTCTGGCCGTTGATTGCGATAAAAGTACTGTCCGGCTGACATTTGAGCTAGAAAAGTCTAGCCAGTTAAAGTGCGTAATTCTCTCGGAAAGTTGCAAAAAATTCGACGTTTCGGTCGAAACTATTTTGAAAGGCGAATGGGCAATTTCCGACCTAAGGAGCTTTTTTTATGGTAAAAATTCCGATGGGCAAAAACTTTCCATCTCCCAAACCCACGATGCTGTGAATTCAAAGTCGAATGTTATCAGTAAAACGATTTTGGATGACTCCGCAGTTTCTGAGTTTTATGGGAAAATCAACATTAGCGAAATTGCCGAAAACAGTAATGCAAGGCAGAGTAGCAACAACATACTGTGGTCCGACGGGGCGCAGGCTATCAGCTGTCCCGATCTCCACATTGCCAACAGCAATGTTAAGTGTTCCCATGGCGCAACGGTCGGTGCCATCGACGATGATACCATGTTCTACATGATGAGTCGAGGCTTGGATCTTCCCACATGTAAGCAATTAGTAGCAGAAGGCGCCATGCTATCGCTGCTTGCCAGCTAAAATCTTCACAGCGAATGGGCAAAAAGGAATGGGCATGAAAAATTGGAAAAGGAATTTATTTGAACTCAAACCTAAAACTGCCATCCTTTTGCAGACTTAGGCGGGCTGAAAATAGTTTTCCCGTTCGCTTGGACCGGAACCCTTCCAATAGGTCGGTTTTCTTCTCCGCCAACAATTTTTGAACCTGTTCCACGGCAATATCTTTGTCGAGTGTCTTTTTCGAAATCCTAAGTTTGCATTTTTTATTGAAATAATTTTTGCAAACGTAGGCAGTGTCCATCACAACAACATCTGCCCCATCAAGCGGGCATTTCCCGATGACTTCAAGTTTGTCGATCTCCTCCTTGGATAGCGGTGTTGCGGTTTTAAATTCCGAATTTGAATTTTCGAAGGCCAGACTCACTTTAAAAGCATCATCCAAAACTACACTCGCGGAAAAATCTGACCCTGCTTTTGATTTAAACCCGTCCATTGGGCCAATCTTTTTGTTCGCCAATAACTCTTTAATTTCATCCTCTGAAAATTTCCTACCACCAATTACCTTTTGAATTGTTAGGGCTTTATCCTGGGAGCGGTAGCAACGTAGCCCCTCCATGAGCGGCTTATTGTCGGTGGGAGAAATTATGGAGGTTTCCTTTGTTATGTCACTTCCTTCGACAAAATTTTTCGTCTTTGTAACTATGGCTGCTGTCAAATCCGCAATCTCCTCCATGAAACTTTTACGGGTAAAATTACCATTCTCCATCTGCCTAAGTTTGTATTCCCATTCGCCCGTAAGAGCCGGGCTTGAAAGAGTTTCAATGTCTGCAGCTTTGAGGAAGTTTAGTAAATCTTCAGCTTTCGCCGTTGCCTTGAGGTCTTTTTTGTCCCGCACAATGTACTTTAAAGCTAATAAATGCTCTATGATTTGGGCTCGCGTCGCCGGAGTCCCCAAACCGCGTTCCTTCATGGCATCGGCAAGTTCTTCATCGTCCAACAATTTGCCAGCCCCTTCCATGGCGGTCAACAGAGTGGCTTCATTGTAGGAAGCGGGGGGACGGGTTGCATCTTCTGCGATTTTTATCTCAACGATATTGGCCTGTGGCGGAGTCCCGTCACTATCGGATAGCGCAGGCAATACGCCATCCTGTTCGGATTCATTCTTTCCATAAACTTCCAACCATCCAGGGATTACCAATACCTTCCCTTCCGTTTTAAATGAATATTCTTTGACCTTGCTAATTCGGGTGGTTATGTCGAACTCTGCATCTGGAAAAAATACGCAAAGGAATCGTTTTAGAATCATATTGAAGATCTTGGATTCTGCGTCGGATAAGTTTTTTGGGGCCTGTGGTGTAGGAATAATTGCGAAGTGGTCGCTAACCTGCTTATTGTTAAAAATTTTCCTATTATTTCCATTAACTGCTTTATTTTCAATTATGCGTTGGGCAAAGATTCTATGTTCGTCATTGACGGCAGCTAGTATTTTGTAACAGGTGGGCACGTAATCCTCCGTTAACGCACGGGAATCGGTGCGAGGATAGGTAATACATTTATGTTTCTCATAGAGAGACTGGGCGATTTGCAACGTCATGCTGGCAGGCATGTTATGGCGCGAATTGGATTCTCTTTGCAGGGTAGTCAAATCGTATAACCTCGGAGATGTTTGTTTGGACCGTTTCTTTTGTTCTGAAATGGAAGCGAATTGCTCATTTTTAATCGCTTCAATGATTGCCAATGCGTTTTCATGCTCCCATAACCTATCGGTCCTGTCGTGGGGATTTTTATCATCTAATTTTTGATCCTTTTGTAGGATACCATCGTAGGGACCATTGTGGATGCCAAATGTTCCGAGGATCCTCCAAAATTTTGTCGGTTTGAAATTAGCAATTTCAATGTCTCGGTTTACTATCATCGCCAGGGTAGGCGTTTGGACACGTCCTACGGT
>JAISBO010000010.1 GCA_031266155.1 Puniceicoccales bacterium
TACTACAAAAAGATAGTTGACTAATTTTTCCCAACAGCCTTCCTTAGGAAAAGTTATGACACGGGTAGGACATTATAGGATACACAAGGTTGGCGATGAAACCTATGGGGCTTATGTGCCAGTTTCCTTGCCGATTTCACTGGATTTGGAAGCCTTTTACCCTGCCTTTGAACGAGCCATGCTGGCCATCGCAAAGTTGAACGAAGTGACACATTTGGTTCCGAATTTATCGCTGTTTTTGTACATGTACGTGAGAAAAGAAGCGGTGCTTTCTTCCCAAATCGAAGGTACACAAAGTTCACTAAATGACCTTGTTCTTTTTGAAAATGATCAAAAGTTCGAAGTTTCTGAAGAGGATGTTGCCACCGTTTCTAACTATGTAAAAGCATTGACCCATGGAATAGATCGCTTGAGAAGTGGATTTGCGTTGTCCCTGCGCCTAGTATGGGAAATCCATCGAATATTGCTGGAAAGAACACGGGGAGAATTCTGTCTACCAGGTGAATTTAGGCGGTCCCAGAATTGGATAGGAGGAAGTCGCCCGGGTAATGCATTCTTTGTCCCACCAGCAGTTGATGATATGTTGGAGGCCCTGGACAATTTTGAAAAATATCTCCACAATGAAACCATTCCAGTGCTGATCCGTGCCGGTGTTGCCCATCTGCAATTTGAAACTATCCACCCATTTCTTGATGGTAATGGGCGCACGGGCAGGCTGCTGGTCAGTCTCATGCTATGCAATTTCGGCCTATTGGATGAGCCAATTCTATACCTCAGCTCATATTTCAAAGAAAACCGTAAAAAATATTACGCACTCCTTAACCAGGTCCGAGAACACGGAAATTGGGAAGATTGGTTGAAGTTTTTTCTGAATGGAGTGGCTTCTGTGGCCAATAATGCAGTCGATGTGATCAGAGCAATTAATGCACTGTTTGCCGAATGCGAAGCCAAGATTAACACACTTGGTCGAAGTCGATTTAGTTGTTTACAGGTTTTAGAATATGCCAAAAAAGTTCCACAAATTTCTTCAAATGCTATTGCCAAAGAACTAAAATTATCCACCCCGACGATCCGGATGGCATTAAAAACATTGGAATCCGTCGGGATTTTTGGAGAAATTTCCGGGAAAAAGCGCGACAAAATCTATATCTTTAGGTGCTATCTGGACCTCCTGTCTTGAAAAGACTTTCCGCTATAGTATACGGCGAATGCCTGAGGGCTCTGCCGACTTCGTATACAGGGAATTGACACCATGGGAATGCAACAAACAAGGTTGAATTATTACATGTTCTTACAAGATAGACCCTTCCCGATGGTCCATGTTAAGATATAGGAGTTCCTGGAGTTTGCCATTATCTCTGACGTGGCCTGGCAGCCTTGACATGCGGGAGGGGTTAGAATTTGAGAAATCTGCACCGATGGGGAGTAGGATTTTACCGAAGAGGTTATCTTTTACTTCTCGCTGCCAACCATCAATGGAACATATGGATTCTCCAAGAGAAACGATGGCATGGATGGATTTGTTTCCGGAATGGGTAAGTGCGACAATGGGGAGGTCGATCTTGGAAAAGAAAGCCAACTGGTTGTCGAAAGAAAATGTAGGATCGTTGTCATCCCCATCAAATTCCACCAAAGCATGTTTGAATTGTTTCACAGCGGAATCACAGCGGTTCGACATGTTTCCACTGCTGCCCGTGTGTGCATTGCCAGACAATGGATTGATGATAAAGAAGGGATAATTGCCTTCCCTGTATTTCAAAAGACTGATCCACTGATCCCGGGTATGGAGCTCCTTCGAGAACTTTTCTCCTAGGAGAAGAATGTCGTCCTCAGCAAATAGGGTTGACAGAAACAATATGCCATCCCGCCTGTCGCCATGGGGTCTAGGGTTCGACACTTTCCAGAGATCCCGTTTCGCTAGCCCATGGCCCAGCTTTGCAATTGTCAAAAAAGTGTCCTTGGAGATTTGAGAAATTTGCTGGTCCAAGGAGCAATGTGCTCGCTGCCTCTTGCAGTTTCGTCCTTGCTTTCTGCCACCTCGATTAAAATCAGGAATATTACACGTCCGCTGAGCATGGGCAATGGCGGCATCCACTTCTCGGAATCTTTGGGGAGTGCGTCCAGTTTCCAATAAGCGTTTGCATATTCTATCCCGCATTTCAGCATCCGACACTCCTTCCATACACCCATAGTTCGCAATCCGCAGCAGATGGGTGTGACAGGGGATGGCAGAACCCTTCAATGGCATGTCTTCCAGCGCTTTGAGAAACTTCGACATGGTATTGTACGCATTTCTTCATCAAGGGTGGCAAAAATGACAGGATAGCAAAAGAATCGTCATTTTCTAAGCCTTTATTTATATGACATCTATGACATTTGCTACCTTTGCTACCTTTTTAGAAACATTGCCGATTTTATACCGTCGAACTGTCCCTGGATTGGTGGAAAGCCGCCTATGCTTATGTCGTAGTTTTGACAGTTATCTTGCCTCCTTGTTTTTCGAAAGTGGTTGGGGTAGATGGTGCATAATTCTCCCAGCCGCATGCCGAAACTAATAACATTTTTCGCCAATGTTCGCACACCATCCCGATGGGCAGGCGATTCCAGCATCCCCTCAAACAGTGTGCTGGTATTTCCAGAAAAGTTGATACCTTCTGTGGACCCACTCCTCAAATAGCGGGAAGACTGCAGGTAGTCCAATATCAAGCTTTTCAATGTTGATTCGGGAGTACCCGTCTCTACTTGCCGTTCTATGTCCGGATGAATAAACTCCCTGCAACCAAATGACGAGTTTATGCACCACTCCGGGGAGATATATTCATTCATTAGGTGGTACAAAAATCCCGGCAGTTCATTGGTTATGGTACGATGGAGGGCTTCCCGTTTTTCCATAGTATTGGCAAGTTTAAACCGTATCCATTTTTCTGGATTAGCAAGAAGAGCCAATATGCGTTCCCGTACCCCGTCAGATAATGCCGGAAATGTGGAAAAGGAGTCTCTATCGCTGTTAAAGGAGTAGGTTATCCTTTGGTACAGAGGAGCAGTGAATGCATCCACATGCTTTGCCTGTATCCACTGGGCACTTCCGGACAACATTGCCTTTAATTTTTGTCCATGTTCTTTTCGCTGTTCATATGTCCGCGTACCCGTTTGGTCATCGATGGATAGGTGGACAGCCTTTGCGCAATCAGCATTAAACTCTGTTCGTCCCGTCATGCTCTTAAATGGTTGCCCAAGGACTCCTCCGAATATTTTTGTAATCAAGCTGGTAATATATGTTTTCCCTACCTGAGACTTCCCGCATAGAATTAGGGCTAATCCGGTCATACATACTTCACTAATATCTTTGCTTTTTATGTATATTTCATAGGCTCCCCTATAGGCATACTGCATCCATGTCAAGAATCTATCCAATTGATAGTATGGCTCGTCATTGCCAAACACGTGGGTCAACAGTTCCATTAGCGTGTCAAAGGACCCTTCTTTCGGTGCCATCAATTTCAGGTTGCTTTTAACCAGTATCCTTTCATTTCCAAAAATATGTATCCCAGCCAAATACCCTGCTAGGCTCGGGATCGCCTTTTCACACCGGCAATTTTCTTGGATATACACCGACCCCTGTCCTATGGGGGATAGTATGGCGGGGTCATAGGATATGGAACTTAAGTGGAATCGTTGTTTCAACTTACTGTTTAAGTGATTGTCTTTTATGAGGGCATAGGTTCCATTCGGCAAGCGTTCATAAAAGCTATTTCCATCATTAATATAGAAGAAATCTTGGGATATTTTTTCTAAAAACTCTTGCTCTAGGACGATCGGCTGTTTCCTTATCCTAACCGAGAACGAATTTGATGGTTCGCTAATCTGTTTGCTACTATCACCTTTTCCCGGATGGGGAGATGCCTCTTCCAATTGTTTCAATGCTGCGGAAAACATCTCTCCTTTATTATTAATTATAGCCTTGTTGTCTTCTTTATTAGATGTTGTCATTGTATCCCTCCTTTACAAATGCTTGAATATCATCGTAGTCATAGAGCACACGGCTTCCAACCTTACAATATGGTATCTTGCGAAACCGTGTACATGCCCATTTTGCTAACGTCTGCGGTTTTACTCTTAAATATTCCGCCGCTTCCTTACGGGTCAGATATTGTTTTTCAAACATGTTTTTGATTATAATTTATTCCTCCATATATTTCTGCGACCTAGGTGATAAACTTTTTACATCCCTCCGTCGCAAGTGTTTAAGCAGCGAAGAGGAGCATGGATGGCACAATGTGACGCGACATCGCCATTAAAATTTTCAACCGTCTCCGTCGCAAGCATTTATGCGACACATGGCAGATATATTGACTAGTTATGCGACCAATCCTCGTTTGGAGCAGTAGTAGATTTTTGTTCCTTTAACATCTGCCCATGCAATGCACTCATCTTGTCTCATTTTTACGATTTCCCCAAATATTCGGGTAGTCAAATATTGGGGTTGCCTTTTGCTGTTTTTTACCGTTGCTTGGTATAGCCTATGGGCATTATAAAAATGCGCAATGAATGATATTGCCTGCCCTTCTGGAATACCACACTCCTGTTGCAAATATAACACAATGTGTTTCCAGAGAATGCTATCGAAGTTTTTCCTCCTCCGAGGGATATCATTAAAAATCTTTGTAAAACTTTCATCATATACATCATCTATTAAACATTGAATGGCTGAAGAATTTACTTCTCTGATAAAATCTTGGATGGCACAATCAAAGATAGTTAATGATTCTTCCATGATCGTTGCCAACCGCTTAGCAGGCGTTTCTTTTACTGGAAGATATAGCTCTGCTTCCAGAAAGGCTTTTTGAAAACTCTGAAAATCCTTCAATGTGTATTTCTCGAAGTTGTTGTTCAACCTTTTCGTTTTTTTTGATAGCATTTGCCTATTTTCCCATTTTCCACAATAGAGAGTCATAAGTTGCACCAAAGTATCTATGCTTACGAAAAACGCGTACAACTTTTCTTGTATCAAGTGTTCCTGTTCTAGATCATCGTTATTATCTCTTCCTAACCATGTGCATAGATTATCCCATGCATTTTCCAGCCTACTGGTTATCGGCTTTTGGCAGTATTCGGAAGGCAAGAGAGATACTATGAACCAGAAGATTTCGGTGTCAATTTTTAAGCAGTCCATGGCAAACGATTCTTTATAACGCTGCCTATCATTCGCTATGGATTCCCATCGATGGGATACCTTTTTCATGAAAGAATCATGTTTGTTTTGGAAAAATATATCAACAGCCATGCTTATGGGCTTTAGTAATCTGGTGCCCATAGCATTTCTACAGGTTTCTACGCAGGTACTATGCTTTTGAATGATGTCTTCTAAGGTCATTTTTTACTTTGCATGTTTTATACCTACTACTTAATCGTTATCCCTTTAGTAATCATCAATTGAATGCCTGATTGCATAGCTTCCCTTACTGGATCATCGGATAGTTGTGCATAGCGTTGTGTAGAGATATGTGATTTATGGCCAAGTCCTTTGCCCAATATTAACACGCTCGTTCCGTTCATTGCCTGATAGGACGCAAATGTGTGACGTAGGTCATGGAAATGGAAATTTTTCATCCCTATCCGTTTCAATAGGGAATGCCATGATTTTCTAATGTCTTCGATGTGTCCTGATGTCCCCGTGGTACTCGGAAATACCCATGGTGTTGAGTATTGGTATTCGGTACAATCTGATAATCTACGGCGAAGGATGGTAATGGCCCCTGGTATCAATGGGATACTATGAGGTTCTCCATTTTTTGTCATAGGAATATTCCACACACATCTTTGCCAATCAATTTGATTCCATGCCATGGCAAAAACATTACTTCTGCGGGCGCCGGTAAATAGCGCAATTTTTACTACATCCCCAAGGTGCGGGCTACTATCACTTTCCAGTTCTTGCCAAAATTTTGGTAACTCGCACGCCGTAATGAACCTTGTGCGCTTGTTCATTTTGTACTTAGGAATGCCGGTTGTCGGATTATTTCCATCATATCCCCAGGAAATTAGTTTGTTATAGATCGCCCGAACACGTTCTAAGATGTGGTTTGCCTGTGTCCTTCCGCTGTTGGCAGCGATGTTTTCGATTAGTTCTTGGACTTCCGTTTTTGATATACTACCAAGCTTGCGACTAAACCAGTGCTTGACATGTTTATTTATTTCCCGTTCATCATATTTCCACGATCGTTTTTCCTTCTTACTATAGCGTTCCATGAACTCGTGGAACCCTTCTCCGAATGTCAATCGGTTGGACAACTTTTTTTTCTCTTCCCCAGGGTTGATTCCATGAGAATGGGATATTCTATTCTCTGCTGCTTTCCTGCGCGCTTCATCGATGGTTATTGTCCCATAATGCCCAATGGCATGTCGGAAATCACGACCTCCCACAAAATGGCGAGAGTAAAATGCTATGTTACCGTTTGGGGTTATCCTTGCCTCCAGCGATTTCTCCTTATCATCCCGAACAAGAATAAATCCTTGGGCAGGTGCTCTTATTTCTGCCAATGATTGTTTGGTGAATCTAAATTTTGATGTCTTCACTGATTTATAAACTTTACCGATATTTTTACCGGTTTATAGATAAATTTATATCAATCCCTGTCAATCGATTTTTTCAACACATTCCTTAAAATCCCTGATTTTATTAGCATTTAATCACTATTATACACATCTATACATTTCCCGACATACTGGTTCTTGATGCTCATAACCTGAAGGTCGTTGGTTCAAATCCAACCCCTGCACCCAATCGCTGAAGTACATAAACAAAGGGATTGTCGGGGAGATATCTAGAATTTGGTCCACTTAATCGAGTTGTGATTATGACACAATTATGACATGATGCGTAAACAATATGTAACCGGAGAGTTCTTGAAGTTTAATATCGCTTTTCCAATGTTGTGGTTGTGATAGAAAAGTTATTTTATCATTGATCATTACTTTTACAAGCCTCAGTAAACAATCTGCGTCGGAATAGTTCCTCCTAAAATATACGTTATTCAAATTCATATGAAACGATGTTTTCTATATGGCATGTATATTTTTTACTATAATAAATATTTTAAAAAGGTAGCAGAGGCAGCAAAGACTCTTAGAGGGCAGGTGTTCACAAGCATTAATGGTCTGCTACCTCATTGCCACTCTACCAACTGCTACTGGGCAGATTTTTGAGGAAGGAACCGGAAACACGCACCAGAAAGAGTTGTATATTGCTGTACAAACCCATAAACATCTCAATAGCTTCATCTTTGTTAGAAATTTTATCTTTATTGCCATTTAATTGCCATTTGGATTGAATATCGAAGAAGGAAAGTTTTAAAGAATACTCAGTGTTTTAATCCTTCGAAAGGAACTATTGAATTATAAATGCCAATAAAGCATCGCTGTTGTTGGATCTCGCAAATGTGCAAATAGTTTCATTGACGTCGGGGATTTTCGAAATGTGCATCTGGCATCGGAAGACCGCATAGTGTACCGCTACCATTTTGCAGGACCTGGAAAGGGAAATGGAAAAGTTTTTGCTAACGGAAGGACAGGCTGTTCCAACATGCGCTGTGGAGTCTAACAGTGTGATGAATGTGTCCGCCCGAGTCCCCCTTGGTCTACCGGAGTATAGCATAGAGGTTACGAATGGAGAAGATGCTAAGTCATTTGGTATCCGTATTGTGCAAGGGGTAGCCAACGTGTGTAAAGTTCTAGTTGACACCTAAGCATCCCCTTTCATGATCCGGGACGGGGCCAATGGGATAATAATGGGAACATCCACGCCATGCTGGCAGAGGCGAGGGAGCCCATTCAGAATGATGGCCACATCGTCGTCAATGAAAGAAAGGATCCCCAAGAAGATAACTTGCGTATAACGGGTATGGAATCACACAATGATACCCTAAATATAGGGGAGGAATATGTTGGGCCCGAAGGTACCACATTGAAATATTTCAATAGTGCCACCGTTCTAGCAAGGAAGCATGCCGTAAGTGGTGGGAGAGAAGAAACGTTCCCTGGTACGGGCGGACGATGACATCGCCATTACCTCTCTCTTTAACAGTGCCATGCAATTGAAAAAGGTTTACTCTAGAAGAGGGAACAAATCAATCGGAGATAACCACACTGGCCATAGCAGGCGGCGGATGATAAGGAGGTAGCGAGCAGGCTGGTGGTTAATCATATGTGGCACTCTATACGCGCCTAATGACATAGAGGTAAACAGCCAAAACATTCTTGAATCAACGGCAGGATACAAGCCCACGAGGGTATTACATGGTATATGGGAAGGATTTAGAAATACCAGAAGAGGGCATTTGGAAAAGGATGTGGAGGAAGAGATTACGGTTTTCGAACCCGTTACCATACCCTTGGACCCCAATGCCGGCACTGGGGAGTATGGGCAGGTTAGGCTTGAGGAAAGAAAATCACAGCAATGAGGGATATCTACCATCTGGAATTGGAAAAGTCGGAGGTAATAACGACGGATGGTGGACAACTTCAGGTGACAGCTGGTAAGATCGACATAGGACGCCGCGAGAGGAAAGGGCAAGGATGATTTCGTCGGAATCGTAGGCTTTGTCGGCGAGAACGCGTCTGGTATCTAGGGATGAAATCAGCTCTAATGCCCGTTTGCAATCCGATTCCGTACCTTCAATTGCAATGACTCTGAGCGGATGACCAGCCCTATCTACGGCCAGATGAAGTCTCGTATTGAGCCGCTCACCGAAGTCGGCATAGCGGTAGTCCGCACCTTGTCTTGTTTTTACTAACGTTCCCGGTTCTTTCTTGTGCCTTTACGAATGCATCATCCGCTTGCGGATTGCGGAGTGATGTCGACTACGCTCTTTTCAGGAAGGACTGTTATCTGCGATCTTTATTCTTCCGCAGAAAGGATTGTAATTGTGGCCATTATGGATATGAAAATGTCTAC
>JAISBO010000074.1 GCA_031266155.1 Puniceicoccales bacterium
TTCACTTGCAGTCGCCGAGGATGAAATTGTTACCTCGGAACCATTCGCCGATATGGTAACGTTGTCGCCGGCTTTCAACGTTTTAAATTTTAGATCCGCATCGACTTTCTCTTTAAAAATAGCTGTGCCAGTTCCCAAATTACTTGCCGAAGTAGCTTCTCCTTGGCCAGAAGCTGCATGCTGGTCTACGTAAGTTTTGACGGCCCCCTGGGAAGGAACCACGGAATTGGAAGCTCCGAGGTTGGTGTTTGAGTCAATGGCTGCTAATTGTATGAATCGGTCGTCGCATTCGTTGGATGTGTAATAAATTTTGATCGGATCGGGCGGTGTGGAAAAGTTGCCCCCTCCCACTTCGAGAATACGGACTATGCCGGCACACAGTGTTATAATTTTTGGAGTTGTGTCGCTGGTGGTTGCCCAAATCGACAGCCAGTGGTCCCCTGCAACGACATTGCTTTCGCCCGAAGAAAATGGGATTGCCGCGTGTTGTTTTGTACCATTCCCCCATGTTTCCGACGTCAAAGTATCATCGAAGGACGTACAGACCTTCTGCATGAGAGCAGGTGTACTCGCCGATGGGACCTTTCCGTCATCCGTCAATTTACGAATCGCAAGGGAAATGCTCGCATAGTTCGATACGCTCAAAACGTTCTCGCCGTCGAAAATACCAATTTCAAATCTGATGTCGTTCCCCCGCCAAAATTGCGGGATCTCTCCCCGGAGAACGTCGATGGGGTTGTTAAAACTTGACGTGTCAGCCTTGATTCTGACGATTATTTCATTCAAATTGTCCATACTTTAATCTTTTGTAAAAATTCCACCTATAATTTTGTAGGTATGGGATGAAACCACCCCTTCACTTGCGGATTGTACTTCACTGATAACGACATCGTTCAATGAATAGGTATCCTGGGACGGCTCTTCGGTAATCACCAAAATTGACGGCAAATTTGTCAGCGATGCAGCATGTTGAATGGCATAGGTCTGTGCTTCTTCCACCGAAGAATGTCTTTTGGACACCTTAAATTCCAATGTTGTCTGCTGATTGCCCCGGTCAAATCCCCTTACGGCGATAGCTCTCATGGCAGGAGCAATTTGTACCTGTCGAGAGTTGTTGATTTTTAGGTCGTAGGGTTGTTCATTGGCAACGTTCCCCCCGGCTAAAATAATGGCTCCTATTGTAATTTTCATCGTCTACGTAAATTTTAAATGGCACGGTATGCCGAAACACATGGAAAAATAGTTAACGTTATCCTCCCGTGTGACCTTGAAATTTTGTGGTACCGAAGATAATTCTAACTGATAGTTTTCGTCTAAAATATCGGGGTGCCACATGTGTAGGTGCTGCATGACGATTTCGGCCAACGACAGTAAACTTTTGCCCAATTTGTTCATTGCGGTGTTTTCTACGACTTTTATCTCGATTGTTACGCCGTGGAAAACAGGACCCACAACATGGGCATGGGCTGTGCTTGGGACGGGAGGCATGAGTACTATCGCTACGCCGATGCCCGTCTTAACATTTGCCTCAATGACGGAGCTCAGGTCGCTCTGCTTGTACGTCAAAATTGGGACATTTCGTAGTTCGTTCAAGGCGAGCAACCGTTTTTCGATCGCATCCTGTAGTTTTTCCAAAATTCCTTCCGTCTTCATGGTCAAAAACCTCCCAAAGATTTTCCGGATGCATGGCGTAGCCTATGATGCACAACCTTACATCCGATATTTGAACTAAAATCACCGAATACCAGGGCATCGTCCGGAACAGATACGGGAACTTCCCCTTGAGCAATGCGCCTTAGGTAATCCTTTGCGTCGGTCGACAAACGGATTTGGTCGGCCGTCAATTTTAAACCAGGCAGACGGGTCTGTGCACTTTCCAAAATCAGGTAACAGGCAAAACTTTTTAAATCGTGGGGAATTTTTGTCCTGTCCGCACTTAGCAAATTATGTCTATTTCCACTGATTTCAGCACGAATGCGGGCCGTAATGTCCCCAATGATTTCGTCGATTGGGTTTGTTTGACCATCCGCCATTTCCAGAGTTTTCAAAGCGTTCAACTGCGTTGAGCACAAATAGTCATAGAGGTCGGAAGTTTGTATAGTTATCCACGTTGCCATAAAATTTTTCATTGAGGGATTAGGGGTATCCGGGAAGATTTTTACAGTCTTCCCGGATATGGGTGTAGGTCTATTATATTGCTGTTATGATGCTGTTACTGTGAGCTTTCTTATGCCTTCTTTTGAGGTCAAAACCACATTGCTATAGTGTTCGACCGTCAAATCCGTAAACTTGCTATGTTCATCCGCATACACGCGAAATGTGCTACCGCCGTCGATAGGGGTAACGAACCGTTTAATGTTCGCCGGTTCATCTTTCATGATGTCATTCCGGGTATAAAACGCGAATATCTTGTTGCCCAGCAGATTGGATTTTTCCACGCCATTTTGGTAGCGGGCACTCATTACGCGTACTTCGTCGACGAACAGTTTTCTCGCCAGCTCTTCCGGAGTTAACCCTGCTGCCCGTGTGGCCCCAGCCGTATTTTGTGCATCGTAGGAATCACTCCTCAGGTCCCATGCGCCTTCGCCAATGACGATCCTGTTCGGACGGATACCGGTAATATCCGCTGCCGCTTCCAACTCGGACCGAATATGGGAATCCGGGTTGGCGGAAGATCCCCAGGTATAGCTGGCAGATACTGATTCGGCATTATCTTCCAATGCTGAAATCGCACGGCGTAATTCGTTGCGCAACAGGCGCTGGAGCAGCAGCTGGACATAGCGTTCCCTCCAATCATCTCCTGCCACATCGTCGTGGTCGACCCTAACCGTCAAGCCTTTGTTGTAGGTCCGGGATGTTATGGAAGTTCCGACGAACTCTACACGCTTGAAGGATGCGCCAATTGATCGGATATCATCGGTCTCAGACAAAAAGCATTGTTCATTGTTTGAAAGTTTGAATTCGAAACGTTTTGCTACGGGGATGACCGGCGCGATAAAATTCAGCAACTCTTCTATTTGTTCCGAATCTTTCCAGCCTACTGTAAATGCGGTTAGGGGTTCCGAATATGTCGATGCGGTAAACCTCGCCTCATTGGCAGCACAAATTGTGCCGCATTCCTGAAAACCGTCATCTTTTGGTAAAATTTCTATGTTCATAGGATCCTTTGTGTTAATTTTTAATTGCTTTCGACCACATATTGTTGGGGTACACAGCTCATAAATTCTATGATCTGGCCATCCGCCGTTGCCGGTGTTAGTGCGATGCCTATCATCGTACAAATTTGAGCACCCGTTGTTGGTTCTGGCAGGGGACTTACCTTGCCATTTCCCGCAGGAATGAGAATTGAACCTGCCGTAATAGCAGCACTGGCTACCGCTTGCAGCGTATTAGGGGATCCAAGCAATGCGACGTTGACAATTTCTTTGGACCCTTCCGAAGTAGGAGCAGCCGCTTCGTCGGTAATAATTCCAATTGGCAAATCGGATGAGCCGCACAGAGCAACGTCAGTGTTTTGCGTACCAAATTTACCAAGGAGGTATTTGGTTGGGATGGTCTCTTCTGCTTGCTTGGTAATATTACAAGCATGGGTCCCAATGGCGGAATTTGATAATATTAATTGTGTCATAATTTCCTAGTTAAGGTTAAAAGTTTTTATCGAACAATGCGGGATTGCTGCGTTTGACCGCATTCCACGCGTCATTGTATTTTTCCGAAAATTTTTGCATGCGTTCGAAGACAAGTTCCAAAATCCTCTCGCAATTTGATTTATTAAAAATTGGTTGTTTTAAATCTTCCGTCTGCGAAACCGTATGGAGAACTATCTGGGATGGTAAAATCAAAATGTTTTCATCCACGGAATCTGTTACCTTCTGCCCAGGCTGCTCCTCTTTGCTTTCCGGAAAAATATTTTCAGGGTTGACATCCTGATTGTTCTCCTGGCCATCGATTTCAAAGTTTTCCACGCTACCATCCACCGATGAAGCCAATTGCCCATCAACTTTTTCAACCTTTGACGTATGATCGCATCTGATATTTGGATGGTTGGTTAATCCGACCGACAGTAGGCGTTTGGGAGACAACTTGCCGTCCTGTGTTGGAGTTGTCAACCATCGGGGAGACAGGTGTCGAAGGATTCCATTTTTAAACAATTCTTGGCCAATATCCGTCCATTTTACCAGAATCCACAGGGCATTATCTTCTACTTTCATATTTTCTATGCACCCGTAAACCCTATTATTTTTCGATCCAAATTCCGGATCATCCGGATGGCCGATAAAGATTGGAAGCCCTTGAAATCTGCGTACTAGGCGGCCCCGAAGGGAGTGGAAGGAATCGGTAATTCTTTCGGCAGCCCGGGAATCAAAGAGTTGTGTCCCTTTGGGATGGGCATATTCGCCACAATTTACTAATTTTAACCACTCAACGTACATCATTGCCTCCTTCCGTTTCGCCATTACCTTCGGATTGTGCCATGGAAACCAGCATCTGCTCGTCTTCATTTGGTGTTGCCAGGTTAAACCTTTCCCGAATATCATTTACCGAGATCGGAACTCCCATTTTGTATAACTCCCGGTACAAATTCAGCTCATCGGCCACGTTCCGTTTAACATTTGGAATAAACTTTATGTATGCCTTCACGGGAACATCGCCGAACAGATATTTTATGACAAATCTGTCGACCTGAGCATTGAGGGCTTCCGAAATCATTCCTGCATCATCCTCTTCCAAAATTGCCGTTTCATCGGCTTGTAGGGATGCACCTGCTCCGCTTTCCCTCGATAGCGTTGCCAGGTCGGAACCTCTCCAGAGTGCAGAAATTGCACGGTCCATCCGGTCTATTAATTTTGGATAGGGCAATTCCCCCTTCGTCGATAGGTCTATGGCTTCGATGTTGGTACCCTTCGACATCAATGCACTAAATTCAGCCCCAAAATCTTCCACGGCGTCGCGGGCAGCTTCCCATTGTTCCGTATTTGGAGCCGCATCGGTGACTCCTTTCACCCCCGGCATACCATTCCGTTCACAATAAACCAGCCAGTCGCGCAATGGCAGGTGTTTAAACAGGTATGCAATGGAGCATGCTTCCATCAGACCATCCCCCGTTGTTACCAGCCATGCTCCTGCTTCCAAAGGAATGCCGGAGGTGGCGCCTTCATTCGTCAAAAACTTCAATTTACCATCGTGGTTTTCAAAGAACCATAGCGGTACAAATCGGAATGTGGCCGTTAGTAACGTCGAGGGCGCCATAGGTTTCAGTTTTGGAGAATCTTTTTCCGATGCCGAAATTTCATGGGGTTCAAAAATTATTTCATGGATGGCATATTTTTTGCCAACGGAATCCATCATTTGACGCACCAATAGGGATATTCCCCCGAGCTCATTGCCATCGCATGCACTTGTTGCCGACAAATTGTTATAGAAATATTCCAGTGCAACTTTCTGTTCCTTAGCTAGTTCGGAATCATCGACCGATAGAATTTCCCAGTGTAGTCGGGCGATGGATTTCTTTCTCTTACTCGCCACTCCCTGGATGACATCATCCCGACGCTCAATGGCATCCCATGTTAGGGCAGCGGCTTTCAAATACCCTGCGGAAAAAGCATCCAACATCTGTGACAACGAATCCGGAGTCAGAGTTTTGATTGGATTAAACCGTGCCCGCATGGAATTTTTCACGCGGATTTCTGAAATTTGTGATACCGTTTTCATAAAAATTCTTCTCTCCTTGTTTTTCGTTCAACTCTTTCGAAATATGGTGCCGGCTGATGTCTACAAGTGTTTGCGGCGTGTATGGCCAATGCCAATGCCCAAAACCTATCGGCATGTCCATTTTTCCCCCTATCCCCCGCGAATCTGACATTCCCTGCGAATGTCGTTTCTCTCCTAACGGACCTCAGGTCTGCCCGAATGAAATCGTCGCCGGGAATTTTTATTAATTTTTTCTCAAATACTTCCCGCAGCTGGTAGGCTAGTTCTTCCTTCGTTCTATTGGTAAAGGTTACCCCTTCCACGCGATGTTTCCAAAAATTTTCGCTGGCACGCTCGAAAAATTGGCGTCCGATTCCGGTTTGATCGATGCATATCCTCTTCAAATTTTTTATTTCAAAGAATTTTTGTAGCCCTTTTTCCTGCTCAGCGAATGGAGCATTTTGCATGGTCAAAAGTTTTCTTGTGCACAGGGTATCGTTTTGTTTTTCGAGCAACCAAAACACCGTCAAATCATGACTACGAGCAACATCAATTCCAAGGAAACAATCGCTGGTCTCCCCAGAAAAGTCATGCAATTCCCAGGAATTTTGTTCATCGGCCAGATATTCACAGGCAGCCACCATATCACTCGTTATGAATGCCGAGCGGTCATCGGCTGGAACGCACATGTATTCCTGTAGAAACGACTCCTCATCGGGGCAAGAATTTCTCACGGCGTCGAAATATTCCGAGTCGGACATTTGGACCCGTTCATCGGACGCGGACAGCCGCACCTTCAACTTGTCCAGGAAACCATGTTCGAGTGCATCCTGCAATGTTACGCGGTGATAGGAAAAGTTTTTCCGATTTTCCCCATCCCGTATTTCACATATCAGTTTATTAAAAAAGTTGTTCGATCCGCGGTGGGTTGATAAAATTTCCAGCTGTCCTCCCCAGGTAATCCCTGGTATGGCGATTGTGTACAAATTTTTCTGGTCGCTGTGCAATGCGAATTCGTCCAATACCCGCGAACCTCTTTTCCCAGCCTGTGCATTAACGTTTGACGACAATGAATTAATTGATGTGCCATTGGAAAATCCTAGGGATGCCGATGAATCGGTTTTTTCTTCTAAAATTTGCCTATGGCCGAAAAAGTCACAGGCCGGCGATAGAATTTTCGCAAACTTTTTGCAATCATCTATGAACAGTTTTGCCTGCAACTCGTCCCGGGATGTTACCCAGGAATCGTAATTGTTCTGCCTAGAAACATGTCGTCTAACGGCGCCATATGCCGTCGCCAGCGTCATCCCAATCTGGCGTGATTTTTCCAAAATTTTCAGCCGTGAATTGTCTAGAATCCAATCAATTTGATATTGCAGGAAAAAACTCTGTGTCGTAGCTTTCATAGTAGTTGCAATTGCTCCTCCACGGTTTTAACGATATCGCTTGGCAATCTGCCTCTTTGCAAATTTTCCCGCATGGTTTGTAGTTTCTGCCTTTCTTCGTTGAGATCGGCAGATTTCAGCCGTGCAATCTTCTTAAATTCGATGTCTTGAATTTTTTGGTGGCTCGCCGACAATTTCTGTATTACACAGGAAATATCCTTGAGCTCTCCCACAGAACCCTCGTCGCTTCCGCAGATGGAGTCGAACAGCATTTCCCAGGCACGGGAAAGCGATGCCATTGCAGTCTCCGTAGGCAATTCAAAGCCGGAAAGGATTTTCGACGTGCGTACCTTTGCGAACTTTATTTGCGCAAGATGATTTTTAAAACTGTCACTTTCGCCACACATTATTCATCCGCATCAAAATTTTTACACAAACAATGCTCTGCCAGTCTATACCTGTCACCGAATCCACATTCGCTGATTTTTACAATGCTTCCAGAATCCATCAAACTGGATATGTTTGCGGTGACATGTTCCTCCGGACAATTCCTACAGGAACAAGAAATTCCATGAAAAATTATGTCAAAAGGTAAGCTGGCAGGAGATGCTGCGACTAGCTGCAACACTATCAAATTTCGAATGTTTGAATGATATAGGCCCGATTCATTACCTCCGCCGACCATCTCAAAATTATCGAATCTTTCCGTTTCTAACAGGTTCTCGTTTGTCTTCGCCATACAATCTATGGACACAAGTATATTCCATATTCTGAAATGGAAAAGCGGTGGGTTGTTTAGGTTTGTTGTTGCGATTTATTTTGATTCATTGTAATATTTTTACCAAAAGCATCGCTGACTGATTGATTCTGCAGACGTCAAATTTTGACATTTTTAATGAAAATTTTTATATAGTTCCAATGACAGTCCACCCCATCTATCGCATTGTCACATTCATTGCCAAAATGATGTTCAACGAACTGTTCGACGGTGACATCTACGGCTATGAAAATATTCCCAGGCATGGACCGTGTCTATTGGCGTGCAATCATTTGAGCTACTTTGATCCACCATTTATTGGCAGTGCAGTACCTGGGCGGGAAGTTTTTTCACTGGCCCGCAGTTCATTGTTTAGTACAAAATTTCGCCATTGGTTGTTCAGCAACATGAATTGCATACCGCTTGATAGAAAGAGCGGAGATGTTGCAGCCATAAGGACCGCCCTACGCCTATTAAAAAGTGGAAAATGTGTGATGATTTATCCGGAGGGGACCCGATCGGCAGATGGTTCCATGGGAGAGCCACTAGCGGGAATAGGAATGCTGGCATGCAAGACAGAAGTACCCGTCATTCCGTGTAGAATTTTCGGCACCTTCGAAATTATGAACCGCAATGCCAAGTTTTTCGATTGGAATCAAAAGGCTACCATAGTATTTGGGCAGCCCATTTTACCCGAAGATTATATCATAGCACCCGATTTCCGCGAGAAATACAAACTGACGGCTGCATACATAATGAATATTGTTCAAAGATTACAGATCCCAGAGATAAATATTTCGTAATAAATCTTCCCCTCTGCCATCTAAAGCGACAATACTAAATAGCGGGGAATTTTTTATGGCAAATATTTGAGCATTTTGAGGAAAATTTCCCGGCTTATCCAAGCGTCCGTTGCGGCGTATAAGATTTGCTGCGGAGTTAAAACTTTCTGTGTCCAATCGGTCAATTGTGACTTTTTCGAAATCCTAATGCGGAGGAAAATAGCGGCCAAATTTCTTAGCCCGGTGTGGGCTACTTTGAGCCGCTTACTAAATAGGCCAAGGTCATAAAATCCTTGGGCGTCGAATTTTTCTATTTTAAAAAGATTTTTTATGTCATGGTCGATGGACACTCCAACCTTAATGATATCTTTCTTTTCTAAAACAGGTTTCAAGGGCGTAAGGCCTCCAATTGTTTCTAATTTGAACAGATAAACCTTCGTCGATGTGGCAATTTGCATCAGGGAAGGAGCATAGGACTCGCCCTTTGAAAATGCTGGCTTGCTCTCAATATCAAATCCCAAAAACTTTTCAGATAGTATCTCCCCGATTGCTAAATTAGCCGCATTGGCATCCTCTATGAGTACAATTTCTCCATCAAAAACTTTCAATGGCATCCGGGAGATTTGTTTTGCCGTTATGCGCTTCTGCAAAATCATTCTCTTGAAATATTTTAAAATTTGACCCATTAAACTTTTATGAATTTCATACATATGTTCTCCCCGAAGAAAGATGACATAAAATAATCCCTTTGTCAATAGCTAAAGGCTAAAGCTTTGGTTGTTAATTTTTCACACTAAACCATTGCCATAAATATTTAACCAAGGGAAATTATCGCAATATAATTTTTTCATCTACGGGAATCTGCTTTTTAAACCACGTTTTTTGCTTTTTGACTAATTTTAAGGTGTTTTGCGAAATTTCATCGACCAAAGCATCTTCGGTCGTACTACCTTTGAGCCAGTTTATTGTTTCGCGATATCCTATTGCATTTTTTGCACTATCACCCAACCGCTCATAGTTGGACAATAGAAATTTTACCTCATCAATTAGCCCCATGTGTAACATTTTTTTTGTCCGTTCCCATATGCGTAGTTTTAAATCCTCTCCATCCCTTTCCAATAGGATCGTATATTTTTGATATTGTTTGAATGGCGAATCTAAGGATATGAAACTGTTTTGCACGTCGTCAAATGTTCTACCGCATGCCAGGCATCTTTTTAGGGCGGACATTACCCGCCTTGGGTTTTTTATATCAATGGGCGGACATGTCTCGTCGTTGACTGAAATTAGCATTGTGACTAACCCATCCAATCCAGACCTAGCATAGATGGAATTGACCAAATCGCTAATATTTCGTGGAATTTTTATACCGTCGATGACAGGGTGATAAAAGGATTTTAAGTAAAACCCAGAACCTCCCACCACCACTACATTTTTTCTAGAAGAAACTATGGACTCAACTGCCATTTGGGCTGATTCGATGAACATTGAAACGTCAAAATTTTCAGATGGTTCTACCAAATCCATGCAATGATGCTCAATTCCCTTCCTGTCTATTGGTTTTGGTTTTGCTGTCCCAATGTCCATATGTTTATATACCAGCAAGGAATCACATGATACAATTTCCGCATTATTCTCTATCGCAAAGCTTATCGCATAATCCGTCTTCCCAACGGCTGTACATCCGGTAATGACGTATAATTTGCCATCCATGATATCAAAAGTCCAAAAGCCTTAGACGCCAATCGAACTGGAAGCGATCTTCACGTTTTGCGTGTGCCCGGGTGGTGATACCTACGTTAACTAACCAAGAATCCCATAGGGTACTGGATAAACTAAACCTTTGCCGTGAAAATTGGTGAATTTTTGCATCGTATTGGGATTCAATCGTAATGGACGTTTGGGATGATAGATTGAAAGTAAAAAACAATCCATACTGCTCGGTTGGTTTTGGAAGATTTACTCCATCGAACTTCAAATATTTGGAAGAAAATGCCAATTTCCAAAAATCAGCGTCTTTTATGACGGTCGTGGTCTTTAGCTCGCGCAAATGTAATTTTGCCGGATCAACTTTGCCGTGGATGTCGAAATTAAGCCATGATGTCGGATATATGCCAACCGTTAAATAGGTATCGGGGAATTTCTTTTGGCGAGCCTGTCTAAAGCTATCGTAGTTTCTGGCAAAGAGTATGTCCTGGAATATATCCATTCGCATTAGCTGTTTTGGGACATAGGATCCCGACTGGGTATACAGGCTATTTTTTATGCCTAATCGCACCATGTTTTGCCGCTGTAGATCGTCCACATTGCGCATATCGTCCAAATCTATCGAAGGAATTTCCACATTAAAACATTCCCTATGAAATTTTGGAATTTTAGTACTCCCATTGCCCGATGGAATTACGCGGTACTGGATGGTTGGGTTGACGACATGTTTTAATCCATTTATGCCAAAAGTTTCGTTGATATAATCAGATCGGCCAGCGAATTTGATATCAACGTCAAACCCACCCTGTAGGATGTTCTTTCCATATGTTTTCCCATCGAGATTGCGGTCGTATACCAGTGCCCGTGTACCAAAAATCGGTTTTATTGTGAGAAAATCTTTATACCCCAATGGTAAGGATATTCCGTAGTAAATATCGGCCCGGGAAATACTCGTGGCACCGTACAAATCCTTATTGCGGTTGTGTAACCTAACGACCCCTAAATGGGCATTGTGTATTAGTTTTGTGTTGAGCAATTTGGTCGGTAAATAGGCAATGTGCAATTCCGGCATTTGTTGGGTGGTATTATAAAAAGCATTTGGCTCAAACTGTCCAAAGGCTGAGGCGATATAATTTTGCCCCCGATAGGACATTTCGACAAATGATCCCGGTTGTTGATTGCGGTCATACCAAGTTTTTCTGAAATCCCG
>JAISBO010000049.1 GCA_031266155.1 Puniceicoccales bacterium
AGGTATAGGCATCCATTAATTTCATCGTGGAGCTGTTCCTGTGTGCAAAAAATATGGGCATCGTCCTGGGTAAAGCTTCTCACCCGTGTCATGCCGCTTAATTCCCCCGACTGTTCCCACCGATAAACGGTCCCGAATTCTGCAATCTTAAATGGTAAGTCCCTGTAGGATCGCTGATCCGACATGTATACCATGATATGGCCCGGGCAGTTCATAGGCTTTAGCAAAAAACCATCCGCATTTCCATTTTCCAGGTTATCAAATGTCGTTTTACACGATTCACCGGAAGTTACAGCTTTTTCAAGGGACTCCCTGTCCGGTAGCGGAGGAAATTGTGACTCTTTGTAGTAGGGGAAATGCCCCGATGTTTTGAAAAGCCCGAGTTTGGCTATGTGGGGCGTAAACACTTGTTGGTACCCTTGTTTTTCGAGTTCTTCGAGGATAAAATTTTGCAATTCTTGCCGAACAATGGCTCCTCTAGGCAGCCACAGTATCATCCCTTGGCCCCATTCATCGTCTATGGTGAAAAGCTTCAGTTCTTTTCCCAGCTTGCGATGGTCTCGTTTCTTCGCATCTTCGAGCATTGCCAAGTGTTCATCCAATTCTTTTTTAGATGCAAATGCAGTCCCCGAAATTCGCTGCAACTGTTTGTTTTTTTCACTGCCGCGGTAGTAGGCACCCGCAATACTCAACAATTTGATCGCTCCAATTTCCTTCGTCGAATTGACGTGTTCTCCCCGGCAAAGATCCGTAAATTTTCCATTACTATACAATGAAATCTCTTCCCCTTCGGGAACGTCTGCTAGCCGTTCGAGTTTATAGGTTTGATTCTTTGACTTTATTAGAGCCATCGCTTCATCGCGGGAGACAATACTTTTGATAAATTTTTGATCTTCCGAGATTATTTTTAGCATCTCCCATTCGATTTTTTCCAAATCTTCTTGGGAGAATTTATGCTCCAGGTCAAAATCGTAGTAAAACCCTGTTCGCGTTGGTGGTCCAATATCAAGTTTGGCTTCCGGAAATAATCGTAACACCGCTGCCGCCAATACATGTGCCGCGGAATGACGAATTTTATCTAAATCAACGCTCTCATTCATTGTTGCCCAATCCTAGGGAAGATTTTTTGAAAAAAAAGGAAAAAGAGGGTTTTGTTAGGAATGTCCTTTAATTAAAGGTGAATGGCCGCATTTTTGCTAAAATCTAGACTCGCCATGATATCATAACCCCCTTGGCCATTCAGCTCGAATGTGGTTCACAAAATACTTGTAATTTGAAATCGAATGACTATCATAATAATTTCTATTAGAGGCACTTATGATAATATCCAATACATTAATTGATTGTGTTTTTTCGAGGGAAATCATTGATTCCCGTGGAAACCCTACCGTTGAAACGGAGGTAACATTAAATAATGGCGTTAGAGGGCGAGCAGCAGTACCGTCGGGCGCAAGTACCGGAGAACGGGAAGCGATTGAACTACGTGATGATGTTGCTCCAAAGGCGCAGCTTGGTGACGAGAGCCTGCGAAAGCGATTTGGAGGGAAAGGGGTCCTTGCCGCCGTAAACAACGTCAATACAACCATAGCGAAAAATATAACCGGCATGGACGCAACCGACCAAATAGCACTCGACGGAGCACTAATTGCATTGGATGGGACAGAGAATAAGTCAAAATTAGGAGCCAATGCGATTCTGAGCGTTTCAATGGCAGCCGCAAGAGCAGCCGCAAAAAGCCTGGGTGTGCCACTTTTTAAATACCTGGGTGGTTGCAATGCAAAAATCCTGCCCGTTCCCATGATGAATATTTTAAACGGAGGGGCCCATTCGGATGCGCCCGTAGATATCCAGGAATTTATGATCATGCCGCACAATGCTCCAACCATACGGAAAGCGATTAGAATGGGGGCTGAAACATTTCATGCGCTGAAAAAGATTTTAAAAAACTTGAATCTGTCTTCCGCCGTCGGAGATGAAGGAGGTTTTGCTCCCAACGTTTCATCCAATGAGCATGCGTTGGAAATCATCGTCCAAGCGATTGAGTCCGCCGGTTACAGACCGGGCCGCGATATTTCCATCGCATTGGACGCCGCCGCATCGGAATTTTACGATGAAAAAGCCAATGCCTATGTCTTTAAGAAGTCGGATAAATCCAAGCATTCGTCCGACCAAATGATAAATTTCTATGAAAAGCTCGTTGGGAAATTCCCCATAGTGTCTATCGAAGATGGGCTGTCCCAGAATGATTGGGAAGGGTGGGCTAAGTTCACGAAAAAACTTGGCCATAGGATTCAAATAGTTGGCGATGACATATTCGTTACAAATGTAAAATATCTAAAGCGGGGGATCGAAGAAAAATCTGCCAATGCGATTCTAATAAAAGTCAATCAAATTGGCACATTGACCGAAACATTTGATGCCATAGAAATAGCAAAATCGGCATCTTTCAGGTCCATAGTTTCACACCGCTCGGGGGAAACGGAAGATACGACCATTGCCGATATCGCCGTGGCGACCAATGTCGGGCAAATTAAAACGGGTTCTATGAGCCGGACCGACAGGATTTGCAAGTATAACCAGCTAATGCGCATGGAAGAATATCTCGGCAAAGAGGCGCTCTATGCCGGGAAAATCATATCATTTGTCCCAAAGCATTAGCAATTATTCACTATTATGAGCTCACCTTTAGATCCAAGTTTAAGTTCAGTTGCCTCTCAGGGAGCGGAAAGTCGCTCGGGCACACCTGATTTGGTCGGATCGCATGCCGTCAAACCGAGCGAAACCCCATTATCTTCAGAGATGGCAGCAGCAGCAAAGCCACCGGGTAGCATGCCCAATACGGATCTTGTTACTCGTACCGCCGCCATGGTTAAAAAAAGTCAGTCCATGGGAGTTGGAGGATTTTTTCGTGCTCTTTGGAACTTTATCTCAAATTCTTCGACCAAATCGATGGACCAAGCAAGACTAAATGTAATTGGCCAAACAAAACTAAATGAAGTAGCAAAAGATTATTTACAAAGTAATCCAGGGGAAGTAGATGGTATATTACGGGAAATTACCACAAATACATCATCCCAAGACCCGAAAATTGTTCAGGCTTTCGTTTCAGCATTAAAAGAGGTTGACCAAAGTAAATTTGAAGGCTTTTGTTCCGCAGTAAAGGGCTCCATAGACGGAATCCTAACAAAAGGAGCTCAAATGTCATCCGGTATTACCCAGGATAACATAAAACATGTCGCCGATTTGGTTGGAAAGCTGGGGTCAGTGATTGAATTTTCGCAACCCGCCCTCGTATTGCATTCGCTGGCACAAAGGCTTCCGGCGGACCAAATAACGCCAGATTTGATAGGATTCTGCAATGATTTTCCTGAACAAGCACAAGCCTTAGCCGAAAGGCAGGATTTACAACGAACATTGTTTCGGGGAACGGACTGTAATGATGGGCTAACACTAGCGTGCGATGATTCACATTATGACCCAGAAATTTTGAGCCTTATCGACGCAGGACTATTTGAAGGTGAAGGTCGAGATGTCCGCATAGAAAGTTTTCTGAAGGATCCGGCCGTAACGGGCAACCAGTTCTATAAGGATTGCATAGGTAGGAGTGGTATGCCGCATGTTACTTTACCTAACGGGGTAGAAATTTTGAGTAATTCTGGAGAGGCCAAGGTACTCATGTATAGGAAAGAACGCAGCGAATACAATGAAATGAGAGGAAGTGTGGGATTGCCCTCTCCAGCTACATATTTGAGGTATGTATTAGATCAATTTAAAGCGGCATACGGAAATGCAGATGAAGCCGCCAAGGCATTTAAGGTTTTTGTGCAAAATTCTACGGGCTATGGAAATACGCTGGGGATGGTTATGATTAAATTAAAGGGGGAAGAGGCTGTTTGCCCTGGAAGTAATTTCGTTATGAAAGACAGGCTCATAAGTCTAACACTTATGCAGTGTGTGAAACAAACAACGATGCAGATGGACAAAGGTTTCAATATTACGCTTAATGTCAACACCTGTATGTCCGGTGAAAAAATAAAAGAAACGAATCAGTATGCGACGGAATTGGGAGAGCAAGGTTTCAATGAAAATACAATATTCGGAATAGCAGTAAGTACGTATGTTCCGGCCGTGATAAACGATAGCATGGACCAACGTGGGCAGCATGGCAAACAAACGACCACCTTTGGAGTAATGGAAAGCTTCGAAAATGGAGATTCAAACTGAGTTAAAGCGATAATAACCAATGGAACGTAGCTATGCAAGGCCAATACCATTTAAATCTAGATGTATCTCAACATGCCACAAAGCTATTTGACTCTTTGCACCAAGTCCCTGGGATGTGTATTTATCAGCGATACATAGCGAATATTGGAAGACTTGATTTGCTAGGTTGCAATGAATCATTACTGATTTCCGGAATAGGAGAAAAGCTTTTGGCATTGCTCCAGGATACGACCATTGCCGATATCGCCATAGTGGCCAGCATTGGACAAATTAAAACGGGTTCTATGAGCCAGACCGATAGAATTTGCAAGTATAACCAGCTGAAGAACATCTCGGCAAAGAGACCCTCTGGGCCGGGGAAATCGTATTATTTGCCTTAAAGCATTAACTACCTACATTTATGCATGGATCTTCAACTTCAGTTTTAAATCCAAATCTAGGAGCACTTCAAGGAACAGAAGGTGCACCAGGTACGCCTAATTTAGGAGGGACACATGCCGTTAAACCAGGTGAAACCTTATTATCTCCAGAGATGGCAGCAGCAGCAGAGCCACGGAGCAGTATGCCGAATACAGATCTTGTTGCTCGTTCTACCATCGTTCTAGTCGAGAAAAGTCAGTCCATGGGAGTTGGAGGATTTTTCCGTGCCCTTTGGAATTTCATTTCAAATTCTTCAACCAAATCAATGGATCAGGCAAGACTCAATGTGGTCGTAAAAGATTATTTACAAAGCAATCCAGGGGAGGTGGATGGCATATCGCAGGAAATTGCCGCAAATGCATCATCCCAAGATCCGAAAATTGTTCAGGCTTTCGTTTCAGCACTAAAAGGGGTTAACCCGAAAGAGTCAGTGATTGAATTTTCGCAATCCGCCCTCGCATTGCGCTCGCTGGCGCAAAAGCTTCCAGCGGACCAAATAACGCCGGATTTGATGACGTTTTGCAATAATTTCCCTGAACAAGCGCAAGCCTTAGCCGAAAGGCAGGATTTGTCCTGGGGACTGTCTCAGGCAACATGTGATAAAAATGGGATGCTGCCAATGTGCAAACACAACGAATACAAGCCGGAAATTTTGAACCTTATCAACGCGGAGCTGTTTGAAGGTGAAGGGCAGGATGCCCGCATAGAAAGTTTTATGGCAGATCCAGCCGTAGCATCCAATCTTTTCTTCAAGGATGGCGTAAAGAGGAATGATATGCCGCATATTAGTTTGCCAAATGGGGTAGAAATTTCGAGTAATTTTGGAAATGTTAACAGCGAATATTGTAAAAATACGGGAGGGACATTCGATCAGGCTGAATATTTGAAGTATATACTCGGCCAATTTAAAGAAGCATACGGGGATACAGGTGAAGCTGCCAAGGCATTTAAGGTTTTTGTGCAAAATTTTACAGGTACTGGGAATACCTTTGCAATAAGGAATCAAATCATGGGACAAAAGATGGCCGAAACAAACAATTTGAATAAAGCTTTGTTTTATGATGGTCTTGTGTCTCATTCGGTGGAAAGCCATAGGTCACAATCAACGATACGAATGGATGAAGGTTTCAACATGGAGGTTAATATCACCGCTTGTATGTCTGACAAAGGAAGTATCCAGCAGCTCAATAAAAAAACTAACTCCTCATTCAACGAAGACACAATATTCGGGATAACAATAAGTACACACATTCCAGCCGTGATAAGCGATAGCATGGACCAACGTGGGCAAGAGGGCAAACAAACGACCAACTTTGGAATAATAGAGAGCTTCGGCAATGGAGGTTCAAACTGAGTTAAAGTGATAACAACCAATGGAACGTAGCTATGCAAGGTCAATGCCATTTAAATCTAGATGGATCTCATAAAGCATGCCGCAAGAAGATTTGGCTCTTTGCGTCAAATCATTGGGATGTGTTTTATCGGCAATACATAACGAACATTGGAAGACCTGATTTGCTGGGTTACAACGAATCGTTGCTGATTTCCGGAATAAGGGAAAAGTTTTTGACATTGTCCCAGGATGCGACAATTATGACCCTAGTCATGGAAAAATTACAGCCATTTTAGAAGGGAAAGTGATCAACATCTCAACTGAAAAAAGTTAGGGTCACATTTCCACAAGTACATCCTGGGTCTTGTTATAGGCATCGTCAGCCTTTTATCTAGCTTCTTCTAAAAGCCTTTTCGCTTCCCATATCTGTTCAGCAACGAATTCATCTCCTTTGTATTGTGCTTCGGCAATTGGAATCACAGTTTCCTCGTAAAAACGAAAGACTGACACATTTTTGTTCTCAACGGTGACATTAAGGTCAGTCAATGGAAGGACCACGAGCTCCTTCTGAATGGGGGAGGTTCCTTTAATCGAGAAAAATCCAGAGGCAACGGAATAAATCGGAATTTGTCCGTAAATCCTCATATCCCCATAATCATTATTTTCTGCGGGGCTCATCAGTCCCCAGGATTCAGCAGATCTCGCTGCATCACACCGGTAGACGCCCTTTTTCGAAGTTTCAGATGGGGGTAAAAAATCTTTTCCGAATAAGGACTCAAGTCCATCCGACTTGACCATTCTTACGGCGTGTAAACTTGGCGGATCTTCATCGGTTTGCCCGGGAAATTTTACATGGCGCAAAATCAATTGCGTATAGGCGTAGCTCGTGGCAACATATGGTGCGATTCCTTGGTATTTTGCCTTAAAACCTGCATCTGTGTATAGCGATGCATCGGATTGGTTCAATAGCGATGAATCATATGATCTCTCCGCAAACATCTTGGCAAGTTCGGGGGTCTCTTTTGCCCAAGATGGCCTCGACGACACTCTTTGGGAATCCTTTAACACATAATCATTGATTGCATCTCTCATGAAATATGTACTTCCGCGTATCCATTCGTGCCACATGCAATTTTGTACATAGCTGGGTGTTCCAGGCTCGCGAGTGATCGATTCTTGGATTCGTGACGGAATTCGAAATTCCAAATCTTGCGCCGGAGGCTTCCCGTTTTTATCCAGCCATGCGAAAAACTTTTCATGGATCCCATTGAATACGGTTAGATCCGATAAAATTACATCAGCGCTTTTCCATCCTTGTAAAATGCGCGGGGCTAATAGTCCCTTAGTCGGCCTTACGCCTTTCTGAATGTTTTCGAGTTGCGACTGGTCGAAGATTTCTTCCAACTCCATCCCAATGCTTTGCAGGGCAACGTCGTGTATGAATTCGTCTTTGACCTTGCCTTTGAGCCATTGGCAATTTTTGAGAATTTTCAACAACATCTCCGGAGACTTGCCTTGCAACTGCCTGGCTAAGTCTACTAACTTGATTTCTTCCGTTGGTGAACAGACTTTTAGTTCCTTGAATCCATCTACAACGGCGGCTCCGTCGCCAGGCCCCGGGCGTTCACTTCTAGAGCCGGATGATCTACTTGTTTCCGCTGCTACCACCGGTTCCATTGCGCATGCCCTATCGTGTAGTTTCTTCCCTGCAATTTGAGAGCCCACGTCGATTTCATGGTTGATTCGCGATCCTTCACCTCCTTCCTTTACGCGTTTTGCCGTTACTTCAGTATCTTCGGCTTTTTCTACGATGTTAAACGTTCCCGCCTGGGACCCGTGTATGTCAATTTTAGGAATCATGATTAGGAATCGTGATTATGTCAAAAGTTGATTGTAAAAAAATGCTTTTGTGTGAAAAAATTTCACCACTATGCATTCTGCTGTGCCTATAAAATCCTATACACAAAAAACCAAGTTTTTTATTCCGAGAATGGAAATGGTA
>JAISBO010000005.1 GCA_031266155.1 Puniceicoccales bacterium
CGGCTTTTATCAAAGAAATGTCGCATATTTTTCATGGCCCGGAGGTTATATTTGTCATTCCCACCTACGATGACCTATGGCATTTGAAGACAACTTTTTCGCAAAACAATATCCATCCCTATTCCATAAAATTTTATACGGCCTCTGAATTTAGGAAATATCTGGCGATAGAGTTCAATCTGCAAAAAAAAACCTGTACAAACGGCATGGTCGGCTTGTGTTTCGATGAAGTAGCCGATGGGATGAATGTCAATGGTTATACGCAACGGACGATTATTGCTGATAAAAAAGCAACCCTACAAGCATTCCAGGAAGCCCTGTGGTCGGGTATACAATGGGAAAATATGCTAAACGAAGACCTGTGCATATTTTTTAGAGACCTAAAGAAAGAAACTGCTGCCAATGATTTTGCTTTAGAGCAAGATATCGACAGATCTTTATTGAAATCTGTGTCTTTTCGTAAAATCCCCATGGCGGGGCAAGTGATCTTCTATGGTTTTTTGCCCTTTGACAATGCCAAAGTATTGATGGAGGTTGCCGCGAAATATTATGAACAAGCGGACGTAATCACCTATGACTTTGGAGATGCGGAGTTTGTCTACCTGTGGATTAATACCCTGGAAAAAATTTTTGGCGAAAGCACATTTTACCTGTGCAATGGGGACCATGATTTTGCAAAAGACGTGAAATTTCAAGCCTACGGTACGATATGTGACGAAGTCGAAGCAACATTTAATCAAATTCTCCAACTTTTATCCCGAGACACTTCGGCGAAAATATGCGTGTGTTTTAGGGATAACCAAACCCTTCAACTGCCGATGCTAGTGGACAAACTGGAAGCAGCTGGCCTATCCTATTGCGATAGCATCGGACATTCTAGAAAGTCAGCAAAACATGAAACAATCCTGTCCCTGTGGAGTGATTGGCAAATTAGAAGGAGCATACCAAATTTTTGTAGATTTTGTGCAGAATTGTCAGCGAATAACCTGGTCGAACGGGAACAATTTGATCAAATTATTAGCGACTTGCCATCGCTCCAAGGGGATTGCTTGTCAGATAATTTCGACATTGTGTTGGAATTCGCCAACATAAAAAATATTCACTCATTTGACATCGTTGAATCCTATGACATGCACGGAACAAAGTTTTCTTTTAAAAATTTTTACCAAAAATTCATGGAAGCATTCGGCGATATTTTACCCCCGGAAACGGTAGAATTTTTGACAGAACAGTCCAGTGGTGCCATTGCCGAAAAAATTTTTTACAAGGAAAATTTGATCAAATATTTTGTAGCATCGGCCATTTCTAAAAGCCAAGATTACACCTTGAACTCCCAGGCAAATATCATCCTTGCCAATATAAATTCCGCCTACAAACAAGATTTTACGGACATGTTCGTCGTCGGAATGACCGCTGCGGATTTTGATTTTTCCGTTGAAAATTATTGGCTTTCCGCCGACACAATCGGCAGAATCAATAGTCGCACGACAATTCGCTTAAATTCTGGCGATACCGTCGTTGAATATGCCCACAATTATTTATTAACTTCCCAGGAAAAGAAGCATCTACAGGGAGCCATATTTGAGATCTTGTCCAAAAAGTGTAAACTGACACTGTCCTACGCCACAAAAAATTATTGCAGTGATTCCGTCGAGCAGGAACCGGCAAAAATTTTTACCGAAATATTTCGTTCATCACAGAAGGAATTTTATTCGAAGGACCAAGAGGACCTATTGCTCGAATCCATTCCCGATACCCCGATCCATTTCCCAGATGACAGTCTTAGCAGTGAAGACATGGAAAGCATAGAAAAATGCACTATTTCCTATGCGACGAGGCATGATCTGTCCAAAAGCATACACGACTACTGTTTTGCCATAGATCCGTGTCAAAAGCTTTCATGTAGCTCACTGGAATATATATTGCAAAAACCCTGTAGGGGGTTTTATGATTCCGTTCTAAAACTACCGGCGATGCCTTGGTACTCAAAGCTTTTCGACAAAAAACTTTCACTCGGTTCATTTACCCATGATTTTATACAAATTTTTGAGGCTAGAAACACCTTCGTTCGGAAACATTCGCCGGATATTTTTTATGGAAACATAGGGGCACGCTCCAGTCGCATGAAAAGTATGGTAGCCCGGGCCTGTGCGGCTGTCGACGCAGATGTTCCAGCCGACTTTTCCAGGACTGTAGATTTGGCAACCATTTGGGCAAAACGCCTTGTGGATAAACTATTTGTCATGCCCAACTGGGAATCTTTCCGCAGCGAATACTCACTTCCATCGGATCTCACGGTTAAAATACAGGATGAAAAACTTTGCCTGTCGGGGCGGCTAGATTTTATCATTAGCAACGGAAATCCGCATGATGCGAACAATTTTGATGCAGATACGGTGATCATAGATTTCAAGACCGGAAGCAATGTCGAAATGACGGAACGAAATGTCAAATGGCATATGGAGCGATATTTCGGTTTACAGCTTTTGCTCTATGGCATTGCCCTAAAAACTTTAGGATTCCAAACCGTAGGGATGCTAATACTGAAACCTGGCAGTAATATTGTAAATACCCCCATCGATGTTGACTATATCCTGGGGCAGGTTCCTGAGTCAATGGAAAGATTGTCTCGAACGATTCGTACGGGTCTTATCGAACGTCAAATTTTGGGAAAAATCTTTCGGCAATTTGTCATCAAAGACGTTCCTCTCGCCACAACAGATTTGTATTAGGTTGTACTAAATTTATTGCAATTCTCACCCTTTACTTAAATTGTAGACCATGAATCAGAAGTTTGTTTTAGATTTTGAAAAACCGATTTACAATCTCGCCAATCAACTGGAAATCTTAAATGAACGTGCGGCGGTTTCCGACATCGATTTTTCGGAGGAAATCGCATCTCTGAAAAAAAAAATAGAAGAAACTAAAAAAAAGGTATATGCCAAACTAAACCCATGGCAAAGGGTACAAATTGCTCGGCATCCCCTGAGGCCATATTCATTGGACTATATCGACAGAATATTTTTGAACTTTCAAGAGTTACACGGCGATAGGTTGTATGCCGATGATGCCTCCATGATCTGTGGAATTGCCACTTGCAGCGGTATGCCAACCATGGTCATCGCCCAGCAAAAAGGAAAATCGGTCAAAGAAAACATACGACGAAACTTTGGTATGCAAAAGCCGGAAGGTTATCGAAAAGCGCTGCGCCTGATGAAATTGGCGGAAAAATTTAACATGCCAATAGTGACGTTTGTCGATACTCCTGGAGCGTTCCCCGGCATTGAATCCGAGGAAAGACATGTTGCGGAATCAATTGCCATGAATTTGAGAGAGATGTCATCTCTCGGCACCCCCATAATTTCTGTGTTCATCGGCGAAGGAGGTTCAGGTGGAGCCCTAGGGATAGCGGTAGCGGATAGGGTACTCATCCTTGAAAATGCCTACTACTCCGTTATTTCTCCTGAGGGGTGCGCTGCCATCCTTTGGAATGACAAAGTAAAAGCTCCCGACGCAGCAAAAGCCTTGCAGCTGTCTCCCAAGAAACTTATAGAATTCGGTGTGGCGGATGAAATAATATATGAACCGCTTGGTGGTGCCCATAACGATTGCGATTTTATGGCAAATGCCATTAAAAGTGCAATCGTCGATCATTTGCAAAAATTATTAAAACTTGATAAAAAAAGCCTGCTAGACGCAAGATATCAAAAATTTCGCAGGATAGGAATATTTGGTACGGATAAAAATATTGTTGCGGCCTAAATAAAACTCTCAAAACTTGACCATTCGATGACCATACTTCCAAGGGATTTTTATGCTCGCGATACCTTGATTGTTGCCCGTGAGTTACTCGGTCAAGTACTTTCCCGATCCATTGGAAAAGTTATTCTAAAGGGTCATATCGTCGAAACCGAAGCCTATACCCAGGAAGACCCTGCATCCCATGCTTTTCGTGGATGTACTCCGCGAACCAAGGCAATGTTTCAACGGCCTGGGACTGTCTACGTTTATTTCATCTATGGCATGTACCATTGTTTAAATATCGTTAGCGACAGGGAAAATTATGGTAGTGCCGTTCTAATTCGTGCATTGGAAGGACTTAATGGTCTTTCGGGGACAAATGGTCCCGGAAAATTATGCCGTGCAATGGGCATCGACCTCCATTGCAATGGGCGGGATTTGACTAGCCAGGAAGGGAACATTTGGGTAGAACGGGCTGCTCCTGTTTTGCCAGGAAATGTCGTACAAACAACCAGGGTGGGTATCCGTCGAGCAACAAACTATCCCTGGCGTTTTTATATGCGAGATAGCAAATTCGTGTCTACTTTTTCAGTTTCCTAACCACAATTTTTCAAACGACCATAAGTAAACCATCATACCATGAAGCAAAATACAATTTCCCGCGGAACAGACATTGGTCCATTGACAATAGTGGCTGAAGGTAACCACATAGTTGGCATTGACTTTGAAGTAACTTCTTCGGCAAATTGTGTAAATGTTCCCATTATCGATGAAGCTTTCAGGCAGCTCTCCGAATACTTCGCAGGGAAAAGAAAGATTTTTAACCTTCCACTGAAACTTTTTGGGACAGATTTCCAAAAATCCGCCTGGGAAGCCTTGCTAAAAATCTCATACGGGCAAACGGCAACCTATGGAGACATAGCGAGAATGATAGGTAAAAGAAAAGCGTACAGGGCAGTAGGAATGGCCTGCCATAGAAATCCAATTTCCATAGTAGTTCCTTGCCATAGGATTGTCGGATCAAATGGAAGCCTTACCGGTTATGGCGGAGGAATCAGCGTCAAAGCATGGCTCCTAGAGTTGGAAGCAAAACATACCCATGGTTTATAAAATTCAAGGTTCCACATTTTGCCATGAAGAGTTCCTTTGGGGCACTTGCGTTCCCATAACTACTATCGTAATTCGGGCTCTGTAAAGGCCGATGAGCTCTCATCTGAGTCCTCGACAACTTCTCCTCTTTGTTGCGTTGCTTCGGTTATGTTCGTTTCAAGTGTTTCTTGGCTGTTACCAATGAGTTTTATAATGGTAGATGCAGCAAACCAGCACAAATTTAAACCAAGCAGTGAGATACATATCGTTCTTCCCCAGCTTGTATTACGCTGAAAATCCTCCCAATCAAGACCAGCGGGTCTATATATCGGATAAATATTTTCTGCGACCTTTTTGTTAAGCCATAGCTTATCGATTGGCTGCACGACGAGGGCTGTGCCTTTCATGCCTGCATCCACTAACCAATTGAAAGATGCAACTAAATGTATTGCATAAACACATGCAAACATTGCTCCGGCACTACCAACCATCGCAAATATTGCACATGAAATAATATGATAGGATAGAGCGAGGGCTATTTTTCCTATATTTTTTAGAGTAAAACCGTCTTTGGTAAAGTTTTTGTAATTAAACGCTAATTCTAGAATATCTAAAACTAGGCTAACATGCGGGAATACTTCCGACAACACCCGTAAACATGTTAACTGAGGTGCAAGCCTAAGGATCCCTTTACACATTGATGACGCGGACAGAATCAACCTTTTAAATACAATTTCTGTTTTTTCAACATCGTTTGTTTTTTCAACATTGTAGAGGTAAGCCATGCATGAACGATCGCATACCGGTGATGCATGTTGCGTACGTCGTGTAACAATAATGTGTAATATGAATCGCGTAATATTTGAGAGTGTATCAAGTATATTTTTTGCGATCTCAAAGCCATTGGCGTCCAAAATCATCGACACTCCGTCTGAAAAATTGCAAATATTTTGGATTGTTCGCTGGGTAAGTTTAAATGCCTGCTCCTTTTGTTCCGTGTTAGAAACATATTCTGGAGGTGAAGCGGCATCTTTACATTTGTTTTTAGTAGATATCGCTCTACGAGTATTTTTCCCCGGGATATAAACACCGACATCACATGGATTCTGTATTTTTCGTGAACCCCGGATGCTTATGAGGTTACTATGTGTTTCCATATTTTGATGGTAATGCTTTTTTATTAATTGCAAGCTTTAATATGTTTTTGTGTGAAAATTCTCACAATTAGTTATTTTAAATATGTTAAATAATGTGATACTTCGTGCACTGGAAGAACTTTATGGCCTGCTAGGGAGTTTCAAATTCCATAGAAATCCTCGGCCACAGTAATCTATATTTTAGTGCAAAGAGTTGCTTATTGCGCCACTTGCACATCCATCATCGCCGTTAGTGCTGGATCTTTGGATACCGATAAATTCCCGCTCGCATCCTCCACGACTGCTTCCCGTTGTTGCGTTGTTCCACTTGTGTCCGTTTCCGGAATTTTTCGGCTGTCACTAATGAATTTTATAATCGTATGTGCAGCGGAGACACATAATTTTAAACCAATCGCTGAAAGATATATTATTCTCGCACAATTTGACTTATGTTGAATTTCCTCTCGGTCAAGAGAGGCAGTTTTGAACAATTGGTAAACATTTTTTGTGAGCTTTTCTGTGAGCTTGTTTCCAAATAATAACTTATCGGTCGGCTGTATAATTAGAGCTAGGCCTTTCATGCCTCCGCTAGCTAGCAGGTTGAAAAACTCGAGTAACCCTTCTATCAAAATGCCTGCCCCTATTACTCCAAGACCGCCAGCCATCGTAAATGTTGCACATGAAATAATATGATAGGACAGAGCAAGGGCTATTTTTCCCATATTTTTTAGAGTAAAACCGTCTTTGGTGAAATTTTTATAATTAGACGCTAATTCTAGAATATCCAAAACTAAGCTAACATGTGGAAATATTTTCGACAGTGCCTGTAAACGTGTTAATTGGGGGGCAAACCCAAGAATCACTTTACACATTGATGACACGGCCGAGGCTAATTTTTTAAATACAATTTCTTTTTTTTCAATATTGTAAAAATAAGCCGTGAATAATTGTTTGAGCTTCGATGATTGTTCGGGGTTTGGTGGCTGCTCGGATTTCGATAATACATGTCG
>JAISBO010000044.1 GCA_031266155.1 Puniceicoccales bacterium
GTTGATAAAAATAACCATTTGATCTATGCTTTGGCTATTTTTGCACGGAAAATCTTGGGAAGGATCAAATAGTATTGTAAAATCACAACACTTGATAGATTATCAACAATGTTTTCTAAAAAACTTGAAAATAGTACGCAGTAAGTTTTTGTTTAAATTATCATCCCTGTTAGGTAATACCAAAGGTCAGTCGTGGGATTTAATTCCCATCATTTCCATGGCCGTTTTACTATCCATAGGGGTGACGGCGATCTATGCTGCCCATAGCTACGTGGAGGGAAAGCAATGGCTGGTACAAATTCTCTGGGCATCCATCGGCTTTGTTATTTATTTCGTCGTATCAAAACTGGATTACTCCCTGTGGCGTAACAATGCCCATTGGATATACTATATCAGCGTCATCCTGTTACTATTGGCGTGGTCTCCGCTGGGAAAACGACACTATGGGGCGATAAGGTGGGTAAAAATTTTCGGCATCACCATTCAACCATCCGAATTGGCAAAACTAGGATTTTTAGTGATGTTGGCAGCATTGATGGCAAGATTCGAAATCAGATCTTTTTGGGGATCAATTAAAAATCTTGCAAAGTTTTTTGGGGTGCTTTGCATACCAACAATGATGGTGTTATTGCAACCCGATTTAGGGTCTGCACTAACATTTCCCGTAATGTTTTTTGCGATGCTGTATGTTTCCAATTTATCGAAAAAATTTTTCGCCTATGTTTTCACGGGTGTATTGATACTATTGTCTGTGATTGCATTTGACATTTATGGGTATAGAAACTTTCTAGACAGAAAAAATTTGGGAGATCAGAAAACGTCGATGAAATATGAAGATCGATCATTTTTCCCGATGAAAGACTATCAACGGGACAGAATAATCGCATTTCTATTTCCCGATGAGGTCGATCCAGATGGCATAGGAATCAGTTGGAACTTACATCAGTCATTAATAGCGGTAGGATCGGGAGGGTTAAATGGCAAAGGGTTCAACAATGGAACCCAAGCGAAGCTAGGGTATCTCCCCAAATCCATAGCCTCAAGTGATTTTGTTTTTTCTGTGATAGCGGAGGAAAGAGGGTTTGTAGGTGCATTAACAGTGATATTGTTATATGCCCTAGTTATATGGAGTGGATTACGGACAGCAAATTGTGCACGCGATGAATTTGGAACATATTTATGCGTTGGAACCAGCATGTTACTCCTAGCACATATTTGCATAAATATTGGAATGACCATAGGATTAATGCCAATTACCGGAATCCCTCTCCCATTTTTAAGTTACGGGGGGTCTTTTTTATTAACTTGCTGTTTTTTACAAGGTTTAGTGCAAAGTGTTTATCGCCATCAAAATAATTTCACATGAAACGGCAGACAAAATCAAGTCCCCTTCCTATAAATATTAGGAATACAAATGAAAGATATCGAAAAAAATCAAAGTGAAAAATTTTTCAATCATTCTCTTAACCAGTATAAGGAGCTTTCGCTGGAGAAAATAAAGCAAGAAGCTGCTGCAAGGGCAAAGCAACAGCCAGTAATACAAAGAATCATAAGATCTTTAATCAGTTCAAATAAGCCATACCGTGAATTAATTTTAAGCTGCGAAATGACAGAAACCCGCGTTGCACTGCTTTGCAATGGCATATTGGATAACTACGAATTTGAATATTTGAACGAACAAAACCTTGTCGGAGCAATTTTCCGCGGAAAGATTCAAAATTTAGAATCGGGATTAAAGGCTGCATTTGTCGATATTGGCGAAGAGAAAAATGCCTTCCTCCACTATTGGGACGCCCTACCGGAGGCTAATGACAAAACATTCGAAGTGGTTCGAAAAAATTCATCGAAGAAAAATAAGCATATTACCATCAACGATATCCCCAATTTGTATCGCATTGGTACGGACATCATGGTCCAAGTCATAAAAGGCCAAATTGGGAGTAAGGGCCCTAGGGTAACAACAAATATTGCTTTACCGGGAACATGTTTGGTTCTGATGCCGTTTTCCGAAGAATGTGGAATTTCAAAAAAAATAGATGATCCCAGGGAAAAAAATCGCCTAAAAGATATTTTACATAAACTGACCATTCCCGAAGGCATGGGCGTTATTATTCGTACGGCCGGAGTTGGGAAAAAAATACGATATTTTGTCCGAGATTTGCATATTTTAATGCAGGAATGGGAATCGATTCTCTCCCGCTATGAGCAAAATTCCAAACCAACCCTCATCCACAACGAGCCAGATTTGATAGAGCGTACGGTCCGAGATTTTTTGACCGACGATATCGACAGGATAATTGTCAATGACCAGGCAGTGTTTAACCGCATGATAGAATCAGTAACTGCTATTTCTCCCCGTTCCAAAAAAAAGTTTCACCTATTTACAGAAAACATTCCGCTCTTTGAGCGGTTTAACGTGGAACGTCAGATTGACCAAACATTTTCCCGCCATGTTCCGCTATCATGCGGGGGCGAAATTGTTATCCATGAAACCGAAGCACTAACATCCATTGACGTGAACACGGGGAATTACAAATCCAAAGGAAAGGATGCCAATAATTTCATTTCCAATCTAAACTCTGAGGCCGGAAAAGAGATTGCGCGACAACTGCGTTTGCGAAATATTGGTGGGCTAATCGTGATAGATTTTATCGATATGATTAATAGAAAGGATCGCACTAACCTTTTCAATCTCATGCGCAAGGAATTATCCAAGGACCGTGCAAAAAATTTCGTATTGCCCATTTCCCAGCTTGGCCTAATGGAAATTTCCCGCCAACGGCATTCTCAGAGCAATAGTAGCGAAATGCGCACCATGTGTAAATATTGCGACGGCGATGGCTTTATTAAGTCCCCTCGAACCATGTGCAATGAAATTTACCGTAAACTTGTCGAATTTCTACAACAAAAACGTACAAAAGTTTCAAATGAAATAAAAATCGAATTCAAAGTCTCATTGAACGATGAAGTTCTAGAGCGCATGAAAGGTGATGAAAATGCCCTAATTTCCATAGAAAAAAAATTCAACGCCAAGCTATTATTTCGAACAGATCCTTCGTTGCATATGGAGAGTTATAAAATAACCGATACAACTAAAGCCGATAAAGAAGCAGATTAAAAACAACGCTCCCAATTGGACTTCGTGAACAGATTGGAAGGAGCAGGAAACTTTCTAGGGCTCAAATTGTTCCCAATAATCTGCATCGCGCACCTCGACACCGGTGTTGTAAACACTAATTCCTCTCATGTCAGTCTCTTCGAACGTAGACCCACGCAAAGTTCC
>JAISBO010000067.1 GCA_031266155.1 Puniceicoccales bacterium
AGGTCTCAGCAGAAAAACAAAATCAAAGCAATGAAAGTCCTACGCTCCCGCCTGCTACAAAAAAAAGAAGAAGAGGAGCGAGCTAAATATGCTCAAACGAGGAAAGACCAGGTGGGTTCTGGGGATCGATCCGAAAGAATACGGACATATAATTTCCCCCAAGGTAGGGTAACCGACCATCGCATTGGATTAACGTTATATAACCTGCCCCAGGTCATGGAGGGACATATGGATGCTTTGATCGATGCCTTGCAGCTAGCAGATTTTGAAGCAAAAATCAAAGATTTAGCCTAGGTACAGGCCTCTGCTTCGGTATTTCCAAACCCCATGGCGGCGATTGGCGATATCATCGTCGGAGGACAAAACGGGGCCCCGACTCGCCTGCCAGTCGGGGCGGCAGAGCAGGTCATCTCCCCCAATGGCACTTCGTCCATATGGGTAGATTATCTCGTCCTATTCCCTCCCCATCGCCTCCACCTCCATACTCGGTGGCATAAGGCCGGATGGGACCACCACCACCGTTAATCCATCTACGGGGGTGGCATCCGTGGTTGGCGGCGGCGGCGGGTCAAGTGGCTGGGTGCCTTCCGGCCAGTACATCGACATTACCTGGGAGGTTCCAGGGGATACCTATGTTGCTCCCGCGGACGGGTGGATGTACGTTGAGTGTATGACTTTCAACACCAATGCCTATATCGTTACGCAAGTAATAATTAACGGAACAAGTCCGGCAATCTATGGCGATGGGTCCCAAAGGGTCGCAAAAAAATCTCAACGGCATTACGAAAGCCATTGGCTACGGCCAATGGGTCCTTGGTTTCATCACCCACCTTTACGAACCCAACATAATTTCTTCAAAGCTTCTAATGCATCTCCTACACCTCCAGCAGTTTTGAATACACTGCCAGGAACATGTACAGCCCACATTCCGACAGTTGCGGTGTGACCATTATGGTCATCATAGTGCAGGGTATAGTGCGATCCATGCTTTGTTATCGTTATGTTTTGGTGTTTTTTTTGCTGCATAACCTGTGTAACAAAGCCATTAACAAAACGTTGCATATCGGATGCTTTTATGGAATCTGTTTCTGAAAGAGCACAAATGGCATTCATGGTTCCTTGCGTAACCGGAATAACGTTTTGTATCTCAGCAGTGACGGTAGGAGGAAGACGTACAATTAAGGATTGAATTATACATTTACATTCGGTGCCATTTTTTTGTACTGCCCCATGGGCTATTGTTACGGTGGCACCATCTCCCAACGGGATTACCACAGCTCCAGGCGTTGCTTTAATCTGGCTTAACACCTGCCTATCAGTAAGAAGTTTGCCGGCATTAGTGTGAGGAAGCCTCCTAATAAGCTGCCCAAAATAG
Source organism: Puniceicoccales bacterium (assembly GCA_031266155.1). Lineage (GTDB taxonomy): Bacteria > Verrucomicrobiota > Verrucomicrobiia > Opitutales > JAIRKQ01 > JAIRKQ01. Next base: position 1,376 of record JAISBO010000067.1, read on the forward strand.
CCGTCTAGGACAGGCTTCAGACCATATTCGCCATATGCACTTATTACCTCTCGTTCTCCCTGCAAACACAAACCACCATCTATTGCATGAAAATCTTCCATATACCCTTCCTTTAAACCAAGGAAGATGATATATAAAGCCCATGGCCAGGTCAAGAATAAATTTACTTTTGGTTTGCAAAATTTACATGGGCCCAAGCTCTAATGGCATGGCATGCTACCAAAATCAAAAATATACGTGATGAAACTCCACCAGCTCAAAATCCTCAAAATTCCCAATATCAAGCCTAGCAATTCGGATGGTAATGGATTTGTTACTACCACTATTTTCTATCTTCGTGGACATATCCATTGATACGCTTCTTTCCAACCCACATGCTAAAGTTCCAACAGTATCGCCCGTGTCATTTTCAAATGTCCTAAACGAAGAAATAATTAGGTCACACTCATCTGCCCTAAGGCTTTCAAATTTTTTAGCGATATCCGAAGTGGCAACGCACGTTATTGTATCTGATATCTTTCCGCGAGGGAAAATTTCCACCATATCCTGACTGCCATAATCGTTGCGATAGTTACTTATACATTCCATAAACCGTACTCCTTTTCAGTTAAATCAAAGTCCTCCGCTAGGTAACATTTTTAACTCTAAAAATAAACATTACCTAACTTTCGACGTCGTATAGCAACATCACCAAAACTTCACCTTGTCAACAAAAAACTGATTTTTGATTTGCGTCTTGGCCCGCCTTGTTGAGACTAATCCCTATTCTTTAAATTCCGCGGGAATCATCCTTATCTTTTATGGCATACCCATCCTCCTGGCGCCTGCGATTAATTGAGTTTTTTTTGCAATAGGTCTCAAAAACGTCATCGGCAGACATACCAAGGACCTGAGCAATTGCTATCAAAAAGTGGAACAGGTCAATTAATTCGACACGGGCATTTTGCTCGTCGAACTGTTGGTATTTTGCCCACCATTTCCAGGGGACAGAATCTACCAATTCCGACGTTTCCTGTTGAACAGCACGTGCATAATTCAATATCCAATTTATTTTTTCCTGTTCGGTTAGGTTGACAACGTCAACTCCCATCCGTTTATTCAGGGCGGCCTGCATGGTAAACATTTTCTCTAGCTTATCCATTGTGATAACTTACCATAACGCTCTTCATTCTAATGAACATACAAACTTTTCAAAAATTTATTCAATGGTTATTTTTTGGACATTATCACTCTTTTTTTGCTTTGCAACTGTAATTGTTAGGATACCATTTTCCAATTTTGCTTTCACTTGTTTAAAATCTGCATCCCGCAAACATATGCTTCTTTCCATCGCAGAATCATGCCTTTCGCGATGCAAATAGTCGTCTTTTTCATCGGCAACCTTCCTTTCCCGACGAACGGAAATGCAAAGCGTCTGGTCTTCAACGTTCAAATCTACTTCACTTTTTTTGACCCCTGGCATCTCCGCTTCGATGACATACTCTTTCTTTGTCGATTTTATATCGACTCTAAATCCTTCCCATGAGGAATGGCAATGGCAATAACGCGTATCAAACAAATTATTCATTTGATCGCGAAAATCTTCCATATGGTCGCGAAAATCTTTCATGTGATCGGCAGATAACCCAGCCGATGTTGTAACCATCAAATATCCAAGGGCAACCAACATCAAATTTCTCAATTTCACACTTTTCATATTTTTTCGAAAAAATAAAAGATTATCCCGGTTGAATACAATATTATTTGTTGAAAAATTTCTTTAAAGTTATCCATTCAAAGCTGCGAAACAAATAGTTGTTGCATTCAAAAACGGCAATTGTTTTTTGTTGATCCTCCAGCATCTATCCTCAAAGTAGGAAGGAATTTTTCGTTCCTGCGGTGGGGAAACTGGCTGGTCGTTGCATATGATAGAAGTAAAGAATGCTGATTTTTGCATAGAACAGATAGCGAACTCTGGCCAATGTTTCCGCATAAACAAGCTTGGCCCGGCGGATATTTGGCAGGTTGTAGCATTTGGGAAGGTATTAAGAGTCCATCGAATTGACCGGAATACTTCCGTTTTTCATTGTTCTCCTGAAGAATTTCAATCCATTTGGGTTGACTATTTTGACCTGCGGAGGGATTATGGAATGATTAAGAATTTAATTTTGATGGCCGATGACCCTTTCCTTCGCCATGCCATCGCATATGGAGCCGGGCTTCGCATCTTACACCAAGATCTTTGGGAGGTCATTGTAAGCTTCATAATTTCCCAAAGAAACAGTATTCCTCGCATAAAAAGTACCATAGAAAAACTATGTGCCCCCTACGCCTATGCATTCCCTTCGCCCCACGTTTTGACAGCATACGGTGAAAAAGATTTTTGCAATCTCGGGCTTGGCTATCGGGCAAGATATTTGATGGATATGGTGGAGAGTGTAAAATCTGGAACTTTCGACGTGGAATACCTAAAAACTCTGAGTGCCGGGGAAGCCATCGCCTATTTAAAAAATTTCAATGGCATAGGGGAAAAAGTTGCCAATTGTATCGCCCTTTATGGCCTTCATAGACTCGAATCTTTCCCCGTAGATACATGGATTTCTCGCATCATTCGAAACCAATATGGCGGAAATTTTAACATTAAAAACCTTTCCCCCTATGCCGGAATCGTTCAACAATACATGTTTTTTTACCAAAGAAGTCTTCGAAGGGAAAAGAATGATTCCTAGCAGATATGTATGTTTTGTACCACCTGGATGACTTCTGTCACGCTTTTTAGAGGTTTCAAAACCCGAAGATCGGCCTGCCTTAAGCCACCGAATATCATCTGTACTCCCAGTGTAGCAATGATAAGTCCAGACAGCTTGAAGCTCAACTGTAATACCATCGGGGTTAGCCATTTGGTTCCCTTGGCGCTGGATACTAGCAATAAATACAACGCCCCAAAGACGAGTAAAATAGCTACCAATCCAATAATGTTTTGGATAAACCCTTTGGCCTGGCCTTGCAAGACTACGGTTGCTGTGATACAGGCAGGACCGCAGATGATAGGAATTCCGAGAGGCGTTATGGAAATATCAACCTTACTCTTTTTTGTGGATTCCTTGCCAGTAGCTTTGTCTTGGTCATTGGAATTATCCATATCATTGGAATTGAGCATCGATATGCCGAGCAAGGTTAGAATGATACCTCCGGTTATGCAAAAGGCTCCCATTGTAACCCCAAGAAATTCAAAAAATTTTTCACCGACCATTGCGAAAAACAGTGTTGTCCCGCAGGCTACGGAAGTTCCCACCTTGGCCGTCCGAATACGCTCGGCCAGTGTATAGGGAGCCGTCATGCTTACAAAAAGCGCAACGACAGCCAGAGGACAAGTTATGATGAATAACCTGGAAAAATATTGAACTAAATACTGTGCATGTCCTAACATGGAAATATATTAGAGCTACTCAATAATAGCAAGTCAAGCTTTTTGTCTATTTCGGGATAAAAAATCTTGAAAATGTGTATGGTAAATCAGATTACAGTTTGATCCATGGTTTCATTTGAAAAAATGTGGGAATTTTAGGGTATGTTGCAATTTTTCAATTCGGCGGCAATTGGTGAGGCATCGGATATAACCCAATGGCTGTAAGGTGTTTTACTTCAAACGTTTTGTATGTTTATTATCAACATTTTTTATAGCCTTTAAAGGCTTTCTAATTTTTGACAAAAATTTAGCAATAGATTTTTGTTGACGTCTCGCTTTGTGTTTTCTGTATCTCCTGCAAGGCTTGTATTTATGTGGCTTTCCGTGATGGTGGGCGGTGAGGGACTCGAACCCCCAACCTACTGGGTGTAGACCAGTTGACTAATTATTGTACAGAAGTGTAAAAATCTGTTAATTTCTGCAAAACAAAGGTATTCGCACTTGACATGAATTACAATTAATTCTAAGAAAATATAAAAAATCACTTAAAATTACCGCTATGTTGAGGGAATAATGAGGGAATAAATTTAATAAAAAGAAAACATATATGAAAAAACAAACGGAGATAAATTTCACAAAAACAACGCTTCTAGAATTGCCAATTCCGTCGAAAGGGAAAATAAAATTTCACGATACAAAAGAAAAGGGATTAAGTTTGTATGTGACAGCGACCGGACATAAGAGCTTCATGATACGGAGGAGAATAAAAGGGCAACAAAAAGAAATAATTCTAGGGCATTTCCCTGATATGACGGTGGAGCTAGCAAGGAAAGCAGCTCAGAAAATAAAAGGGCAAATAGCGGAAGGGAAGAACCCCTGTGAAGAGAAAGAAAAAATAGCTGCCGAAAAAACATTTGGAGAAGCGTTTGAGCTATTCATAGAACGATATGCTAAAATAGAAAAAAAAGAAAAACAAGTCAAAGAGGATGAACGGCAAGTGAACAGATTTCTTCAACGCTGGTTTATGCGCCCCCTATCATCGATAACCAAAAATGAAGTAGAAGAACTCCATGACCGCGTAGGGAGGGAAAATGGGAAATATGAATCTAATAGGCTTTTGGAACGCATTCGATCAATTTACAACAAAATGATAAATTGGGGATTAACAGGGATCAACCCTACCACAGGTATATATAAATTCAAGGAGCATAAGAGGGACCGGTTTATACTGCACGACGAACTACCGAAATTCATGGAAGCGTTGGAAATGGAACCGAACAGGGCCATGAGGGACTTTTTTTTGATATGTTTGTATACGGGTGCCCGCTGTGGGAATGTGCTGAGCATGAGATGGGAAGACATAGACTTTTCCATAAATGAGTGGAGGATACTCGATACGAAAAATGGGGAGCCTGTGAGGATTCCACTGATCGGAGAAGCCCTAGAAATCCTAGACGACCGATCCTGGATAAAAGTCATCAATGCCATGGGTATTCCCCGGCCATGGCAAGAGCGGGCATTTGGAAGAACCCAAGGCGGCATGGAAGAGGATACTGAACCGTGCGGGGTTGAAAAACCTACGAATCCACGACCTGAGAAGGACGTTAGCCAGCTATCAAGCGATAGCGGGAACAAGCTTGCTCATAAT
>JAISBO010000018.1 GCA_031266155.1 Puniceicoccales bacterium
CCTTTGTGCCCCGAACATGCAAAAAAATCACAATCGATCTTGCCCAAATTAATCTTTTCTGAAGCCAGAGAACAGGCCCCGTCGATTAATATCTTTGCCCCGTGGGCATGGGCAATGGCACCTAGTGCCCTAATATCATTAATACTGCCAAGTGCATTACTAATGTGCTGGATAGCGACAAACTTTGTTCGTTTGGAGAATAAATGTTCGTACTGTCCAATGTCGATGGTATAATCTGCGTTTAGCGGTATAATCCTGCGCCTAACTCCAATTTCTTGTTCTAAAACCTGCCATGGCAAATAGTTTGCGTGGTGTTCCGCTGTCCCAATGAGGATTTCATCACCGGCCGTCAAAAATTTTCTTCCATAGCTGTAGGCAACTAAATTTATTGCCTCCGTAGCCCCGCGAACGAATATTATTTCATGAGGATTGTTTACCCCAAGATATTCGGCAATACTATGGCGCACCTGCTCATACTCATTGGTTGCCCTTTCGCTAAATTCGTACATTCCCCGATGGACGTTAGAATTATAATTTGAATAAAAATCGACGATTTTATCGATGACAGACTGGGGTTTCTGGGTCGTTGCCGAATTATCCAAATAAACTAATGGATTCCCATTTTTAAGGGGTTTGCTGAGAATCGGAAACTGTTTTCGAAATTTTTCAATGGAGAACTTATAGCCCATGTTTCGCAACAACATAAACAAGGGTACATTTTTTTGAAGTAAATTGTCTGCATATTTTTTTGATCTCTTGAATGCAGGTGCAATGCTATGTTTAAGCTGGCAATATCAATAAAAAAGTAAACACATAAAATTTTATTGTAAAAAATCTGTAATTATTTATCATCATTAACAATGGATAAATTAGGTACTACCTCGGCAAGGGCAGCAGGAGCAACAGGAAGTGGCCCAAAGGCGCCGCCGCCGCCGCCGCCTACTTTTGATGAAATAATGGAATTGCTAAGCCCGAGTAATTTTGAGTCTAGCAATTTTAAAAAAAACATGCCGGGGGTGACGTTTGCCAAGGCAAAGGAGTTTTTTAATGAAAAAATATTACCAAAATACCCGGAGCTAGAAGGGGTACCACCGCTACAGCTCGATTACATTGGAAATTATTTCGCAAGCATGGTTACCGAAGGCAACACGGTTGCATTTTCAATGGCAGTATGCCTGGCGATGGGGATTTTGTATAAACAAGGATTGGAACGTTTACTGCCTCAGACGATTGATGCCAATACAATCCTTGATTCTTCTGGAGCAGCGATGAGAGAACGTGCTGTCGGATTACTTGCTGGAGTTATGGGTAATAACGGTGGAAATTATGCAATCATTCAAGACTATCTTTTCCATCAACAGGAGGTAGGGTCATTGTCAGATTCTTCACAAGCACTTAAATATTTTTTGCATTCACAGATTCGCGAAGAGTCTAAACACTCCATTGGGAACCGAGTGAGATTTTTTTTAAGGGGTCTTACAATGGAGCAGCTAGGAAGCAAGTATTTTGCCAAAATGTCGACGTGTAGAGCAGAAATGTCGACGTGTAGAGCAGATCAGTATATAAGATCGATTGTATTTTATAAGGCATTTACGGCCATAGGGCTAGGCAATCTATTGAGTGTAACATACAATGGCAATCAAATTCCCCTATCCACTGACCCTGATGGTAAGCGCTATATTGAGGTTGCACGAGCTGTACACATCGACACAGTAGAAGCATGTAAAACGGATGCCTCTTGTCCCTTTGATGCCGCCAAATCAGAGTTTCCTCTTGGCACTCCAATAGGAATCGCGGATTCAGCATCCTTGGGAGATCCACCTAGTGCTTGGGTCGAAAAACCTGAATATGAAACCCACAGAATGCCAGTCCCGCTTAGTAATTTTTTTGCAGCATATTTTTTATCCCCTGAACTGTGCCGTGAAGGTGATGCCGCAACTCAAAGTATGGTACCCCATCCCACGGTTAAATTTTCTCAATCTGTAAGAAAAGCTTATAGGTTTCAGCGTGAGCTTACCTGTGATATGAGCACAAGTTCTCCGGTTAAGGTTATACCATATCAGCTTCCAGCTCCACTGGAGGCACGACATGCAAGGAGAACATAATTTTTTATTGCAAAAATAAAAAATGCAACAGCATATATTGGGTCATGAATAATATTAATATAGGTTCTCTGCCGGTGGAAATTGTAAAAGTTTATAACTTTCAACGGGCGGATATTCGCATAGGCAAAAACCTTGCCGCCATTATGGAAACTACACCACTTCTCGCAGATAATGAAATGGTTTATTTGGTTACAATTGATGATAATTCTCGCTGGGAAAGCATGATATCCTGTAAGGGAGTCAATGGTTGTACGGATGATAAGCGCATTTTACAGATCTCCAAGAAGGTTAATGACTTTGTACTAACCGAAAGAGATGTGGGAACAATTTATCCACCAGAAGAGTAAAAGTCGTAAAATTTTTTACTTTCATTGGGGGTTCGACATAGGGGAAAAGAAGTCGAGCGGTGGGGTGTTATTTTCAGAATGATGCTTCTGTGTGTAGTAGCTTTAAAATAACATGGGAATATATCCCGCCAGGCAAATTCTTCCCAAGAATAATCTTTCAAAATGAGCACAGGCTGATATGTAGTACATAATGCAAGACTTTATCACTGTGGCCATCGATGGAGTTGCAGCTTCAGGTAAAACCTCAACGGCACTACGCATAGCCGACAAGTATAAATTTCTAGCGGCATCGACGGGTTCCTATTATCGGGCAGTTGTGCTAAAAATGATGGCTGCCAATCTAAATAGCGACGACATTTCGGGAATACAGCATTTCCTCGGAGAAATCGTCCTTGGGACAGAAATTATTGGAAATATTTCAACCATAACCATCGACGGCAAAAGTTTTGAAGAAAAAGAATTGCGAACCCAGGAGGTAAACAAAAACGTTGCTTTTTATGCCTCTATCCCTGCAGTTAGACAGCGTTTGTTGCCATACCAAAGGTCACAAATTAATGAAGCCCACACCAATGGATTTCGGGGATTGATCATGGAAGGCAGGGACATAACAAGCATAATTTTACCGGACGCAGACCTACGGTTTTTCTTAGAAGCCGGTGCACAGGAACGTTTATCTCGTAGGGAAAATGACCGAGAACATGACTACCTAGCCGAACGCGATAAAATTGACATTGGGAGAACCATACGGCAAAATGGTGTGCATAAAATCGATACGGAAGTTAATAATTTGGATGCCGTTGTGGCAATGATTTCCACCGAAATAGACAAAATTTTGTCCACCTAGTCCAATGGTTGTTTCGTGGAAAGTTGGAATTTGAAAGATTCGATGAGCACCATGGAATAAAAGACCACCTTTAGGGCATTCGGAAGCTTTTATAGGAGAAATGGTCCATTATTTGACCGTAATGATAAAAATAGCGGAAACTACAATATTGCAAAGGGCAATGTAAACCGCTGCGCTCGCAGTATCTTTGGCTTTCTTGGCGAGAGGAAATCTCCTATTCTGCGATGAAAAGTTTACAACGGATTCGATGGCAGTATTTAAACACTCGGCAATTAGCAATATGAAGAAATCGACGACTAGTAAAAAAAACTTCCAGCTCCAACCAAGAAACCAGAAACAAATCGGCAAAATCACTATTCCGCATACAAGCTCCACCCGGAATGGTCGTTCATGGCGCATGAAACGCATGCCACTGATGGAATAACTCAAGGGATTAACAATATACCGCCATAGGAAAACTATACACAGCCTTAATAACCTTTTTAAAATTTTCCTTTGCATGCTAAGAATTTTTGCTAACCCTCTTTAAAAAACTTGTACAAAAATTAAAAAATTAGACCACCGATGCAACAGAAAAATAGTCAGGGAAAATATTGGAAGATTTTGCTGTGTAAATTTGGAGCTTTGCTTGCGATTTTTTCCGCTGTACGATTTTTATTTTTTTGTGGCAACTACAAAATATTGGTGAATGAGCCTCCATGGCACATTTTTAAAGCATTCGTGGTAGGGATAAGATTTGATTTGGCAACCATTGCAATCTTCAACCTACCGGTTTGGGTGTTTTGGTCATTGCCTCTTAAGCTCCGTTCCTGGAAAGTTTTTAATGCCATCGGGACGGCCTGGTTTCTTATGGCCAATTTCCTGGCTCTGCTTGTTAATATTATAGATGCAAAATATTTCTCTTTTACATTTAAAAGGATGTCCGGAGAAATATTTGAACAGTCGGTGCTGTTGACGGAAAATCCATCCATATATATCCACATGTTGATGGAATACTGGCATATCGCCATCGGCGGACTGATATTGGTGTGTGCCTTGATACTCGTAGCGTTTAAACTTAGCCTCACAAATAAAACTGACAAAATTAGAAAACGGGATTTTGTTTATTCCTTTGTTTCCATAATACTATTAATCGTATGTGTCCGTGGAGGCCTGCAGCGTAAACCTTTAAAACCAGCGGCTGCTAATATCTATGCTCCCAGCATACAAACGGTATGTTTGGTGAACAATTCGGCATTTAATATCTTTCACACAAAGGAGAAAGCAAATCTGCTGCGATACAACTTTTTCGCCGATGACGATGATAGGTTATCGAAAATATCTCCCCGACATGGACCCGGGAAATTTTGTGATACGTGTGCGGATTTTCAGGGCAAAAACATATTCATAATCATTTTGGAAAGTTTTTCAGCGGAATATGTCGGAGCACTTGATGGGGAGTTTAAAGAATTATCAGACACGACATTCACTCCGTTTTTGGATTCCCTCATAGAAAAAAGCTATATTTTTGATGGATTTGCCAATGGGACAACGTCCATAGACGGCTTAACTTCTACGGTGCTAAGCATCCCTCCCCTATTCGACGTATCATACATAATAAGTGCATATTCTGAAAATGCCGTAAATTCATTGGCATCAATTTTAAAGAAAGATGGATATAAAACGTTATTTTTCTACGGCGGGAAGGATAACTCTTGCCACTTTGGAAGCCTAACGAGCAAGGCACAATTTGATGAATGCTATTGTCAATATGACTACGACGGCCCTAGTTCAAACGCTAGCGGTTGGGGTGTATATGACGAAGAATTTTTTCAGTTTGTCGCAAGGAAGGTGGATAAAACAAAAAAACCTTTTTGCTCTGTTTTATTTTCGTTGTCTTCCCATCATCCATACCTATATCCCCAACGATTGCATGGAAAATTTCCGAAGGGCAATGAAAAATTACAAGAACTCATAGCCTACACGGATTACTCACTGCAGAAATTTTTCGAAACGGCAGAGCA